>WHTW01000066.1 GCA_009377525.1 Rhodospirillales bacterium
ACCGCCGATGGATGGCGCGACTACGCGCTGCTGCTGTTCCTCTACAACTGCGGCGCCAGGGTGAGCGAGGTTACGGGCGTCCTGTGGGCGGATCTCCAGCTCGTGCCGCCGCGGCAGGTACGCTTGCGCGGCAAGGGGAGGAAGGAGCGGTTGGTGCCGCTCTGGCGCGAGACGGCCGATGCCTTGCACCGCCTGCGCGGCATGGCCGAACGCGCCGATCAGCACCATATCTTCGTGAACCGCCACGGCCATCCCCTCACTCGGGACGGCGTCGCCTACATCCTGCACAAGTACGTCTCGGCGCTCGCGGCAGAGAAGCATCCGACGCTCGCCCACAAGCGGATCACGCCGCATGTGCTGCGCCACAGCTGCGCGGTGGCGCTGCTTCAGTCCGGCACCGACATCACCGTGATCCGCGACTATCTCGGTCACGCCAGCGTCGCCACGACCGGCCGCTACCTTGCCACGAACCTCCAGATGAAGCGCGATGCGCTCGATACCTTCTGGGAGCATGCCGGAATCGAGCCCGCTCAGGCGAAGCCTTGGAAGCCGCAGGCCAACCTTCTTGCCTTCCTCCAGTCCCTCTGACCAGCCTGGATTTATCTCGAGTCCTGCCGCCCACCGTCACCGCTGAACGCTGCGTCGCCGGCTCGGCACTCCACATAAAAACCAACTCCAGATAATGGGCCTTATGCCGGGCTCGGCATAAGGCCCATACCCGCCGTCCGTGGTGCACGCCGCCGTCACGGCAATCAGGCCGGCCGCTCGCCGCCCAATCGCGACTTTTTGCCGACAGGGATGTGGCCTATGTGGTCCTCATGGTCCTCTCCCCGCTGGTAACTCGTCACAGTGATCATGACTGTTTTGGGTGAAGCGGATTCGGTGCCGAGCCACACGAGCCATGGCGCCGTCGCTCCCGGAAGGGGCCGGCCACGGTGCTTGGAAAATCGCGAAAACGAAACAGCCGGCTCAGACCATAGTTATTGACACGGGAGAGCACCTGAGTTATTCTGACCTCGCCGCCGCGCTTTCAGGCGTCCGTTCTATGCATCGTTCATCCGATATCATCGCGCGCGGCAGGCACCGCGCGAGGCCAGCCGGCTGCCCGGCCGGGACGGGCGCGCCCGGATGGCGAGCGACGAGGCCGGCCGCCGTCCCGCAGCCGAAAACCAGTAGCGATAATTGCGGGAATGGCGGGAATTCGACGGGGGCACAAGCGATGGGGGGTCAGCTTCTCCAGACCCACAAGAGGGTCGGGCGGAAACGGCGGGAACGTCGGAGACCTCCAGCACCGCTGACGGCAGTGCAGGCACCGCCGGCGGGCTTTCTGTCCGTTGCCCACCACCGTGCAGGGGAATACGCCTTGTCGCTTCTGTCGCTGTTCAGGCGACATCGCCGGGCCGATGCCGGCTCAGAAGGGGCAGAGGCGCCAATGGCTTGCGAGGATTTCCGGGGGGAGTCGCAGCGAACGCGATCCCGTCAGGCCTCTCCTCCTGCGAAGGGCTGCGAAGGGGAGGAGGAAGACGAGGATAAGCGTCGCTCCTACAACGCCCCCGGCGCCGGTGCCTTCGTCGGCTTGGCATTGAGCTTGGGCGGGTGCGTGACGATCGACTTTAGCGCCGGCACGGGCTTGCGCAGCCGGGCGATGTCGGGCAGCGGCCGGGCGAGGCCGGAGATGCGCTTGAAAGCCTGCTCCATGGCGTGCGCGGCACCCAAGACCTCGCCGTCGCCGCGGAAGCGGCCGATCACCTGCAGGCCGAACGGCATCTTCTTGTGGTCGACGCCGCAGGGCAGCGAGACCGTCGGGTTCGAGGTCAGGGTGACGAAGTATTTCGTCGCCATCCAATGGTAGTAGTTGCGCAGCTTCTTGCCGTCCATCTCGTCGATGTAGAGCTGCTTCCACGGGAAGGGCGTGAAGCCCACCGTGGGGCCGATCACCAGGTCGTAATCCCTGTAGAGCTGCTGGAAGGCGCGGAAGATTCGCGTCTGCTCGCCGTGCGCCCAGGCGAAGTCGGCGAGCGACAGCTTGGCCCCGATCTCGTAGTTGGCCACGATGTTGGGGCCGAGCATCTTGCGATTGTTGGTGTAGAGATCCTGGTAGCGCGACAGGAAGCTCACCGCGCGGATCACGTCGAAGCAGCGGTCGGCGCCGCCATAATCGACCTCGACCTTGTCGAGGCTACGGAACAGAGGCTTCATCGCGTTGATCCTGGCGCGGAACGTCTCGCGAATGCCTTTCTCGACGGGCGCGCCGCCAAAGTCCTCGGTATAGGCCACGCGCAGGCTGCCGAGATCGACCGGCCAAGGCTCGGCATAGGCGTCGGGCTCGAGCGGGAAGGACAGCGGATCGGCATCGTGCTGGCCGATCTGCGTGGCATAGAGCAGGCAGACGTCGGCGACGCTGCGGCCCATCGGGCCCAGCACCGAGATCGGCGTCCAGCCCATGGCGCGGCGTTCCACCGCGACCATGCCGGGTGACGGCCGGAAGCCCACGACGCCGCAGAACGCCGCGGGATTGCGAAGGCTGCCGCCGGTGTCGGAGCCGGTGCAGACCGGCAGCATGTCGGTCGCCAACGCCGCCGCCGAGCCGCCGGACGAGCCGCCGGCGTTGAGCGTGGGATTGAACGGATTGCCGGTGGCGCCCCACACCGGGTTGCGGCTGTTCGAGCCGGCGCCGAATTCCGGCACGTTGGTCTTGCCGACCACGACCGCGCCCGCTTCGCGTACGCGCGCCACCATGACGTTGTCCCAGGTCGGCACGAAGTCGCGATAGAGCGGCGAGCCGTAGGTGGTGAGGAGGTCCTTGGTCTCCTCGAGGTCCTTGATGCCGGTCGGCAGGCCGTGCAGCAGCGGCAGATCCTCGCCGTGTCGCACGGCGGTCTCGGCGGCCTTGGCCTCCTGGCGCGCGCGCTTCACGGACATCGCGGTCACGGCGTTGACCGCCGGGTTCATTTCTCCGATGCGATCGAGGCAGGCATCCAACAATTCGACCGGCGAAATTTCCTTGGTGCCGATGCGGCGGCGCAGTTCGACAGAGCTCAGCGAGACCAGTTCTTTATTCGACATTCTTCCCCCCGACGTGAGGGCAGAGCTTAGCCCTTCCTGTTTCCCGTGGGGAAGGGCACCATGGTCGCGGAGGAAACGACATGGCGCATGCGCTGCGAGAGAAGGCTGCCATCAGTGGCGTCGGCGAGACCGCTTATACGCGCGGCACCCCGAAGAGCGGGCTGGCGTTGCAGCTCGAGGCCAGCCTGGCTGCCATCACCGATGCAGGACTCAGTCCACGCGACATCGACGGCGTGGTGCCCTACTTCCCGGGCGGCGGCATCGCCGAGGATTTCATCGCCAATCTCGGCCTGCCGGATCTGAAGCTTTCGGTGTTCGTGCCGATGGGCGGCGCCACCTGCGTCGCCGCCATCCAGACCGCGGCGATGGCGGTGGCCACGGGCGTGTGCAAGCACGTGCTGATCTCGGTCGGCCGCACCGGCTATTCCGGCGCACGCGTCAGCACGCGCCTGCAGCAGTTCCCGCAATTCGCCCTGGCGGCGGAGTTCGAGGCGCCGATCGGCATGTTCGCGCCGGCCCAGCTCTATGCCCAGGGTGCGCGCCGCCACATGGAGCTCTACGGCACCACGGCACGGCACTTCGCCGAGATCGCCGTGGTGACGCGCCAGCATGCCATCCTGAACGGCAACGTGGTGATGAACAAACCGCTGACGGTCGAGGAGCATCACGCCTCGCGCATGATTTCTGATCCGTTCCGGCTGTTCGATTGCAGCCTGGAGAGCGACGGCGGTGCCGCCGTCATCGTCAGCGCCGCCGGCCGCGCGCGCGACCTCAGGAAGCCGCTGGTCACGGTGATGGGCGTGGCCGAAGGCCATCCCGAATCACCGGCGTCGATCGCGCAACGTCCCGATCTGCTGGAGTTCGGTCTCGCGAAAGCAGCACCTCGTGCCTACGACATGGCGGGTCTGGGACCCCGGGACATCGACGTCGCCGAGATCTACGACTGCTTCACCTTCACGGTGATCAACCAGCTCGAGCTTCTGGGTTTCTGCAAGAAAGGCGAGGGTGGACCGTTCATCATGGACGGCCGCATTGGCGTGGGCGGCGAATTGCCGATCAACACC
This sequence comes from Rhodospirillales bacterium, assembly GCA_009377525.1. Lineage (GTDB taxonomy): Bacteria > Pseudomonadota > Alphaproteobacteria > Reyranellales > Reyranellaceae > Reyranella. The sequence goes on from WHTW01000066.1 coordinate 4,131, forward strand.
CATGGCGGCCTTCTGAGCCAGGGCCATGTCGTGGGCCTCAACCACGTCGTCGAATTGACGCGCCAGCTTCGCCGCGAGGCCGGCAAGGCGCAGGTCGAGGACGCCGAGGTCGGCCTGGTCACGGGCTATGGCGACATGGGTGACGGCTCGGTCGCGATCCTGCGGAGGGCGGCATGAGCACGACGCCGACGACGGCTGCGGCCCCGGAGCGTCCGCTGCCGACGCCGACGCGCGAAAGCCGGCCCTTCTGGGATGGCATGCGCGAAGGCCGGTTCATGCTCCAGCACTGCTCTGCGTGCGGCAAGGCGCGGCACTATCCGCGGCCCGTCTGTCCGCATTGCTTCTCGATGGAGAGCACCTTCAAGGAGATGTCGACCGGCGGCGTCATCCATACCTGGACGGTCTGCCACCATCCCTTCAATTTCTTCTTCAAGGCGTCGGCGCCCTACGTCGTGGCGCTGGTCGACATGGATGCCGGCGTGCGCGTGAACGCGCCGCTGCGCGGCGTGGCCGAAGGTGACATCAAGATCAGCCAACGCGTGAAGCTCGGATTCGAGCCGGTGACCAAGGAAATCACCTTGCCGTTCTTCGTTGCCGCTGGGTGACCCTGATCAAGGAGCAGCGCATCAAGCCGGAGTAGGAGCTACGTAACACCACAACGCTGTCATCCTGAGCGTAGCGAAGGATCTCATGCCGGTTGCAAGCGGCGATGAGGTCCTTCGCTTCGCTCAGGACGACGGAATCACAGCGCCTTCCTGAACGTCAGGTTGAACCGCCGCCGCCCGGTCAGCTGGTGCTCGCCATCCTTCAGCGCCAGCACGCCGTGATAGACGAGGCGTGACGGCCCACCCCAGACGACGACATCGCCATGCTGTAGCGGCACCTTCATCGGCCGATCGGATCGCTTCAGCCCGCCGAACTGGAAGGTCGCGGGCAGGCCGAGCGATACCGACACGACGGGATGGGCGTAGTTCTGCTCGTCCTTGTCCTGGTGCAGCGACAGGCGCGTGCCGGGATCGTAGCGATTGATCAGGCAGGCCTCGGGTGCGAAGCCGTCGAAGCCCGCATCGCTCGCGGCCTCGCGGGCCAGGTCCCGGAAGACATCCGGCATCCTGGGCCATGCCGCGCCGGTCTCGGGATCGCTGGGATCGTAGCGATAGCCGGTGCGGTCGGCGACCCAGCCGACGCGGCCGCAATTGGTCATCGCCACCGACATCTGGAAGCCGCCGGGCGTGACCATCCGCCGGAAAGGCGCCTGCGCGACAATGCCTTCGATGGCGTCGAGCAGAGCCCGGTCGACCGCCAGCGCGCGTCCGCGCAGCAGCACCGCGCCGTCGTGGAGCTCCTGCCGGGCATCGGGGGCGAACAGATCGGACATCAGGGCATCAATATGGCGGCAAGATTGCGAATTCCAATCCGCCAGCGGAGCGTCAATTCCAGGCAGCTTCCCTATCTTCGGATCATCGAAGATGAGCGATGGAGAAGACCATGAATACGATCCGCTATGCCTTTGGCGACAGCTCGCTCGGGCCCTTCATTGCCGCCCTGTCCGAGCGCGGGCTGGCCTGTGTGGCGTTCGATGGCGGCCTTGCCGAGCTCGAAGGATGCTTTCCGGACGCCGACCTTGTCGAGGACCGGGAGGCGTTGAGCGAGACGATCGGCAAGCTCGCCGCCATGATCGACCGTCCGGAAAGTGACGCTGATCTCACGCTCGACCTGCAGGGGTCGGACCTCGAATGCCGCGTGTGGAACGCGCTGCGTGAGATCCCGGTGGGCACGACCGCCACCTATGGCGAGATCGCGGCCCGGCTTGGCGTGCCGCGGCAGGCGCGTGAGGTCGGCGAGGCCTGTGCGGCAAACAAGCTCGCCGTCGTCGTGCCGTGTCACCGGGTCGTGAAGAAGGACGGCTCGATCTCGGGCTATCGCTGGGGTGTCCGTCGCAAGCGCAAGCTGCTGGAGAGTGAACACAGCGCCCGGCTCTTGCAGCCGGCCGTTGTCCCCCCACATGGAATGGCCAGCTAGCCATTTGGAGACGCGGGATGAAGATTTGGGCAGGTGCCGTGGTTGCCGTGATCGTCGGTTTCGCAACACAGGCATCTGCCCAATCAGGCGATGCAACGCGCGGCCAGCGCGTCTTCAACCTGCAATGCCGGGCCTGCCACACCTTGGTGAAGGACGGCGCGCAGACCGCCGGTCCCAATCTGCACGGCGTGTTCGGCCGCAAGGCCGGCACGGCTGCGGGCTACCAATTCTCCGAGGCCATGAAGACATCCGGCATCGTCTGGGATGAAACGACGATGGCCGACTACAATCGCGATCCCAGGGGCAAGGTGCCCGGCACCAAGATGGTGTTCAACGGGGTCAAGCAGCCGGGTCAGCTCGCCGATCTCGTCGCCTACCTCAAGCAGGCAACGCAGTAGCGCTGTCGCGCGAACGGACATAGACGCTCGCTCCCATCACCAGGCCGAGCGCGAGAATGCCGAACGCCACGCGATAGGCGAGGTCGGAATTGCCGAACGCCTCGACGATGTAGCCGACCAGCGCCGGCAGCACGGTGAGGCCCAGGCACTGCGCCATGTTGACCGTCGTGACGCCGCGGCCGGCCAGCCGGTCGGGGAAGAGGGCGCGACCCTGGGCCACGATCACCGTGCCGAAGGCGCAGAAGAAGCAGAAGGCCGTCAGCAGGACCACGGCCAGCGCGAGCGGCGGCTTGGGCAACAGGGCGAGAATGACCAGCAGCGCCATCGAGATCGTAGCGCCCCCCAGCACGACCTTCTTGCGCGAGCGCAGCAGGCGATCCATCGGCCCGTAGGCCAGGATGCCCAGGATCTGCGCCACGCCCATCGCCAGCAGCACGTTGCCGCGCTGCACGGCGTCGAGCTTGTGGACGTCGTAGAGATAGGGCCCGCCCCAGACGCCCAGCACCGTGAGCATGGTGGTGTAGGCGAACAAGTGCATGGCGAGCACCGGCACCAACCCGCGCGTGGTCCACACTTCCAGCAAGCCCTTGGCGATCTCGCCGAAACTCTCGCGCCTGGCCGGCGGCACCGGCTTGTCGGGCGGCCGGTCGCGCACCACCGCGTAGAAGGCCAGGGCTACCAGCACGGTGACGATGGCGAGGCCGAGAAAGCCGTTGCGCCAGCCCACGGTCGCGGCGATCCAGGCAAGCGGCGTGGCCGCGGCAAGCGTGCCGATGTTGGAAGCGGCGAACACCCAGCTGAGCGCCGTCGCGAGCTGGGCTGGCGCGAACCAGCGCGAGCACAGGAACACCACCGACATGAAGGAGGCGGCACAGCCCACGCCGACCATGGCGCGGCCGCCGATCAGGTCCGTGGCATCCGATGCGGCGGCGATCCACAGCGAGCCCAGCGTGGCCAGCACCGACAGCGCCGCCACCGTGCGGCGCGCACCGTAGCGGTCGAACCACATGCCGACCGGCACCTGCACAGCGAAAAGCGCGAAGAAGAAGGCGCTGCCCGCCCAGCCGAGCTGGCGCGCGCTGAGGCCAAGGTCGCGCGTCAGCTCGGGCGCGATGACGCTGTTGGAGACGCGATAGAACTGGCTGAGGCAGGTGATCGCGATCAGCAGCAGAAGCAGCGGCAATTTCGATGCCATGTCGACCAACCCGTATCACGGGTTGATCGTGGCTGTCCTTCGGCGTGGACCGAAGCATTGGCTTCGGCCACGATGGGCAACACATGGCTGTTGCTTCCCGACCTTCGCCGATCGCCTGGCTGCTGGCGCCCGCGCTGCTCCTGTTCGTGCTGTTCTTCGTCCTGCCGTTCGGCGTCATGGCGATGATGTCGTTCTACTCGGGCAATCCCGTCACCAACCCCAATGCGTTCCCGACGACGCGCCACTACGAGCGCTTCATCTTCGACACCGCCGGCATCTTCCACGATGCGCTGTGGGCCACGCTGCGGATCGGCTTCATCACCACCGTCGTGTCGCTGCTGATCGGATATCCGCTGGCGCACTGGATGGCGCGCATGCAGTCACGGCTGGGTCACGCGCTGGTGCTGATGGCGGTGATCGCGCCCATGCTGACCGGCATTGTGGTGCGCACCTTCGCCTGGATGACCATCCTGCAGGACAGGGGCGTCATCAACACGCTGCTGATGGAATGGGGCGTGATCGGCAAGCCGTTGCCCTTGATGTACAACGAGTTCGGCACGGTGGTGGCGCTGGTCCACATCTACGTGCCCTTCATGGTGCTGACGCTGACCGGCGTGATCGGTCGCATCGACGAGCGGCTCGAGCAGGCGGCGCGCAGCCTGGGCGCCGGCCGGCTCCGCGCCTTCGTCGAGGTCACCCTGCCGCTCAGCCTGCCCGGCATCCTGGCGGGCTCGCTGCTGGTCTTCGCGCTCTCCATCAGCGCCTATGTCACGCCTTCGCTGATGGGCGGCACCGACGTGCTGACGCTTCCCATGCTGATCGCGCAGCAGGTCGGCACCAGCTTCAATCCCAACTTTGCAGGCGCGCTGGGCGTGGTGCTGCTGCTGGTCTCGCTCCTGATCGTCGTCGCCTACAACAGGATCCTGGCCCGCCTGTCGGGCGAGCAGGGATTGGCATGAACACGGGGTGCAACAAGCGGCCGTTCGACGCCGGACGCGCGACCTATCTCACGCTGAACGGGCTGTTGCTGGCGTTCCTGTTGGCCCCGATCGCCATCGTGCTGGTGTTTGCGCTCAATCCGACGCCCTACATCTCCTTCCCGCCGGTCGGAGTCAGCCTGCGCTGGTTCGAGAAGTTCTTCCGCAGCCCCGAGTTCATGAACGCGCTGTTCCTGTCGCTGTGGGTGGCGGGCTGCGTGCTGGTCCTGTCAATCGTGATCGGCGGCGCCTGTGCGCTGGCATTGGCGCGCGGCAACCTGCCGGGCCGGTCCTTCCTGACGGCTTTCTTCATGTCGCCGCTGATGCTGCCCGCCATCCTGACCGGCCTGGCGCTGTTCCAGTCCTACCTGCTGGCCGGCATCGGGCGGCCGGTCTGGGGCCTGATCTTGGCCCACACGCTGGTGGCCGTGCCCTACGTCATCCGCACGACGCTCGCCGTGCTGCACAATTTCGACCGGCGCATCGAGGAGGCGGCGGCCGTGCTGGGTGCCAGCCCGACCCGGGTATTCTTCGAGGTCACCCTGCCGCTGATCCGGCCGGGCGTGTTCGCCGGCGGCGTCTTTGCCTTCATCGTGTCGTTCGACCAGTTTCCGGTCTCGCTGTTCCTGGTCGTGCCCAAGGGCGAGACCCTGCCGGTGGTGCTGTTCAACTACATGAAATTCGACCTGGACGGCGCCATCGCGGCGGCCTCGATGGTCTCGATTTTGCTGGCCTTGTCGGTCGTGCTGGTGCTGGAAAGGCTGATCGGCCTCAAGGCCTACGTTAAACTCTAGGTGGGAACAGAGGGGGTCATCATGATTTCACGTCGTACAGTGCTCGGTACCGGCGCCGTCGCGGCCGCAACGCTCGCCGCGCCGTCGATCCTTCACGCCCAGACCAAGACGCTCAAGATCACGACCTGGGGCGGCAAGTGGGGCGAGATCATGAAGGCCACGGTCCTGCCGGCCTTCGAGAAGGAGTTCAAGTGCACGGTGCAGGCCGACCAGGCCTTCCCGTTCGTCCCGAAGCTGCAGGCCAGTCCCAAGAACGATCCGATCTATGACGTCCTGCACACCAATTCCAACGAGCAGTGGAACTGCCTGGTCGAAGGGCTGGTGATGCCGAAGATCACCGCCAAGGAAGTACCCAACGTCGCCGACGTCTATCCCTACGCCGTCAGTGACAAGATCGTCGGCGTGTCGATCTTCACCAGCGCGATCGGGCTCGGCTATCGTACCGACAAGGGTCTCGCCAAGCCGACCTCGTGGAAGGACCTGGCCGATCCCAAGCTCGCCGGCGTGCGTGGCGGCTACATCATCCCGGTCAACAGCCTCGGCCAATGCCATCTCATGATGCTGGGCAAGGTCTACGGCAAGGGCCTGCAGGATCTCGACGCCGCCTACAAGGCGCTGGAGCAGCTGAAGCCCATCAAGCTGGTCGATTTCACCGGCCAGATGGAAAAGATGCTGCTGTCGGGCGAGGTCATCGAAGGCGTCATCCACGATTCGGGCGTCTATCGCTACGACGGCCAGAACCAGCCGGTCGACTTCGCCAGCCCCTCGGAAGGCGTGCTGGCGCTGGAGCAGGTGCTGAACGTGACGCCGGGCTCCAAGCTCAAGGAGCTGGCCTTCGGCTACATCGACTACATGCTGCGGCCCGACGTGCAGAAGCTCCTGGCCGAGGGCGTGTGGTACTCGCCGTCCAACAAGAAGGTGAAGCTCGACGCCAAATACGACGCCAAGCTTCTCACCACCGAGGCCAAGGTGGCGACGCTGATCCAGCCCGACTGGAAGTGGTACAACGCGCGCAAGGAAGACATCGACGCGCGCGTGACGAAGATTTTGAAAGGGTGAGACTGTCATCCCGAGCGCAGCGAGGGACCTTTGCGGATCGGGAAAGGTCCCTCGGCCTTCGGCCTCGGGATGACATTGTGCGCGTATGACCTCCGCCACCATCAGACTCGACGACGTCACCAAGACCTTCGACGGCCGCGTGCTGGCCGTCGACGGGGTCACGCTCGACATCGCCGCCGGCGAGTTCTTCTCCCTGCTGGGCCCGTCGGGCTGCGGCAAGACCACGTCGCTGCGCATGATCGCGGGCTTCGAACGGCCCGATTCAGGCCGCGTCCATGTCGCGGGCCAGGACATCACCGACGTCGCCGTCCATAAGCGCGACATGGGCATGGTGTTTCAGTCCTACGCGCTGTTCCCGCACCGCACCGTGGCCGAGAACGTGGCCTTTGGCCTGCGGATGCGCGAGGTGCCCAAGCCCGACATCGAGCGCCGCGTGAAGGCGGCGTTGGCCCAGGTCGCGCTGACCGGACTGGAGGAGCGCAAGCCCGGCCAGCTCTCGGGCGGCCAGCAGCAGCGCGTGGCGCTCGCCCGTGCGCTCGTCGTCGAGCCGCCGGTGCTACTGTGCGACGAGCCGCTGGGTGCGCTCGACCGCAAGCTGCGCCAGCAGATGCAGTTCGAGCTGAAGGAGCTGCAGAAGCGCCTGGGCGTCACCCTGGTCTTCGTCACCCACGATCAGGAAGAGGCGCTGGCGATGAGCGACCGCATCGCCGTGATGAACCACGGCAAGGTCGAGCAGGTCGGCGCGCCGACCGAGATCTACGAACGTCCGCGCACGCGCTTCGTCGCCGACTTCATCGGCGAGATCAACATCCTGGAGGAGGGTGGCCGCGCCCGAGCGCTGCGGCCGGAGAAGATCCGTCTTGTGTCGGACGGTGCGCGGGTCTCGGGCACCGTCGAGACCGCCAACTTCCTGGGCGGTTCGACGCTCCTGCGCGTCAGCACCGCCGACGGCCGCTCCCTGCTTGTGCGAGAGACCCATGCTGGTGAACGAGCATCGCGTGCGCCTGGCGATGCCATCGGACTGGCTTGGAATGACTCAGATGCAATAGTGCTTGAACGATAATGCAGGCGATTAGGATCGGTCGACAATCGGCAGCGATCGAATCCGAATGCGAGCTTCATCCACAACGATCAGCGCACCTTTTTCAAGAGTCGCTTCAGCCAATGCAAGCACTGCTGAAAGACGCTCCATCACGCGCGCTGACCGCCCGAAGCGTAGGCGGAAGACGATGACGCTGGGGAAGTGGGCGTTGGTGGCGGCCGCGATATCAGCGAAGTCCAAATCGAAAGCGAGGACAATCCGACCTTGTTCCCGTGCCATCCGAAAAATATCTGCGTCGGGCAGCGTTCGTTGGCCGAGTTCTTCAAGATGTGTCGCGTCATGTCCCGCCGCGCGCAGTTCTCGAACGACTGTCGTGCTTACGCCCATATCCGCCAGAAACTTCACGCGGCGATTTACGAAGCGATGACTTCGTCTCGGGTCAGCGCCGCTGCATAGCCGAGTGCTTGGCGGACATCCTCGCGTTCAAGCGCCGGAAATTCATGCAAGACTTCGTCGAAGCTCGCACCGTCTGCGATATGTGACACGATGACAGACACAGGGATGCGCATGCCGCGAATGCATGCGCGGCCACCCATGATCTTTGAATCGAAGGTGATGCGATCGAACATGGCTGTATTGTACTCCCAAGGAAGCGGCGTGGCCAATGCAACGGGCTATAATCCTGCATGTCCAGAACTCTCGGTATAGTGACCGTTGGTCAGGCGCCGCGCGACGACATCGCGGCCTTGTTCGCGGCGCATGCGCCAGCCGGCACCAAGGTGGTCCTGCGCGGCGCGCTCGACGGGCTTTCTGATGCCGAGGTCGATCGGCTGCAGCCCGAGAACGGCGGTGACACGCTCTACACGCGCCTGCGCGGCGGCCGCGACGTGAAGATCTCAAAGAAGGCCGTCATCGCCCGTTCGCCGGCGGCACTCGCCAAGCTGCGCGGCGACGGCTGCGATGTGCTGGTCTACGCCTGCACCGGCGAGTTCCCGCCGATGCCGGGCGACGAAAACGTGCTGTTCCCCTCGCGCGTGCTCAATGGCCTGGCCGCGGGGCTGCTGCCGCGCGGCAGGCTGGGCCTGCTCATTCCGCTCGCCGAGCAGGGCGAGAAGCTCACGTCGAAATGGGCGCGGCCGGGCCTCGAGGTCGTGGCCGAGGCGCTGGCGCCCAGCGCCGGACAGGCCGAGGCGGCGGCCGCTGCTGAGCGGCTGGCCGCGAAAAAACCCGACCTCGTGGTCATGGACTGCATGAGCTACACACCGACCACCAAGGAATGGATCAAAGGCCCGCTCGGCGTGCCGGCGTTGTTGGCGATCACCGCGACGGGCCGCGTGCTGCGGGAGATGCTCGACTGATCACGACCCAGTGCTGCATCGTGGGCGGCGGCCCGGCGGGCATGATGCTGGGCTTCCTGCTGGCGCGCGCCGGCGTGCGGGCCGTGGTGCTGGAGAAGCACGGCGACTTCCTGCGCGACTTTCGCGGCGACACCGTGCATCCCTCGACCCTCAACGTCATCGACGAGCTCGGGCTGCTGGATGAGTTTCTGAAGCTGCCGCACCAGAAGGTGTCGCGCTTCTCCGGCCAGTTCGGCGAGGAGCGCGTGATGGTGGCCGACTTCTCCCACCTGCCGGTGCGCGCGCCCTACATCGCCATGATGCCGCAATGGGACTTCCTCGATTTCCTGGCGGCGCAGGGCAAGCGCTATCCTGCCTTCACGATGCTGATGCATGCCGAGGCGATCGGCTTGATCGAGCAGGATGGCCGCGTGGTCGGGGTGCGCGCCGCGATCGAAGGCAAGCCTGAGGAGATCAGCGCCGATCTTGTCGTTGGCGCCGATGGCCGCCATTCGACGGTTCGCGAGGCCGCGGGTTTTCGGCCCGTCGTCCTCGGCGCGCCGATGGATGTGCTGTGGTTTCGCCTGAGCCACCAGCCCACCGATTCGGCTGAAACCATGGGCCGCTTCGATCGCGGCAGCATCCTGGTGATGTTCGACCGCGGCGACTACTGGCAGTGCGCCTACGTCATCGCCAAGGGTTCGGCCGAGACGCTGAAGGCGGCAGGCATCGAGAAGTTCCGCGCGCGCATCGTCAAGCTGATGCCGTTCCTCGCCGACCGTGTGCACGAGCTCGCCACCGTCGACGATCTGAAGCTGCTGACCGTGGGCGTCGACCGGCTGGAGAAGTGGTGGAAGCCCGGCCTGCTCTGCATCGGCGATGCCGCGCACACCATGTCACCGCTGGGCGGCGTCGGCGTGAACATCGCCGTGCAGGATGCGGTCGCCGCTTCGAACATCCTGGCCCGCCCGCTCAAGGAAGGGCGTCTGAAGGACTCAGATCTCGCGGCCGTGCAACGGCGCCGCCGCTGGCCGGTGCGCGCCACCCAGGCCGTCCAGGTATTCCTGCAGAGCCGCATGATCGCGCCGACACTCGCCGGCACGCGGCCACTGCGTCCGCCGTGGCCGGCGCGTCTGCTGAATGCCGTGCCGTTCCTGCGCCGCATCCCCGCCCGGGTGCTGGGCATGGGCGTGCAGCCCGAGCATGTGAAGACGACCGCCTTGTCCTAGATCAAGACGGCACGCCGACGACAAGCCGAGGCTTCCTCCGACTGGAGGAAACATGCGAGCCGTGACGATCCCCGTTGTGATGGCGCTGTCGACCGCGATGTGCGGCGTCGCTGACGCCCAGGATGCGATGCGCGGACAGGCCCTCGCCGAGCGCTGGTGCGCCAACTGCCATGTCGTGAATCGGGCGGCCACGACCGGCCGCGCCGACGGGCTGCCGACCTTTCCGTCCCTCGCGCGCGCAAGGACATCACGGCGGCGACGCTCAAAGGGGCGATGACGGCAACCACAGCCGCATGCCCGACTTCCAGCTGGGCGCGCGCAACCAGGAAGACCTGGTCGCCTACATTTTCAGCCTGCGTCCGAACTGATGCCTACTTGACGTGCTGCGCCGCCGCCTTGGCGTGGCGGACGGCCAGCACCAGCGACGCGCCGAGATCGGCCAGCAGCTTGTCGGTGGCCTCGTCGGTAAGTTTGCCGTCGGTGAATCGGTTCTGCGCCCCGCCGATCATGACCTCGGGCTTGTTGACCGGCCGGCCATCGAGGAACACCAGGATCTGGCGCAGCTGGTACTGCGCGCGCGCCGTGCCCAGCACGCCGCCCGAGGCGCCGAACATGGCGACCGGCTTGGCGGCGAAGGGCTGCGGTGTCATGCGCGACAGCCAGTCGATGGCATTCTTCAGCACGCCCGACGGGCCGTAGTTGTATTCGGGTGTCACCAAAACCAGGCCGTCAGCCTCGAGCATCGCCTTTTGCGCCGCCTGAACCGGTGCCGGAAATCCCTGCGCCTGGATGTCGGCATTGTAGAGTGGCCAGTCACCGATCTCGATCGTCTGCGCCGTCGCGCCGGCCGGGAGCCTTTCGACAAAGGCATTGAGCGCCATGCGGTTGAACGACGCCTTGCGCAGGCTGCCGCAGAAGGCGACGAGTTTGGTTGGCTCGGACATTGCTCGGTATCTCCTTGGTTACTAGAGCGGAATCCGATCGGATGGAACCGCACGCGGTTCCATCCGATCGGATTCGCGCGCACTGGCGATGTTTGTTTCACAGGGCACAATCCGTCCAGCTGATTCCAGCTGGACGGATTGTGCCCTGGTGCTTTGTCAGCAATGAAGCTGGTCGCTACATAGAAGCCGTTGGGAGACTTGGCAACGCAATGCCGCTACGCGACATCACACTGGATGACATCGAATCCCTGGCCGTCGGCGCCTGGGTGCTGGGCACGGGCGGCGGCGGCAGCCCCTATCTCGGCCTTTTGAACATGCGCGCACTCTACAAGGAGGGATATCGCGTGCAGCTCATGTCCGCCGACGAGCTTGCCGATGACGACTGGGTCGCGGCCGTGTCGAACATGGGTGCGCCGCTGGTCGGCCAGGAGCGCCTGACCGACAGCCGCACCATCGCCCGCGCCGTCGCGCTGATGGAGGAGCACACCGGCCGCAGGTTCCGCGGGATCATGTCGCTGGAGATCGGTGGCGGGAATTCTATCCAGCCCTTGATGGCGGCGGCGCACCTCAGGCGCCCGGTGATCGATTCCGACATGATGGGACGTGCCTATCCCGAAGCGCAGATGACGTCCGTCGCGGTTGGAGACCTGAAATCCTGCCCGCTCACCACCGTCGACGTGCGCGGCCTGGAATCGGTGGTCGAGAGCGTGCCGACCTGGAAGTGGATGGAGCGCGTCAGCCGCAAGATCTGCGTCGAATACGGCTCGATCGCTTCGACCTGCAAGGCGCCGCGCACCGGCGCCGAGGTCAAGAAGTGGGGCATCCACGGCACCACCACCAAGGCGATCGCCATCGGCCAGGCCGTGCGCGAGGCCCAGCGCAGGCACGACGATCCGATCGCCGCCATCCTCAGCGTCGAGCCGGGCAAGGTTTTGTACAAGGGCAAGGTCGCCGACGTCGAACGCCGCGCTACCGAGGGTTTTCTGCGCGGCAAAACCCGCTTGGACGGCATGGACGACCACAAGGGCGCCACGCTGGAAATCAACTTCCAGAACGAATGGATCGTGGCCTGGCTCGACGGCAAGCCGATCGCCATGTCGCCCGACCTGATCTGCGTGCTCGATTCGGTATCGGGCGAGGCGGTCGGCACCGAGACCATCCGCTACGGCCAGCGCGTCACCGTGATCGCCCTGCCGCCGCCCAAGGTCTTCCTCTCCGAGAAGGGCCTCGCCCACGTCGGCCCGCGCGCCTTCGGCTACGACATCGACTTCAAGAGCGTGTTCGCGTGAGCGTGCGCCAACTCCCGCTCGACGACATCGAGGCGCTCGCGGTCGGCGCCTGGGTGCTGGGCACGGGCGGCGGCGGCAATCCCTACCTGCCGCTCTTGAACATGCGCGCGCTCTATCGCGACGGCCATCGCGTGCAGCTCATGGATGCCGCCGACCTCGCCGACGACGACTGGGTCGGCACGGTCGCCAACATGGGCGCGCCTCTGGTCGGCCAGGAGCGGCTGACCGACAGCCTCACGCTGGCGCGCGCCGTCTCGGTCATGGAGCGCCATATTGGCCGGCGCTTCGCCGCCCTGATGAGCATGGAAATCGGCGGCGCCAACGGCGTGCGGCCGTTCATGGCGGCGGCGCATCTCAACAGGTCGGTGGTCGATTCCGACACGATGGGCCGGGCCTATCCCGAGGCGCAGATGACGTCGGTTGCGGTCGGCGGGCTGGCGCCCTATCCCCTGACCGCGATCGACGTGCGCGGCTTCGAGAGCATCGTGCACAAGGTGCCGACCTGGAAATGGACCGAGCGCGTGGCGCGCAAGATCTGCGTCGAGTACGGCTCGGTCGCCGCCACCTGCCAGCCGCCGCGCACCGGCGCCGAGGTCAAGAAATGGGGCATCCACGGCACCACGACCAAGGCCATCGCCATCGGCCAGGCCGTGCGAGAGGCGCAGCGCCGCCACGAGGATCCTGTCGCCGCCATCCTGTCGGTCGAACCGGGCAAGCTTTTGTACAAGGGCAAGGTCTTGGACGTGGCGCGCCGCGCCACCGAGGGCTTTCTGCGCGGCGTCCTGCGGCTGGACGGGCTCGATGGCTGGCGCGGCTCGGCCATGACCATCAACTTCCAGAATGAGTGGATCGTGGCCTGGCGCGACGACAAGCCGCTCGCCATGACGCCCGACCTGATCTGCGTGCTCGACTCGGTGTCGGGCGAGGCGGTCGGCAGCGAGACGGTTCGCTACGGCCAGCGCGTCACGGTGATCGCCCTGCCACCGCCTGCCGTCTTCCTTTCGCCGCGCGGGCTGGACCATGTCGGTCCGCGCGCCTTCGGCTATGACATCGACTTCAGGAGCGTGTTCGACGCATGAGACGCATTGGCATTGACGTGGGCGGCACCAACACCGACGCCGTCCTGATCGAGGAAGGCAAGGTGGTGAGCGCGGTGAAGGCGCCGACCAGCGAGGACGTGACCACGGGCATCCTCGATTCGCTGAAAAGCCTCGGCTCGACCGGCGTGCTTGCGGGCAAGCGCATAGACGGCGTGATGATCGGCACCACGCATTTCATCAACGCCGTGGTCCAGCGCCGGCACCTGAGCAAGGTCGCGGCCCTCAGGCTCGGCATGCCGGCCTCGGCCTCGCTGCCGCCGTTCTGCGACTGGCCGGAGGACCTGGCCGAGCTGGTGCGCGGCGGCGTGTGGATGGTCGAGGGCGGCCACGAATACGACGGCCGGCCGTTCATGCCGCTCGACGAGGCCGCCGTCACCAGGGCAGCCGGCGAGATGAAGGCCAGGGGACTGAAGTCGGTCGCCATCTCCTCGATCTTCTCGCCGCTCGATCCCAGCCACGAGAAGCGCGCGGCTGAGTTGGTCACCGCGGTATGGCCCGATGCCGTCATCACCTGCTCGTCCGATCTCGGCCGCATCGGCCTCCTGGAGCGCGAGAATGCCGGCCTGCTGAACGCGGCCCTCGCCGACCTGTCGCACGACACGATCGCTGCCTTCGAGAAGGCGATCGGCGATTCCGGCATCGAAGGCCCGCTGTTCATCACCCAGAATGACGGCACGGTGGCGGAGGCCTACCAGGCGCGGCGGCTGCCGGTCTATTCCTTCGCCTCCGGCGCCACCAATTCCATGCGCGGCGCGGCGTACCTCTCCGGCCTCAGCGACGCCATGGTGATCGATGTCGGCGGCACCACCACGGACGTCGGCCAGCTCAAGCTCGGCTTCCCGCGCGAGGCCAACTCGGTGGTCAAGGTCGGTGGCGTGCGCACGCTGTTCCGCATGCCCGACCTGTTGTCGATCGGCCTGGGCGGCGGCAGCCACGTCTCCCTCGACCCGATCAAGGTCGGGCCGGTGTCGGTCGGCTATCGGCTCCTGAAGGACGGCGTCGCCTTCGGAGGCAAGCAGCTTACGACCACGGACATCGCCGTGGCCAGCGGCGTCCTCAAGCTTGGCGACAAGAGCAAGGTCGCCCATCTCGATGCCGCCGCCTGCCAGAAGGTGTTCGCCGAGGCCGCCCGCCTGGCCGAGGAGGCGATCGACCGCATGAAGACCGAGGCGGGCGACGTGCCGCTGATCGCGGTCGGCGGCGGCGCCTTCCTGATCCCCGACAAGCTGGCCGGTGTGTCCCAGGTGATCCATGTCGAGCACGGCGATTGCGCCAATGCCGTGGGGGCGGCCATCGCCCAGGTCTCGGGCGAGTGCGACCAGATCTTCAAGGACATGACGCGGACCGACGCCATCGCCATGGCCCAGGGCATCGCCAACGACCGCGCCGTCGCCGCCGGCGCTGCCGCGAAGACGCTCAGCACCATCGAAAGCGAGGACATGCCGCTTGCCTATCTGCCCGGCAACTCGGTGCGGGTGAGGGTGCGCGTGGTGGGTGACGTGGCGGCGAGCTGACGGTTGCTAGCAGTGCAGTCACTGGACGCATAATGACCAGTGTCATTTTAACTTACTTTAGTTATTGACAAGTCGGAATGCTCCTCGTACATTGAGAGGAGCTTTCCTTTGCCGCGCCGCAGCGCTCCGAAGGACGGCAATCGCCTCAGGCTTTGCGGGAGCGCATGATGTTCTTCAACATCCGACCTGACTCATTTTTGCCTGGCTTTCGCGTCCAACCGCCGAAGGAGCCGGAAGTGCCAGGCTTTCGCATGAACCCCGACGGTTCGATAGACAAATCCGTGTCCAGCCGTGCCCCGCAGACGCGCACGCTGCAGAATTACAATCCGCTGGCGATCGCTTGGCGCATGCTGCCGCCGGAGGCCAGGGCGAGCTATGCCTCGATACCCAGCGCAATCACCAAAGGCATCGAGGAGCTGTCAACCGGTGCGGCGGTCCGGGACGCGGTGAATGCCTACACCGACATGAACCGCGCCGCATGGTCCGGACGGGGCTGGGACGCTGCGCGAAGCGGTCTCCAGATGCTGACGGCGGCCGCCGGCGTCGTCCCGATAAATCGGGCCATCGCTCGCACCGGCCAGAAGGTCATCGCTCATCAGACAGCCGAAGCGATTCCGGGACGCGGCACCGGCCACCTGGAGAACATGATCGAGGCGCCACCCGCCGCCCGCGAGGCCTTCACGACCCGTGTGTCGGACGCGCTCAGCGATCCGGCCGGCATCGATGTCCTGAACAAGGCAGCGGGCCTTCACGCCTTGCCGACGCAGCCGACGACAGGCGCCTTCCGGGCGACGCCGACGTCACCGGTGGAGATCAACCCGGGCTTCGCCATGGGCGCAAAGGTGCCGATGATCGACAAGGGTGGCGCGCTCGCCATCGATCCTGCGTCGGAGCAGGCGCTCCGGACAACCGCGACGATGCGCGGTGCCATGACTGCCCAGCTCGGCAATCCGTACAATGCGCAGATGTCGTTGCCGACCGGCGATAATCTGGTGGTGCCACTCGACAGCAAGGTGTCGCCGGAACGCATGCAGGACTTCGTCAACCGATATGGGACGGACCGAGTGGTTCCGGCCGACACCGGTTCCGCCGTCAACGTGCTGAACTTCGGCGATCGCCTGGCTACGAGCGAAGCGCGAGACATAGCTTCACGCCTGTCTGGCAACCCGGCCAACTACCGTCGGAGCAGAGAAGTATCCGACCCGACGATGAGCTATGTCGATCTCAGCACTGAATGGCTGAAGCCACCCGGCTCGCGAGACATCACGCGACGCATGCTCGACGAGGTCGAGCGCCTGAACAACGTCACACCCGGAGGGCTCGCCACCATGGACAACGCGGAATTGCGTGAGGCCGCGGGCAAGCTGCATACGATCTACGACAGCCATGCCCAGATGGGCAGACGGTGCGCCCCGACCTGATGAACCTCCTTCGCATCATGTCGCAAGACGGGATCGATGGGCTGAAAGCGGCCATGCGGGACAACAAGCAGCTGCTCCCAGGTCTCGGCCTCGCCGCTTTGGTGCCGGCGTTGGCCGACGACGGCAAGCCGGCGGACGTCTACTGACGCCACCTCGGGTCTTTCGGGTGGCGGCCGGAGGTCACGATCGGCGGCCGGTCCAGTCCCTCCTGGGCCCTCGCTCGCTCGGCTGCCGGTGCCCAGTTCCAGACAGCCAAAACGTAGGTCCCGATCGTCCGGTCGCCGTGCCTGTCGACGAATTCGATCTTGGCATTCTTGCCATCCGGATCGATCCTGAGGACCCGGGCGTTTCTTGGGTTCCTGTGTGGCAGCTCAATCGTCTCGGGTCCTTCGGGCAGTGGTGGATGGCGACCGGGAGTTGGGTCAATTTCGGCCCCGGCTGCTTCGGACGCCGTCGCTTCGCTCAGGCCGGTCAGCACATAGTCCGCGATAACCAATTCGTTGTGCTCCTCGGCGAACTCGATCTCGGCAAACTTGCCGTCGGGCTCGATGTGAAGGACGCGGGCCTTTCGCGGCGTCTTATGTGGCATAGCAACACCCTCGTTTTAGTGCTTTGGGCGGGACGCCCGGGCGCACAAGCTGAGATCAAATCATGCCCAGCACCGAAAATAGCGCGTTCCGCGCCAAGGCGCTACCCATTTTGTTGAAATACAACTTAAAGTTGTTGCCCGCATGTTAGGCCGAGAAGGTGGGATAAAGCGCAAGCGGTTCGGACTCGGGCCATCGCTCGCCGAGTTCGGCGCGCCAGCGCAGCGCGGTGTCGCGGAGGCCGTCAAGCAAGCCTACCAGTCGGGCGCTATCGGCGGCGGCCTGGAGATGCCAGAGCGCTCGGCTGCGCCGCGTGGAAATGCCCCAGCGCGTATCCTCATTCAGTGCGCCTTCGAGCAGCCAGGAAAGGCTGCCGAACAGGCGTGCGAACAGCAGGATTGCCATCTCGCCGTGGAACACGGCGTCATCGGCCACGGCCGGCAGGGCGACGCCGAGCGCGCGTCGGTAGGTGTCGTCCATCGCCGCCTGAACGTCGGCCGGAATGCGGCCGGCGCACCAGCACGTCGGAAGGCCCATGCGCCAATAGGCGGCGTCGAGCAGCACATGACCGGGCGCGGCGAATTCGAAGTCCAGCAGGCGCGCCCGGCCGTCGATCAGCAGCACGTTGTCAGGGCAGGGATCGCAATGCACGAGGCCGAGCCAAGTACCCGGCTGGGCCAGGCGGTCGATCACGATGCCGACGTCCCGCTCGTCGAGCGTCCCTCCCAGAAGATCGTAGACCTTGGCGAATGACTCCTGCAGTCGCGCCGGGTTCGCTGGGCGCGGCATGGCGGCATCGGGAAAGAGGCGATGCAATGCGGCGGCGTGCCTGTCGGCGCAGCCCAGTGTCGCTGCATGAAGGCGGCCGATGCAGGCCGCGTAGGCGATCAGCGCCTCCCTGGCCCGGTCGGCGGGTCCTTCCAGCAGCGGGCCGACGAGACTGCCGAGATCGGCGCCCAGGTCTTCGAACACGACGAGCCCGCGCGCCGTATCGCCGGCGAGGAGGGCCGGGCAATGGAGTCCGTCCGGCGCATGGCCGCCAAGGAAAGCGGCGGCGGTCCATTCCTTCACCAGGCCAGATTCCTCGAAGGCGTTCGTCGCCGTGGCGTCGAAGTCGGCGGCGCGCTGGGCCTTGATGATGACCGATCGAGATGCAGGGCCATCGCTCACCGCCATTGCCCGCAGGATGACGTTACGTCTTTTCTCGTTGCTCAGCGCCGCGACCTCGACCAGCGAGACGGGCGCGCGCCATGAACGCGACAAGGCGGCTGCGGCGCGCTCGGCGATCTCTTGCTGAAGCTGCTGATGTTCGACGGCCACTGATTGACTGTATCACTGCCGGCTGCTTCCCGGATGGCCGATCGCCGTGTATGAACACTGCCAACCGGACAGGAGAAAGCAGCGGGAATGATCCGAGCTATTGTGACGGCCTTGGGCCTTGGCCTTGTCGCCTCATCCGCCTCCGCCCAGCCCATGGGCCAGAACCAGCCGCCCAACCAGTGGGTGATGAACTGCAACTACGAGAAGGGCAAGGACTGCACCGTGTCGGCGATGATCGACGGCGGCCCCAACAACCTTCTGGGCACGTTCCTGATCGTGAGCTACTCGGTGGCCTACACCACGCTCACCATCGTCGCCGATGGCGTGGGGCAGAGCGCCAGCATGCAGATCGACAACTGGCCGTTCGTGTCGACCAACATCTGCACCGGCGGCGCCTGCTCGTACGATCAGGGCAAGTCGGCCGAGCTGCTGCAGACCATGCTCAAGGGCTCGTCGATCACCGTCCAGCTCTCGACCCAGGCCGACGGCATGGCCGGCCCGCTCACCAACACGCTGCAGGGCTTCGCTACCCAGTACGAAAGGGCCGTCAGGGCGCAGCAGGGCCGTTAGAACGTGCGCAATCGGTGAGTCTTCATCGGCCAAGCAGCATGGGTATCCAAGCAGCGCCGATCCTCGCCGCGAACCTCAGCGGAAAGCCGGCGTAGCGGGGAATGTCGTCCGGCAAAGGGCATTTGCTGAATTTGGTGCAGATGCGCATCGTCGGCGGCGGAAGGTCGCCTGCAAGCCGCCTGCGGTAGACCGAAACCCAAGGCTTGCCGTCATCGAAGTTGAGGACCATGGCCGAGTTGCAGCAGGTGGCGACGACGCGGTTGGTGGCCGACCTCTCCTTGAGCTTGAGGCCCTTGAGCAGCGGAGCCCCTTTCACGCATTCGAGGCGGTCCTTTCGATAGAGCAGATAGGCGGTGCCGCCGTCGGGATCCTGAACCGGGCCCGCCTTGGCGAGCGCTTCGATGCGGCGGCCGCCCTCCTGGCAATTGTCGCAGTAGCAGACGACGCCGATGATGGGAGTGCCGCTCGCTTGCAGCTCGACGCTCCCGCACGCGCACGAAGCGATCAACGCCGTTCAGCCCAGCAGGCTGAGATAGGTGAGGCTGAGCGGCATGTCGCCGCCGTTGGTGTAGGCGGAATAGGTGTGGAACACCTCGCCGGTCGCACTGCGCGCGAACACGCTGGTGCCCGGCACGTCCTCGCGATCCATTTTGGTGCGCTCGAAGCCGTAGACGACCTCCTGGCCGACCTGCTCGGGCCGGTAGGCCGCCTGGTAGTCGTAGCTGAAGTCGGACGGCTGCGAGGACACCCAGCGGAAGTGCCAGCCGCGGCGCCGGCGGTAGTCCTCGATCCGGTCGAGCGGTGCGCGCGACACCGCGGCGAAGGTGGCGTCATGGCGGGCAAGCTGCTCGTCCAGCCCGTCGAGATGGTTGCCCAGCAGCGAGCAGCCCGGGCAACCGTCCTGCCAGTCCGGCGCGAACATGAAGTGATAGACGATCAGCCGCCCGCGGCCATCGAACAGCTCGCCGAGCGTCCGCCGCCCGGCCGGCGTGTCGAAGGCGTAGGCCTTGTCGACGGCCGTCCAGGGCAGCGCGCGGCGCCGCTCGATGATCCGCGCGCGCAGCTCGGCGAGCTGCTTTTCCTCGGCCAGCAGCGCCTGGCGGGCCGCCAGCCATTCCTCGCCGGAGACGATGTCGTGCTGCATGGCTACTCTCCCTTCAGGCAAGCATGCCGTAGTTGCCGACGATGGCGGGCTCCGCCGGCTGTGGCGGCTCGGCGCAGCGCTCGCGGATATCCTTCTGGAAGGCGCGGAAGCTTTCGAAGCTCGACAGCGATGGTCCGCCGTCGTCGGACATCGCGATATGGACGAACGTGTCGTCGGGCAGCCTGAACACGGCGTAGCGCAGCCCGGCGGGCGCCTTGTCCTTGAGCTCGTCGAACACCGCCGCACTCAGGCGCTGGTTCTCATCGGCCCGTTCGGGCATGGCGCGATAGCGCACCAGGGTCCATTTCATGGCGTGTGACTCCTCAGGATGTTGCTGTCCTGGAAGACGATCGACCGGCGGCAAAGGATTCGCGAAAAAAGTCGTAATCCTGCGAATCCTTGGGCCCATCCCGAACGTCGTCCTGGCATAAGAGGAAGGCATGATCGACCCGAAGGCAGAGTTCGAGCGGCTCCTGGCCGAGCTGCGGCCCAGGTTGCACCGCTATTGCGCCCGCATGACCGGCTCGGTGATCGACGGCGAGGACGTGCTGCAGGAAACGCTGGTCAAGGCGATCGAGGCCTTCCCGCACACCGGCCCGCTCGCCAACGCCGAGGGCTGGCTGTTCCGCATCGCCCACAACGCGGCGCTGGATTTTTTACGCCGCCGCAGCCGCCGGGAAGGCGTGCAGGGCGACGAGGAGCTGGAGACGATCGCCGATCCTGACAGCGCGATCGAGCGCCGCCAGGCCGCCGCCGCCAGCCTGCGCACGCTGATGCGCCTGCCGGTGGCCCAGCGCAGCAGCGTCATCCTGATGGACGTGCTGGGCCATTCGCTCGAGGAGATCTCGGAAGTGCTCGAGAGCACGGTGCCCGCGGTAAAAGCCAACCTGCATCGCGGCCGCCAGCGGCTGGTCGAACTCGCTGCCGAGCCCGACGACCGGCCGCCGCCGGTGTTGGCCGAGGTCGACCGACAGCGCCTTGCCGCATACGTTGCGCGCTTCAACGCCCGCGATTTCGATGCGCTGCGCGCCCAGCTCGCCGACGAGGTGAAGGTCGAGGTCGTGAACCGCACGCGCCTGAGCGGCCGCGGCGAGGTCGGCCGCTACTTCACCAACTACAGCCAGACCAGCGACTGGCATCTCATGCCGGGGCTGGTCGAAGGCCGGCCGGCGGTGGTGGTGCTCGATCCCGACCAGCCGGCGGGCCCGCCGCTCTACTTCATGCTGATCGACTGGCGGGACGGCCATCTGCTGAACGTCCGGGATTTCCGCTATGCGCGCTACGCGGTGGATGGCGCCGAGCTATGCCTCAACGCTTTGTGATGAGGCCGTGGCCCGCTCCGGCGGTGCATACTCGGCGGTGCTATCGCTCTGTCCACGAGGGAGGCACCACCATGCACAAGCTGCTGATTCGCACCGCTGTCGCCGGTCTGGCGACTGCTGCGCTGTTCGCCCTGACGCCGGGGGCATTCGCCCAGGCGGTGATGTACAAGGCCGATCTCACGGGTGCGGCCCAGGTGCCGCCCAACACCACCAAGGGCACGGGCGCGCTCATGGCGACCTACGATCCGGCCGGCAAGAAGCTGAGCTACACGGTGACCTACAAGGACCTGGGCGGTCCGGCCACGGCGGCCCATTTCCATGGTCCGGCCGCCGCCGGTGCCAATGCCGGCGCCGTCGTGCCGGCTTCCGCCCCGCTCGCCAGCCCGATCAAGGGCGAAGCCACCCTGACCGATGCCCAGGCCGCCGATCTCGCCGCCGGCCGCTGGTACTTCAACATCCATACCGCAGCCAACCCGCCCGGCGAGATCCGCGGCCAGGTGATGAAGGGAATGTAGCCGGAAGGCATTAGAACACATTCCGTCCGGCTGGCATCAGCCGGGCGGAACGTTCTAGCGTTCCCGTCTGTAGCGGAAGCAGTTGTCGGCCTGAGGCATCTTGATGCCCTGATAGAAGGTCATCGCCGTCGGCGCCGACAACAGCAACGTCGTGGTGAGCTCGCCGCCGGCCTGGACCCGCGTCTCCTCGATCAGCCGCTTGCCGATGCCCTGACCCTGGCAGGCCTTGTCGACCGCGAGGTCCGACAGATAGCAGCAGAAGCAGAAGTCGGTCAGCGAGCGGGCGAAGCCCACCAGCCGGCCGTCCTGGCGCGCGGTCAGGATCAGGTTGGCGTGGGCCAGCATGCGCTCGACACGGCCGCGATCCTCGATTGGCCGCTCGAGGCCGGACTTAGCGACCACGTCGATGTATTCGTCGGCGCCGAGATAGTCCTCGCGGGCATACACAGTGTTCATTGGCTCAACCATCTCCTCAATGCCGCGGTGAGTTCCGCGGGCTTCTCAAGCGGGCTCATGTGGCCGCATTCCTCGAGCACGACCAGCCGCGAGTTGGCGATGTCGGCCGCCATCTCCTGGGAGCGCGGCAGCGGCGTCACCTGGTCCTGGCGGCCGACGATCACCACGGTCGGGATGTCGATGTCGACCAGCATGTGCCGGCTGTCGGCGCGATCGATGATGGCGCGCTGCTCGCGCACGAAGCCGTCGGCACCGACTTCCTGGGCCATGTCGAAGATCGGCTGGGTGATGGCGGCATCGTTGATGTGGCGGCGATGCACGAGCTGCGGCAGCAGCGTGCGCTGCACGCCATGGAAACGGCCGATCTTGGTCTGGTCGAGCAGGGCGCGTCGGCGCTTGGTCGATTCGGCGGAGTCCGGCGTGGCCTGGGTGTCGATCAGGGCCAGCCGCTCCACGCACTCGGCGGCGCGGCGCAGGATCTCGAAGGCGACGTAGCCGCCCATCGAGAAGCCGCCCAGCGAGAAGGTCGGTGGCGCCAATGCCAGTGCCGCCTCGGCCATCGCGCCGATCGTCTCGTGATGCCACAGCTCGGGAACGACGCAGTCGGCGACGTCGGACAGGGCCTCGATCTGCTGCTCGAAGACCCGGCGGGTGTTGATCAGGCCGGGGAGCAAAACGAGCGTCGTGCGGGGCATCCGGTGGGCCGAGGGCTAGATCTGGATCTGGTTGCCTAGTTCGATAGCGCGGTTCGGCGGGATGCGGAAGAAGGTCTTGGTGGCCGAGGCCGAATGGGAGAGGGAGATGAACCAGTCGCGGCGCCATTTGCCGAGCTTCGAATGCTGGCTGGGCACCAGGGTCTCGCGGCCGAGGAAGAAGCTGGTCTCCATCTCGTCGTAGGCGATGCCGTGTGGCCGGCAGGCGCGCAGCGCGTCGGGCACGTCGGGCTGCTCGGTGAAGCCGTAGCGGGCGATCACGGTGTGGAAGCCCTTGCCCAGCCGTTCGACCTCGACGCGGTTGGCGTCGGCGACGCGCGGCACGTCCATGGTCTCGACCTGCAGGATGATGATGCGTTCGTGCAGCACCTTGTTGTGCTTGAGGTTGTGCAGGAAGGCGGCCGGCGTGTGGGTGGCGTCGGCGGTCAGGAACACCGCGGTGCCGGCGACACGGTCGGGGACGCGCTCCATGCGCTCGAGGAACTGACGCAAGGGGAGGCTGCCTTCGCTTATCTCGGTGGCGACCAGGCGGCGGCCCCGCCGCCAGGTGGTGATGGTGAAGTAGATGAAGGCCGCCACCACCATCGGCAGCCAGCCGCCGTCGGGGATCTTCAGCGCGTTGGCGATGAAGAAGGCGAGATCGGGCACGGCCAGCAAGCCGAATACCAGGGCGGCCACGGGCCACCGCCACTTCCACACCAGGATCGCCACCGCCGTGGCGAGTGCGGCGTCGACCAGCATGGCGCCGGTGACGGCGAGGCCGTAGGCGCCGGCCAGCGCGCCTGACGAGCCGAAGCCGATCACGAGTGCCACCACGCCCGCCATCAACAGCCAGTTCATGCGCGGCATGTAGATCTGCCCGATCGCGGTTTCCGAGGTATGGTGGATGGCCATGCGCGGCAGGTAGCCGAGCTGGATCGCCTGCCGCGTCAGCGAGAAGACGCCGGAGATCACCGCCTGCGAGGCGATGATGGTGGCGAGTGTGGAGAGCCCCACCAAGGCGATGACGTAGTCCTGCGGCACCAGCTCGAAGAACACCTGGCGCACGACGGCAGGATCGTTGATGATCATCGCGCCTTGCCCGAAATAGTTGAGCAGCAGACCGGGCATGACGATGGAGAGCCAAGCGACTTGGATGGGCTTGCGACCGAAATGGCCCATGTCGGCGTATAGCGCCTCCGAGCCGGTGACGACGAGCACAATGGCGCCAAACGCCCACAGGATGCTCAGGCCTTGGTCGCCGATCAGTTCGATCGCGTAGAGCGGATTGACTGCGGCCAGTACCGTCGGGTTCTTGGCGATCTGCCACACACCCAGAACGGCCAGCACCAGAAACCACACCAGGATGACCGGACCGAACAGGCGGCCAACATCGGCCGTGCCGCGCGCTTGCAGAACGAATAGCCCAACCAGGATCAACAAAGCCAGCGGCATGACGAAGGGCGTGAAAGCGGGAGTGATGGCGCTGAGACCCTCCACGGCGCTCGTCACCGAGATGGCCGGCGTGATCATGGCGTCGCCGTAGAACAGCGCCAATCCCACGATGGCCAGCAGCGTGATCGCGCGCCGGACTCTTGGCCTGGAGCCGTTCAGGCCGCGCGTGGCCAGCGTCGCCAGCGCCAGCACGCCGCCCTCGCCCTTGTTGTCGGCGCGCATGATCAGGGTGACGTACTTGATGGTGACGGTGAGGGTCACCGCCCAGAACAGCGTCGACAACACGCCCAGCACGTGGTCCGGCGTCGGCGCCAGGCTGGTGTCGTGCAGGAACGTCTCGCGCAACGCATAGAGCGGGCTGGTACCGATGTCGCCGAACACCACTCCCAGCGCGCCCACGATCAGGGCAGCGCTCGCCTTGCTGTGGTCGTGGGAGGGGGCGGCGTCGGTGACGGTCGATGGGCTGGTGCTGTCAGAGGCCATAAGGTCGAACGCCGCCCAGAATGGCGGCGCGACGGTGTGCGCCCCCGCCTTTCGCCTGTCAACGCGCCAATCGGGAGCCAGTTGCGACGAAAGCGCTTGACTCCGCGGGGCGGCGCGGGCGGCCTTGGGGGCATGGCTGCACCCGCTCCCCTGCATGCCCCGGCCCGTGCCGACGTCAGCGATCCGCGTCTGTATCGCGAGGATTCCTGGCGCGAGCATTTTGCCGCGATGCGCCGCGAGGACCCGGTCCATCGGCACGATGAAAGCCCGTATGGCCCCTATTGGTCAGTGACGCGCTATGCCGACATCATGAAGGTCGAGCTCGATCACGCGGCCTATTCCTCGGCCTCCGAGATGGGCGGCATCCAGATTGCCGATCAGCCCAAGGGGCAGGAACTGCCCAACTTCATCCGCATGGACCCGCCGCGCCACACCGCGCAGCGCAAGACGGTGGCGCCGATCGTGGCGCCGTCCAACCTCGCCAACATGGAAGGGTTGATCCGCGAGCGCACGGCGGCGGTGCTCGACGGCCTGCCGCGCAACCAGCCGTTCGACTGGGTCGATCGCGTCTCGACCGAGCTCACGGCGCTGATGCTGGCGACGCTGTTCGACTTCCCGCAGGCCGAGCGGCGCAAGCTCACCTGGTGGTCCGACGTCGCCATCGCCAACATCGCGGCCGAGGACGCCGTGGTGAAGAGCGAGGCCGAGCGCATGGCCGAGCTCACCACGATGGCGGAGACCATGGCCGCGCTGTGGAAGGAGCGCGCGCAGGAGCCGCCCAAGTTCGACCTGATCTCGATGATGGCGCACGCCGAGGCCACCAGGGCCATGCCGATGCGCGAGTTCATCGGCAACTTCGCGCTCCTGATCGTGGGCGGCAATGACACCACGCGCAACTCGATGACCGGCGGGCTGATGGCGGTGCTCGAGAACCCCGCCGAGCTCGACAAGGTCAGGGCCGATCCCGGGCTGATCGACAGCCTGGTGTCGGAGATCATCCGCTGGCAGACTCCGGTGATCCACATGCGACGCACCGCCACGCGCGATTGCGAGCTTGCCGGCCGGACCATCTGGCAGGGCGACAAGGTCGTGATGTGGTACGTCTCGGGCAACCGCGACGAAACCGCGATCGAGGAGCCCGAGCGCTTCATCGTCGGCCGTCCGCGGCCGCGCCATCACCTGGCGTTCGGCGCCGGCATCCATCGCTGCGTCGGCGACCGCCTGGCCGAGATGCAGCTGAAGATCCTGTGGCAGGAGATGCTGAAGCGCGACCTCGACGTCGAGATCGTGGGACCGCCGGTCAGGCTCTACTCGAATTTCATCCGCGGCATCCGCTCCCTGCCGGTGGTCATCCGCGCTTAGGCTTTGTCTTTGGTTTTTGGGGGCTTCTTGGCCGGCATCGTCTCGACGTGGGCGATGGCGCGCTTGAGCCAGGCACCGACTTTGCGTTTGTCGGCGACGATCTCCGGTGGCAGCACGACATACTCGCGCATCGGCCGGCCACCCGGCGCAAACGGCGTGGCTGCCGCTTCGAGGCTTGCCTTGGCCCGGTCGGCTTCGGACAGCCGCACCATCATCTGGTCCTGGAACAGGCCACTGAGCATGTTGCCCTTCAGGAAGGCGCAGGGACAACCGAACATCTGCCGGCGTTCGACTCCCGGCCTGCCGGCGATCGCCGCATCGAAGGCGGCGATCAGCTCCGGCGGCGACTGCTTCCATTTGCCCTTCATTTGCCGTTCCTCACGGTGGCCAGGCCGCCGGCGAAGGCCTGCTGCAACAGCCAGACGTCGCCGGCGATGGAAACGAAATCATAACCCATGGCCGCGAACTGCGCGCCCTGCCTGGCGTCGACCGCCAGCCGGCCGGCCGACTTGCCGTGTTTCCTGGCGGCGGCGATGGTCGCCTGTTCGGCCTTGACGAAATCGGAGTGATCGAACGCGCCGGGCTCGCCCAGCGCCACCGAGAGGTCGTTGTGGCCGAGCCACAGCATGTCGACGCCGGACATCGCCGCGATCTCGTCGGCTGCCGCGGCGCCGCGCGGATCTTCGACCTGCAGGATGATGGCGGTGCGCGCGTTCTGCTCGGCGAAGCGCGGCACCAGCGTCTCGGAGCGCACGGCGAAGCGCTCGTGCGCCAGCCCCAGCGCCACGCCGCGCGTGCCGTCGGGCCAGTACTTGGCGGCGTCCAGCACCGCCCTGGCCTGCTCGACCGACGACACGATGGGCACCATGACGCCGTCAGCGCCGGTGTCGAGCGCACGCGATATGTGATGGCGCTGCCGGCTGGGCACGCGCACCACCAGCGGTAGCCCGGCTGCCTGGCAGTAACGCACTACCTGGCGGACGGTATCGAAGCCGAAACCAGTGTGCTCCATGTCGAGCACCGCGAAATCGGCACCGGCGGCCTTGAGGATCTGGCCGATGCCGGGCGTGGCGAACTCGAACAGGAAGGTGCCGACCTTGGTCTGTGAAGTCCCTACGAGCGATCGGAGATTGTCTGTCGGCATTGTCATTTCCCCCTTTGCGGGCGCGATGCTAAAGCACATTCCGTCCGGCTGGAATCAGCCGGAAAAACGATATCTCGGCTGGGCGATTTTCGGATCGGATGGAACCGCTCGCGGTTCCATCCGATCCGAAAACGCTCTAGCGTCGCCCGTCCAAGACGACCACCCACTCAAGGGAGTTAGCCATGAAGCTCTATTACATGCCCGGCGCGTGCTCGATCGGCATCCATGTTCTCCTCGAGGAGATCGGCAAGCCGTACGACCTGCAGAAGATCGACGGCGCCAAGCAGGAGCAGTACGGCCCCGACTTCGTGAAGATCAATCCGAAGTCCAAGGTGCCGACGCTGCAGCGCGACGACGGCTCGGTGCTGACCGAGTTCCCCGCGATCGCCACCTGGCTCGCCCGCAAGAACCCCGACAAGGGCCTGCTGCCGTCCGATCCCGACGGCGAGGCGCGCGCCCTGGAGGCGATGGACTACGTCGTCTCGACCATGCACATGCAGGGCTTCTCGCGCATGTTCCGTCCCGGCGCCTACGCGCCGACCGAAGCCGACCACGACGCGGTCAAGGCGCGCGGCAAGGAGATCATGGAGAAGGGCCTCGTCCTCATGGACAAGGCACTGGAGGGCAAGGAGTACGTCGCCGGCAAGTTCTCCGTGGCCGACGCCGCCCTGTTCTACGTCGAGTTCTGGGCTGCGGCGCGCATGAAGATGACGCTGCCCAAGAACTGCGCCGCCCACTACGAGCGCATGAAGGGGCGCCCGGCCGTCAAGCGCACGATCGAGCAGGAAGGACTCACCGCGGCGGTCTGATTTCTCGTCGCGGCTCGCGACCTTACAACTGTCTGCGTGGCGGCTCGACGGCGTCTCGGCCGTTGACCGCCCGCAGGATGCGGCCGGTAATCGACTGATGTCCGCGGCGCTGCTTTACGGCCTGGTCATCCTGTCGGCGATCGCCCACGCGGTCTGGAATGCCTTGATAAAGTCGGCCGGCGATCGCGTCCTGACGATGGTGGCGATCCGGACGGCGGGATTGATGCTGGGCCTCGTTGCCTTGCCATTCGTCGATTGGCCCGCGCCGGAGAGCTGGAAGTGGCTGGCTCTCACCGCAGCGGTGATGTTCGGCTATTACGCTCTTCTGATCCGTTCCTACGGCGTTGGCGACATGAGCGTCGTCTATCCGCTGGCGCGTGGCCTGGCACCGGCGCTGACCACGATCGCCGCCTTCTTCGCGATCGGCGAGACGCTGGGCCGCGGCCAGATCGTGGCTGTCGCAATGATCTCGCTCGGCATCATGGCCCTCTCCTTTGGCGCCGGCGCCAGTGGCGGTGCCGTGGGCTTTGCCCTGGCGACCGGCGTTTCGGTCGCGACCTACAGCTTCTTTGCCGGGCTGGGCGTGCGCACCGCCGGCACGGTGCTGGGTTTTCAAGCTTGTCTGGAGGTCGTCACGGGCTTCGGCATGCTTTGCTACGGCGTCACGGTTCGGCACGCGGCCCTCCTGGCCTACGCCCGCCGTCATGGCGCGCTGGGCCTGCTGGCAGGCGCGGTGTCCGTGGCAGGTTTCCTCGCCTATCTCGTCGCAGCCCGGTACCTGCCGCTCGGGCCGGTAACGGCTTTGCGCGAAACCAGCGTGATCTTTGGCGCGGTGCTGGGCACTGTCGTTCTGAAGGAGGGCTTTGGCCCGCGCCGCATCGCTGCTGCGCTGCTGGTGACGGCCGGGATCATGCTTCTCGCCATCATGCGCTGAGGTAATCTTGGCCATGTCGTTGCCCGCCTCGCTGAAAAGTCGCCTGAGCCTGCCGCTGATCGCGGCCCCGATGTTCCTGGTGTCGGGCCCGGCGCTGGTGAAGGCGGCTTGCCGGGCCGGCGTCATCGGCTCGTTCCCCACCGCCAACTGCCGCACCGTCGAGGAGCTCGACCGCTGGCTCGCCGACATGGGCGACGACCTGAAGCGCGCCGCCGACGAGAGCGGCCGGCCGACAGCACCGCTCTGTCCCAACCTGATCGTGCACCGCTCCAACACGCGCGTGCCCGACGATCTTGCCGCCGTCTTGCGCCACAAGGTCGAGATGGTCATCACCAGCGTCGGTTCGCCCGAGCCGGTGCTGAAATCGCTCAAGGACTCAGGCTGCCTGGTGCTGGCCGACGTCGCCTCGGTGCGTCACGCCGAGAAGGCCGTCGCCGCCGGCGTCGATGGCCTGGTGCTGCTGACGGCGGGCGCCGGGGGCCAGACCGGTTGGGTCAATCCCTTCGCCTTCGTGCGCGCTGTGCGGAAGTTCTGGGACGGCATCGTCGTCATGGCGGGCGGCATGGCCGACGGCCAGGCGATCGCCGCCGCCGAGACGCTGGGCTGCGATCTCGCCTACATGGGCACCAAGTTCATCGCCACGCGCGAAAGCCTCGCCAAGGACGCCTACAAGGAGATGCTGGTGAAGAGCCGGCTCGACGACGTGCTGTTGACCAGAGCCTTCACCGGGCTCGAGACCAACATGCTACGGCCGTCCATCGCAGCGGCCGGTCTCGATCCCGACAATTTGCCGGTACGGGGTGCGATCGATGTCGCCAAGGACATCAACGCGTCCGAGCGCGACAGGCCGGACGCCCCAGGGTCCGGCGCGAAGCGCTGGAAGGACATCTGGAGCGCCGGCCACTCAGTGTCGGGCGTGGCTGACGTGCCATCGGTCGCCGAGCTGATCGAGAGGACGAAGGCCGAGTACGACGCGACGTCAGTGCAGCGCGTATAGCCCGTTGGAGAAGCGGAACTCGGCCGGCTTGATCAGGTGGGCATTGGCGACCCGCACGCGGTGCACCTTGCCGTCGAGATTGTGTTCCCAGAAATCGAGGAACTTGGTGAGGGCGGGGAACTCGGGCGCCAGATCGAGGTTCTGCCAGACGAAGCTCTGCAGGACGTGCCGATGATCGGGCATCCAATAGAGGATTTCGGCGGTGGTCAGACGATAGTTGTTGAGTTGCGCAATAAAACTACGGTCCATCGAGCACTCCTTGACTCAACGCTCGCAAAGGAATAGTCACGCACCCTTAACGAAAATCCAAGAAAATTCGTTCCACATCAAAGAGTTAGCAGCACTCTCCCGAGATTGCTGCTCGTGCGAAGTGACTTTGTTCCCGCGCCTTGACTCAAGTCGTCCACACCCCTAAATCCCAAGCGCTTTGGCACTCACCGCAGGAGAGTGCTGACAGCAATTGTTTCCGTCGCGGCCGTCCGGCCGCGACAGGCTCAACCAGGGATCATTGGAGGAGAAGCATGAAGTTCCGTCCGCTTCACGATCGCGTCGTGGTCAAGCGCGTCGCGGAGGAAGAGAAGACCAAGGGCGGCATCATCATTCCGGATACGGCCAAGGAAAAGCCGATGGAGGGCGAAGTCGTCGCCGTCGGTCCGGGCGCCCGGGATGAGAAGGGTGCGCTGGTCGCTCTCGACGTCAAGGCAGGTGATCGCATCCTGTTCGGCAAGTGGTCCGGCACCGAGGTCAAGCTCGACGGCGTCGAGTATCTGATCATGAAGGAGAGCGACATCATGGGGATCCTCGAGGGTTCCGCCGCGGCCACCCGCAAGGCCGCCTGATCGCTCCGCCGACCATCCATTCACACACATCAAACCAAGAGGGTTAAGCAATGGCAGCCAAGGAAGTCCGCTTTAGCGGCGATGCCCGTCAGCGCATGCTGCGCGGCGTCGACATTCTCGCCGACGCGGTCAAGGTGACGCTGGGTCCGAAGGGCCGCAACGTCGTGCTCGACAAGAGCTTCGGTGCGCCGCGCATCACCAAGGACGGCGTCACCGTCGCCAAGGAGATCGAGCTTTCAGACAAGTTCGAGAACATGGGCGCCCAGATGGTGCGCGAAGTGGCCAGCAAGACCAACGACGTCGCCGGCGACGGCACGACGACGGCGACGGTTCTCGCCGCGGCGATCGTGCGCGAGGGCGTGAAGTCGGTCGCGGCCGGCATGAACCCGATGGACCTCAAGCGCGGCATCGACATCGCGGTCGACGCGGCGGTCGAGGACATCAAGGCCCGCGCCAA
The DNA here is from genome assembly GCA_009377525.1 of Rhodospirillales bacterium. Lineage (GTDB taxonomy): Bacteria > Pseudomonadota > Alphaproteobacteria > Reyranellales > Reyranellaceae > Reyranella. The sequence goes on from WHTW01000066.1 coordinate 35,538, forward strand.
GAAGATCACGGGCTCCGACGAGGTCGCCCAGGTCGGCACCATCTCGGCCAACGGCGACAAGTCGATCGGCAAGATGATCGCCGAGGCGATGAAGAAGGTCGGCAACGAGGGCGTGATCACGGTCGAGGAAGCCAAGAGCCTCGAGACCGAGCTGGATGTCGTGGAAGGCATGCAGTTCGACCGCGGCTACCTGTCGCCGTACTTCATCACCAACGCCGACAAGATGATCGCGGAGCTGGAGAGCCCGTACATTCTGCTGTTCGAGAAGAAGCTCTCGGGCCTGCAGGCGATGCTGCCGGTGCTCGAGGCGGTCGTGCAGTCGGGCAAGCCGCTGCTGATCGTCGCCGAGGACGTCGAGGGCGAAGCCCTGGCCACCCTGGTCGTCAACAAGCTGCGCGGCGGCCTCAAGATCGCTGCCGTCAAGGCGCCGGGCTTCGGCGATCGTCGCAAGGCGATGCTCGAGGACATGGCGGTCCTGACCGGCGGCCAGCTGATCTCCGAGGACCTCGGCATCAAGCTCGAGAACGTCACGCTCGACATGCTCGGCAAGGCCAAGAAGGTCATCGTCGAGAAGGAGAACACCACGATCGTCGACGGTTCGGGCAAGAAGGTCGACCTCGAGGGCCGTATCGCCCAGATCAAGGCGCAGATCGAGGAGACCACCTCCGACTACGACCGTGAAAAGCTCCAGGAGCGCCTGGCCAAGCTCGCGGGCGGTGTCGCGATCATCAAGGTCGGCGGCGCGACCGAGGTCGAGGTCAAGGAGAAGAAGGATCGCGTTGACGATGCCATGCACGCCACCAAGGCGGCTGTGGAAGAGGGCGTGGTCGCGGGCGGCGGTGCGGCCCTGCTGTACGCCATCCGGGCGCTGGACAAGCTCCGCGCCGGCAACGACGACCAGAAGGTCGGCATCGAGATCGTGCGCCGCGCGCTGCAGTCGCCGGTCCGCCAGATCGCCGAGAACGCCGGCTTCGACGGCGCGGTGGTCGCGGGCAAGATGCTCGACCAGAAGGACGCCAACTTCGGCTTCGACGCCCAGAAGGGCGACTATGTCGACATGATCAAGTCCGGCATCATCGACCCGGTCAAGGTCGTGCGCACCGCCTTGCAGGACGCCGCCTCGGTGGCGGGCCTCCTGGTGACGACCGAAGCCATGGTCGCCGAGAAGCCTGAGAAGAAGGCCCCGATGGGCATGCCGCCGGGTGGCGGCATGGGCGGCGACATGGACTTCTAAGTCCAGTCGACGACTGACGAATACGGAAGGGCCGGGGAGCGATCCCCGGCCTTTTTCTTTGGCTCATGATATGAAGCGGGCCAGAGGCCCCGCGCTCCAAATGACTCACCCGATCTCTGTCAAAGGCGTCCTGATTCATCAGGACTGCGTGCTGCTTCTCTTGAACGAGCGCGGCGAATGGGACCTGCCCGGTGGGCGGCCTGATCCCGGAGAGGACCACCGCACCGCGCTGAAGCGCGAGGTGCAGGAGGAGGCCGGCCTCGCGGTCGAGGTCGGCGCTGCGCTGGGAGAAGATCTGTTCGAGGTCCTGCCTCGACGCTTCGTCCGCATCCTGCCGTTCGTCTGTCGCCTGACGGGCGGCAGCGACGTCGTGTTGAGCGACGAGCATCTGGAGATGCGCTGGCTGCCGCTCGCCGAGCTCGGCGAACGCATCCATGGCCATCCTCTGCCGGCAGGTTATCTGGGCGCGATTCGCCAGGCGATCGACCAGCCGCGATCGTTGAGCGCACGGTCGGTCTGAACCTTCAGGAAACGGTCGTGCGCGGCGGCCGCGCCCAGCCACAGCTCGTTCCAGGCATCGAAGGCTTTTAGCGGATCTCTGAGGTCGAGCTCGCGAACTGCCCGCCAGCCGGACTGGCGCACCGTGACTGTTTCAGCGCTCTCCGACGTCTCGACCTCCTCGCCCTCGGCGCGCAGGATGGCCGACAGCCAGCGCGCGAAGTCCCAGGCGCTTTGCTGATCGCCGCGCTCGACGTCGGTCGGCAGGTCCATGTCGCGCGCCGTCTCCTCGTGGAACTGCAGCCCGACCAGGCGCGCCACCCGGCCGAGTTCCTTCTGCGCGTCGGCCGCGCCCAAAAGCTCCTGCAGGGTCGGCAGCATGGTGCGCAGGTATTCGAGTGCGTAGGAGCGGAAGGTGCGCTGGCGCCGTTCCTCGGGCCAGTTCGCGGTCTCGAGCTTCGGCTGGTTGGCCCAGTCGACGCGCGGCATCTCCTCGGTGCCGTAAGCGAAGCGCACGCGCTCGTCTTCCTTGATCGGCCGGCCGTAGTCGAAATAGTAGCCTTCGAGGCCCGGCATGCCGTCGACCGTCATGCCGGTGCAGACGAACCCCAGGCCCGGATTGCCGAGCGACACGCCGTTGTGGCCGTGCCAGCCGTGCAGCATCGCCGCCGACACCGCATGCGGCACGGCGGCGATCGCCGTGCCGCGCCAGATCCAGCGCGGCGGCGGATAGCGCACCCAGGCCTTGTTGTCGCTTTCGCGCAGGTACCCCGTCTTCACGCCGCCCAGCGCATTGGAATGGTAGTGATAGAGCGCGCAGGCCGGCGCATCGGGCTCGCCCGCTATGCCGAGCTTCTGCAGGCCGGGCAGGAACTTCTCCAGATGCTGCCGGCGGAAATGGCGGAAGACGTATTCCCGCGCAGTGTCCTCGCCGCGCCGCGTCACCAACCCCAGGATCAGGGCCGTCATCAGCGCGTTGTAGAGCGTGCCGACCGCGCGATAGGCGGCCGTCGTCTCAGCCATTGTGGCCGTCGACGATGATCGCCCTGGACTTGCCGGCCTTCAGACGCATCTCGAGCACCGGCTTGTACTCGGGCGAATCGTAGAAGCGCTCAGCCGCCTCGTAGCTCGGGAACTCCAGCACCACGACGCGTGGCGGCTTCCAGCCGCCTTCCAGGGTGCGCGTCTTGCCGCCGCGCACGATGAACCTGCCGCCGAACTTGGCGACCAGCCCCGGTGTATGCTTGCGGTATTCGGCCATCAGGGCCTCGTCGGTCGTCTCGACCTCGACGATCATGTAGGCGGTCACGGCATCCTCCTCGATCAACCGGTTTCCATCGGCAGGCTGGGGTCGTTGGACCATTCCTGCATGGAGTTGTCATACACCGAGACGTTCTTGTGGCCGAGCAGGGCGGTCAGCACGAAGGCGTCGAGCGTGGCGGCGATGCCGCCGCCGCAATAGACCAGCACGCGCCTGTCCGGTGCTGCACCCACGCCTTCGAACGCCGCACGCAGCTCGGCGATCGGCTTCAGGGTCTTGTCCGGACCGAACAGGCTCGCCGCCGGCACGCACGACGATCCCGCGATGCGGCCGGCGCGTCCGTAGGTGACGCCGCCGGCGCCCTTGTGCTGCTCCTGGCTGAGCGCGTTCAGGGTGAGCGTGTCGGTCTTGCCGATGGCGCCCTTGATCGCTTCCTTGTCGACGAAGATCTCGGGCCGGCCGCGCAAGGTGAGCGTCGCCGCCGGATAGCGCGTGATGCCGGTGGCGAGCGGCCGGCCTTCGGCCTTCCACTTGTCGAGGCCGCCGTCGAGGATGGCGGCGTCATCGAAGCCGATGGCGCGGAGCATCCACCATACCCGCGTCGCCCAGTTCGGCGTGGCATGGCTGTAGAGCACCACGAAGGTGCCGTGGCCGATGCCCTTGGCCGCGAAGGCGGTGGTGAGCGCGCCGAGCGAAGGCATGGTGAAGCGCAGCTTGGGGTCCGGCTCGGAAAGCTCGCCGGCGATATCGAGGAAGGCGGCGCCCGGAATGTGGTCCTGCTCGTAGTTGGCGAGGCCGCTTTCGACGTTGTAGCCGCCCTCGGGCCTGGGGCGCAGATAGGTGGTGCAGTCGAAGAGGCGAAGCGCGGGCGCGCTCATGCGGCGCGCAAGCTCTTCGGTCGAAATCAGCGCAGCGGAATGGGCCATGTCGCTCTCCCGAAAAAAGGGAGTGCGACTTTATCCGTCAGCCGGCGCGAAGCGAAGCGAGCTTAAATGGTCTTCTCCGGCAGCGGCGGAACGGCGACGGTGCCGGCCGGTGCCGGCGCCGGAGCGGCCGACGGCGTGAGCTGGCCGACGTCGGGCTGCCTGGGGGCGGCCGGCGTCGTCTTGGCCTTCTTGGTCTTCTTCGCCGCCGTCGTGGCGGAAGCCTTGGTCGTCGTGGCCTTGGCGCTCACCTTCTTGAGGCACGAGCTGCGCGAGCTCGAGGTCTTGAGGCTCTGGCAGTAGGCCGCCGTGCCGGGCTTGGGCTTGGCGGTCGGCACCGGGGCCGGCGCGCGATCACCCTGGGTCTGGGCGTAGGACGGGGCGGCAAAGGCGACCGCCGCCAAGGCGGCCATGCTGGCGATCAACAGACGCATTTTCGATTTCTCCCGGGCCGCTGGCGGAGGGGGAGGATGCGGCCTCGTTATGGCGGCAAAATATTATGGGATTTGTGCCATTTATGTCAATTTCCTAATCTTACTGAGTCAAAAGGTGAGTCAGAAAGCCGCGGATTGGGGCGGCCGGACTTG
>WHTW01000067.1 GCA_009377525.1 Rhodospirillales bacterium
CCATCTGGCGGGTCGTCCGGGCGACGACGCCATTCCTTGTGTCGCCGAGCCCGAGCGCCAGCGATGCTTTCAATCCGGCACAGCACCCCGGCCGGCAACAGCCCGCGCAACGGCTTCATCACTATCCTCGTCCGGCCGCGGGAGCTAGGCGCTAGGCGGCCTTAAGCCACAACGGATCGCTGATCTGCGCCAGGAAAGCGACGTGCGCGGCGAGCTCGGCCGCGCTCGGCTCATGCGGGCGCGGCGGGCGCACCGGCAGGTTGCTGACGACCAGAACAGACGCCGTCCCGCCTTCGATCTCGGCGGCCAACCCGAGAACGCGCTGCCGGCCGCCGCTCAGCTCGAGATAGACCTCGGCCAGAAGCTCGGAATCGAGCAGGGCGCCGTGCTTGACGCGGTTGGAGTTGTCGACGCTGAAGCGTTCGCAGAGCGCATCGAGGCTGACGCGCTGGCCGGGGAACTTGCGGCGCGCGACCGAGACCGTGTCGACGTAGGCGTTGGTGAGCCTGGGCTTGCCGACGCGCTCGAGCTCGGCATTGAGGAAGCCGATGTCGAACTGCGCGTTGTGGATCACGAGCTGGGCGTCGCCGATGAACTCCAGGAACTCCTCGACCTTGTCGGCGAACAGGGGCTTGTCGGCCAGGAACTCGTCGCTGAGGCCGTGAATATCCTGCGCCCCGGCCGGCATGATCATTTCCGGATTGAAGTAGGCGTGGAACGTCTTGCCGGTGGCGACGGTGTTTACAAGCTCGATGCAGCCCACCTCGACCACGCGATGACCCGCCAACGGATCCAGGCCGGTGGTCTCGGTGTCGAGAACGATTTCGCGCATGGAGTCTTTTTAGCTTAAAGCACATTCCGACCGGCTGAAAATCAGCCGGTCGGAATGTGCCTCTTGTGGGAAAGTCCTTGAAACCACGCGTTTCCGATCGGATGGAACCGCGCGCGGTTCCATCCGATCGGAAGCCGCTCTACTTCCGGCGCGCACGGGCAAGCTGGGCTGTGAATCGTTCCCGCCATGGATTGGGGGGCCAAAAACGGCCGCGCCGCTTCTTCAGCCTTGCGACCGCCTTGGCGAGCGCCAGCCGCGTCGGCGCGAGCCCGAGGCCGGTCGGGATGACGATGGTGGCCTTGCGCCGCTTCAGCGCGTCCGGCACCTGCTGGCGCAGGATGCCGTCGAGCCGCTCCTTCGACATGCCGGGCCGCGCCATGACGCGATGGCGCTGCAGGAAGGCCGGCGCGCTCACGACAAGCGTGGCATCGACGCGCCGTTCGCCCGCGCCCTCGAACAGCAACGGGATGTCGAGCACGACCAGCTTCTCGCCACGCCGCGCGGCGCGCTTCAGGAAGGCGCGCTGGCGCTGCCCGACCAAGGGATGGACGATGGACTCGAGCTTGCGCAGCGCTTCCTTGTTGCCGAACACGCGTGCGCCCAGCACCTGGCGGTCGAGCACGCCGTCCTTCACCACACCGGGAAACGCCGCCTCGATCGGCGGCAATGCCACGCCACCCTTGGCCTGGATGGCGTGCACATTGGCGTCGGCGTCGTATACGGGCACGCCCATCTGCCGCAGCATCTTCGCCGCGGTCGACTTGCCCATGCCGATGGAGCCGGTGAGGCCGACGATCATCATCGACTGGGCATCATCGAACGCTGAACGCCGGCCCTTTCATCGCTGACAAGCGGTTACGGCACCAGCACGGTCTGGCCGGTCGTCTTGCGCGCTTCGAGGTCGCGATGGGCCTGCGCCGCCTCGGCCAGCGGGTAGCGCTGGTCGATGGCGATCTTGACCTTGCCGCTCTTGACCATCTTGAACAGCGACTTGGCGCTGGCCTCGAGGTCCTTGCGGGTCGCGGTGTAGGCGCCGAGGCTGGGCCGCGTCAGGTAGAGCGAGCCCTTGGTGTTGAGAATGCCCGGCGGCTGCGGCGCCACGGCGCCCGAGGCGTTGCCGAACGAGCACATCAGGCCGCGCGGCTGCAGGCTGTCGAGCGAGGCCTCCCAGGTATCCTTGCCGACGCCGTCGTAAACGACGGGCACGCCCTTGCCCTTGGTGATCTCCTTCACCTTGGCGACGACGTCTTCCTTGGTGTAGTCGATCACCCACTTGTAGCCGTTCTTCTTCGCGAGGGCGGCCTTCTCCGGCGACGAGGTGGTGCCGATCGCCTTGTAGCCGCGCGCCTTGGCCCACTGGCCGAACAGCAGGCCGACGCCGCCGGCGGCGGCATGGAACAGCACGATGTCGCCCTTCTTGAGCCACGGCTTGGCGCAATGGTCGACGAGGTATTCCGTGGTCATGCCCTTCAGCATGATCGCCGCGGCCTGCTCGTCGCTCACCCCCTTGGGCACATGCACGAGCTGCTCGACGCCCATGACACGCTCCTGGCAGTAGGCGCCCAGCACGCCGCAATAGGCGACGCGATCGCCCTTCTTGAAGCCCCTGGTCTTCGGCCCGACCTCGACGATCACGCCCGCCGCCTCGCGGCCGACCGCGTTGGGCATCGGGTTCGGATAGAGGCCCGAACGCGTATAGACGTCGATGAAATTGAGACCGATCGCGGTGTGCTTGATCTTCACCTGGCCGGGGCCGGGCGATCCGACCTCGACCTCCTCGAGCTGCATCTTTTCCGGTCCGCCAGTCTCATGAATCAGGATCGATTTCGGCATTTTCTGCTCCCCGTGGTTGCAAATTCAGGAACGCCCGTCGGCGGCGGGCGTCGAGTATAGTGACGGCCTTAGGAGAGTCGATGCGCAGACGCCAAATCATCCTGACTGCAACCACCGCGCTGGCCGCGCCGTCGATCGCGCGCGCCCAGGAAATCCTTAGGAGCAGCAAGGCCAATTCCCGGCTGGTAACGCTGGCCCGCGACCTCGAGCAGCCGTGGTCCATCGCCTTCCTGCCCGACGGCCGGATCCTGATCACCGAGCGGCCGGGGCGGCTGCGCGTGTTCGCCAACGGCCGGCTGGAGCGCGCGCCGCTGGGCGGGGTGCCCAAGGTCTATGCCCGCGGCCAGGGCGGGCTGCTCGATGTCTGCCTGCATCCGAACTTTTCGCAGAACCGCACGCTTTATCTATCCTACTCGGGCGAGGGCCCGGGCGGAGCGGCGACCACCGTGGCGCGGGCAGAGCTGGGCGATGGCGCCCTGCGCGGTGTCAGGACGATCTTCGAGGCCCTGCCGCGGACCTCGGGCGGATTGCATTTCGGCTCGCGCATCGCCTTCGACCGCGCCGGCCTGATGTATGTCACCGCGGGCGAGCGCTATCAGATGCAGCGCGCCCAGGACCTCGGCGATCTCGCCGGCAAGGTCGTGCGATTGAAGGACGACGGCTCGGTGCCGCCGGACAATCCCTTCGTCGGCCAAGCCGGTGCCCGGCCGGAGATCTTCACCTTCGGCCATCGCAATCCGCAGGGGCTGGCCATGCATCCCGAGACCGGCCGCATGTGGGAATGCGAGCACGGCCCGCGCGGCGGCGACGAGCTCAACCTCCTGAAGGCCGGCGCCAACTACGGCTGGCCGCGCGCCACCCACGGCATCGACTACAGCGGCGCCGTCATCAGCCCGAACAAGAGCCTGCCCGGCATGGAAGATCCGGTCCGCGCCTGGGTGCCGTCGATCTCGCCCTGCGGGCTCTGCTTCTATACCGGCGACAGATTCCCGGGTTGGAAGGGCTCGGTGTTCACCGGCGCGCTGTCGAACAATGCACTGTTCCGCATAGAACTCGACGGCGAGCGCTATCGCGGCGAAGAGCGGTTGCTCGTCGACCGGCTCCCCTATATCCGCGACGTGCGGCAGGGACCCGACGGGCTCCTGTACCTCGTCACCCACGTAGACGATGGCGGCTTGTTCCGCATCGAGCCCGCCTAGAGCACATTCCGTTCGGCTGGAATCAGCCGAACGGAATGTGCCTGTGTCATCAGCATCGCCATAGCGCGCTTTTCCGTTCAAATGGAACCGCAAGCGGTTCCATTTGAACGGAAAACGCCCTAGTCAGAACGACCCATGCCGCCGGCTTCGCTTATTCTCGCTTCCGCCAGCCCGTCCCGCCGCCAGATGCTCGCCAATGCCGGCCTCGATTTCGCGATCGAGCCGTCGGGCGTCGACGAGGAGGAGGTGAAGCTGAGCCTTCTGGGCGAGCGCGCCACGGCGCAGGACATCGCCACCACGCTTGCGGAGATGAAGGCGCTGCGCGTCTCGACGCGGCGGCCGGAGGCCTTCGTGATCGGCGCGGATTCGACGCTCGCCTGCGAGGGCAAGCTCTACGACAAGCCGGCCACGATTGCCGCCGCACGCGAGCAGCTGAAGGCGCTGGGCGGACGCACGCACGAGCTGGTCTCGTCCGTGGTCGTCGCCCGCAACGGTGCGCGGCTGTGGCACACGACCGAGACCGGGCGACTGACCATGCGGCCCTTCACCGACGCCTTTCTCGACGCCTACCTCGCGCGCGCCGGCGACACGGTTTGTGCCTCGGTCGGCGCCTACCAGCTCGAAGGGCTGGGCGCGCATCTCTTCGCCCGCATCGAAGGCGACTATTTCACCGTGCTTGGCCTGCCGTTGCTGCCGCTGTTGGCCTTCCTGGCGGAGCACGGCATCGGCCTGGAGAAAGCGGCATGAGCCCCTACGAAACCCTTTTGCGCGAAGCGAACGGCCGGCCGTTCGCCGCCATCGTCGGCTGGCCGGTCGAGCATTCGCGCTCGCCCGCCCTGCACGGCTTCTGGCTGAAGCAGCACGGCATCAACGGCCACTACGGCCGCCTGCCGGTCGAGCCCAATCGCGCGGCGCTGGAGGAGCTCGTCGCCTTCCTCAAACGCACGCCCAACGCGCGCGGCTGCAATCTCACCCTGCCGCACAAGATCGACATCATGCCGTTGCTCGATCGCATCGATCCGCTGGCCAGGCACATCGGGGCGGTAAACACGGTGATCAAGCAGGCCGACGGCACGCTGGAAGGCCGCAACAGCGACGGCTTCGGCTTCCTCGAAGCCCTCATGCAGGGCGCGCCCGGCTGGCAGGCGGCGGCAGGCCCAGCGGTGGTGCTGGGCGCCGGCGGCGCGGCGCGCGCCGTCGTCGCCACGCTGGTGGCAGCCGGCGTGCCCGAGCTGCGCCTGGTCAACCGCACGCAGAGCAGCGCAATCGACCTTGGCGTCGCCTTCACGCCCAACGACGGTCGGCGCATCGCCATCGAACGCTGGGACGAGCGCGACGATGCACTCGACGGCGCCACCCTGCTGGCGAACACGACGTCGCTCGGCATGAAGGGCCAGCCACCGCTCGAGATCGATGTCGGCCGGCTGCCGCCGAGCGCCGTCGTCGACGACATCGTCTATGTGCCGCTGGAGACGAGGCTGCTGGCGGCCGCCCGGGCGCGCGGCCAGTGCTGCATCGACGGTCTCGACATGCTGCTGCACCAGGGCCGGCTGGGCTTCGAGGCGTGGTTCGGCCAGAAGGTGGCCGTGAGCTCCGAGCAGCGCCGCGCCGTCGCCGCGGACCTGGGGGCGTAGACGGTCCTTCATGCTCTTCCGGACCGCGAGCCTCCGGCTCGCTCATGATCATGAGCGCGCAGGATGCGCGCGGTCCGGAAGAGCATGATGAAGACGGCGGTCAGCCGGGGATCGAACCCCCTCCTCGGCCAAATCATGGAACCGGGCCTCGCAGCCCGCCGCCGACCACCTCTTCCGGACCTTGTCCGCAAGGGCGCGGCAAAAGCTTCCGGGAGCGGGATGGCCGACGCCGACGAGGGCCTTCATGAACCCCTACTGGTTCATCGAGCCGAAGAAGTCCTGGTTGGTCTTGGCGGTGCGCAGCTTGTCGAGCAGGAACTCGATGGCATCGACCGCGCCCATCGGCATGAGGATGCGGCGCAGCACCCACATCTTCGACAGCGTCGCGCGGTCGACCAGCAGCTCCTCCTTGCGGGTGCCCGACTTGGTGATGTCGATGGCCGGGAAGGTACGCTTGTCGGAGACCTTGCGGTCGAGGATGATTTCGGAGTTACCGGTGCCCTTGAACTCCTCGAAGATCACCTCGTCCATGCGGCTGCCGGTATCGATCAGCGCCGTGGCGATGATGGTGAGCGAGCCGCCTTCCTCGATGTTGCGGGCGGCACCGAAGAAGCGCTTGGGCCGCTGCAGGGCATTGGCGTCGACGCCACCGGTCAGCACCTTGCCGGAGCTCGGCACGACGGTGTTGTAGGCGCGGCCGAGGCGAGTGATCGAATCGAGCAGGATCACCACGTCCTTCTTGTGCTCGACCAGGCGCTTGGCCTTTTCGATCACCATCTCGGCCACGGCGACGTGGCGGCCGGCCGGCTCATCGAACGTCGAGCTCACGACCTCGCCCTTCACCGTGCGCTGCATGTCGGTCACTTCCTCGGGCCGCTCGTCGACGAGCAGCACCATGAGGAAGACCTCGGGATTGTTGGCGGTGATGGCGTGGGCGATGTTCTGCAGCAGCACCGTCTTGCCGGTGCGCGGCGGCGACACGATCAGGGCGCGCTGGCCCTTGCCGATCGGCGCGATCAGGTCGATCACGCGGGTCGAGATGTCGAGCTGCTGCTGCGGCGTGGTGCCGGCCTTCTTGGTGAGCGTGCCGGTGCGACGCGAGCTGACGCGGCCCGACGAGGTGGCGCGCGAGCCGCCCTCCTCTTCCTTGACGGCCGGCGCCATGACGGCCGCGCCGCCTTCCATCTCGAGCTTGAGCTTCTGGTCGGGATAGAGCGGGGTCAGCGAATCGAAGTTGATGCGGTGGCGCAGCGCATCGGGATCGTCGAAGTTGATCTTGTTGATCTGCACCATGGCAAAGTAGCGCTCGCCGTCCTTGGGCGCGCGGATCTCGCCTTCGACCGTGTCGCCGGTGCGCAGGCCGAATTTGCGGACCTGGGTCGGGCTGACATAAATATCGTCGGCGCCGGGCAGGTAGTTGGCTTCCATCGAGCGCAGGTAGCCGAAGCCGTCGGGCAGCACCTCGATGGTGCCGGTGCCGAAGATCGCCTGCTCGGCGGCAGCCACCTTCTGGAGGATGGCGAACATCAGTTCCTGGCGGCGCATCATCGCCGCGCCTTCGACACCCTGCTCCTCGGCAAATGCGAGCAGTTCGGGCGGTTTCTTGATCTTGAGTTCCTGGAGGTTCATGATTCTCAATCAGGTGAGAGATAACGCACGCGCCAGAGCCGCAAGCTGCGGCCGTTTGAAATTGCGCTGTGTCGTTCGGTGTGGACCCCGTCGATCACCGCCGGGGAGGCGGCGCCAGGGACCCTAGGTGGCGGCTAGTTACAGGGACGGCCGCCGCCTGTCAAAGGCCGTCCTGACGGTTGTACGCAGCGGGCAGCCGGATCATCCCCACTTGCTGGAGAGCGGGCCTTCAGGCCCATTTTTCTCATTGCCTTACGGACCGCCGGCTTCCAGCCGGCTCATGATCATGATGCCGGCTGGAAGCCGGCGGTCCAGAAGAGCATGAGCGGGCGCTCCGGCAAGATTCAGACCGGTTTGTGCTCCGTCCCGGCGCCAGGGGTGACGAACATCAGCCGGCCGGGTGCCGTGACGATGCCGCGGTGCCAGATACCCTTGGGGACGATGAAGGCTTCGCCCGGCTTGATCGTGGCCCGCTGTTCGCCGCCGTCGACCTCCAGCAAGATGACCATCTCGCCCGACAGAAGCGTCAGGATCTCGTCGCCTGCGGGATGGCGCTCCCAATGGCTCCAGTCGGCCTTCTGGTCGGTGCTGCCCATCAGGCGGCCGTGGTCGAGGTCGTGGCGCTCCTCGATGCCCTGCCAGAACTTTGCGCCGCCTTCCATGGCGAGCGCGCTCTCGTCGGGCCGCAGGTGGATATAGGTGCTGTCGAGCGTGAAGGCGGGGTTCATGAATCCTCCTCCGCAAGCATCTCGGCATAGCGGAAAATCTCGGTGTGGTCCGCCGAGCCTCCGAGCTTGCCGTTGGCGCCGGACCAGTAAGCCACCGCCTGCTTCAACATCGGCATGTTGAGCTTCAGATGCTGGGCCACCTCGCTGGCGGTGCGCAGGTCCTTGGCCATCAGGCCGGTGGTGAAGCCCGCCGCGAAGTTGCGCGGCACGACGAACTGGCGGCCCTTGACCTCGGTGGCGTTGCTCCTGCCGGTCGAGCTGTTGAACACGTCGACCATGATGCCGGGATCGAGGCCGAAGGCCTCGCCGACGACCAGCGCCTCGCACATGGCGACCAGGCCCGCGGCCGACAGGTAGTTGTTCAGGGCCTTCAGCGCATGCCCGGCGCCGGCCGGGCCGCACAAGGTGATGGTCTTGCCCATGGCGGCGAAGGCCGGCCGCGCGCGCTCGAGGTCGGCTGCGTTGCCGCCCACCATGATCGAGAGCGAGCCGTCGATGGCGCGCTTCACGCCGCCCGACACCGGCGCGTCGAGCAGGGCCACGCCCAGTGCGGCGAGATCGCGCGCGAGCTTCTGGGTGTCGACGGGATTGGACGAGCTCATGTCGATGGCGAGCGCGCCCGCCGCCAGGCCCTCGCGCGCGGCGTCGCGGCCCTCGATCAGCGCCTGCCGCACGATCTTGCCGTCGGGCAGCATGGTGATCACGGCATCGGCGCCTTGCACGGCGGCCTTGGGGGAAGCGGTGGCCAGCGCCGAGGGATGGGCGCCGACGAAATCCGACACCGCCTTCTGCGAGAGGTCGAACAGGCGAAGCTTGAAGCCCGCTTCGGCGAGCCGCGAGGCCATCGGCCGGCCCATCATGCCGAGCCCGATGAAGGCGATGGTGGCGGGAGGTGCCAATGAAGCTGCGAGCGTGGTCATGAAACAGTCCCCGACAGAAGGTCGTACTCATAGAACGGCAGGGTGCGGCCGGGAATGGCGTCCGAGGGCGCGTGCCGCAGATAGCGCGCGCCCATGCGCTCGTAGAAGGCCGCGGCGTTGGGATCGGCGAGGATGGTCATGCGCCGTGCGCCCTGCCGGCGGGCAAGGGTGACCGCCGCCTCGAACAGCGCGCGGCCGGCACCGCTGCCGATCGCCGGCGGATCGATGAACAGGGCATCGAGGTCGGCGGTGTCACCCTCGGTTAGCACGCAGGCCACGCCGATCACGCGATCGGCGCCATCGACCGCGATCAGCACGCGGTCGGCGGCGATGTCGTCCTCGTTCACCGTCAGTGCCGCCGCGCTCAGCCTCGTGAAGGCTGCATCGTAGCCCCAATGCGCCTTCGACCTCACGCAGAGGGCGGTGAGGTCTTGGCTTTCGCCTGGCTGGGCAGAACGGATCTGCACTCTCATTTCCTCGCCACGCTCCATTACCCCTCGGGTAGTTGATCGTCTTGCGACGGACGTCGATCCTGTGCCTCCGAAAGAGAAGTGCCGCCCGCCGCAAACAATGCTGCTGCAACACCGGCTCAATGCAAGAACGAGGACCGATGGAGGTTCCAGTCTACTTCGAGGATCTCGTCGTCGGCGCCGCCTTCCTGAGCGATGAGGTCACGATCGATCACGATGAGATGCTGGCCTACAACCGTCGCAACGACCCGTGGCCATTTCACGTCGACGAGGCGTCGTCGGCGCAGAATCCGTACGGCAGCCTGATCGCCAGCGGCGGTTATACCATCACGCTGATGTACCGGCTGGGCCACCAGATCTACAACGTGCCCGGACGGCGCTGGGCGGTGCTTGGTGCCTCGGAATGGCACCTGAAATTCCCCGCCCCCGTCCGTTCAGGCGACCGAGTGCGGCTGCGGATCACGATCAAGGGCAAGCGTGAATCGAGCAGACCGCACCGCGGCCACTTCGACCTGCTGTACGAGTTGCTGAATCAGGCAGGCAATGTCGTGCTGTCGGTGCTCGTTGCCGGTTTGATCGGGCGCAGGCCGCCAACCTGACCCCCCGGTAGCGAGTACGTTCTTCGCCGTCTTTACGGCTTTCCCCCTCCTGTATCCTCCCCCGTGTGACGGGGGAGGACATGAGAGAGCGTCAGACGCCACGTTCCTTGAACACGCCGCTTGCGATCTTGAAGGCGTCGAGGCTGGCGGGGATGCCGCAATAGATCGCGACCTGCAGGAAGACTTCCTTGATCTCCTCCTTGCTGAGCCCGTTGTTCAGCGCACCGTTGACGTGCAGCTTGAGCTCGGGCCCGCGGTTCAGCGCCGCCAGCATGGCGAGGTTCAGCATCGAGCGCGCCTTTTTCGGCAGGCCGGGCCGCGTCCACACATAGCCCCAGGCGTATTCCGTGGTGATGTCCTGGAACGACATCATGAAGTCGTCGGCGTTCGCCATGGAATTATCGACGTAGTCCGCGCCCAGCACGGCTTTGCGCACCTTCATGCCGTCGTCGTACAGCTTCTTGTTGCGCGGATTGGGCTTGGCTTTCCTAGCCGCCTTGGCCTTGGCCATCTGTCACTCCTCCAGTTCAATGAACGGGCGGAGCCTAAAGCACATTCCGTCCGGCTGGAATCAGCCGGACGGAATGTGCCCTGTGGCATGGTGTATGGGATTGCGTTTCCGGTCGAATGGAACCGCTCGCGGTTCCATTCGACCGGAAGCCGCTCTATCAGATCACGCGATCAAAAGATCAAACGGCAATGCGCTCGGAGGGCGGCGGCGTCGCCGGATGGTCCAGCCCCTTGGCGCGCGCCCGCTGGCAGAGATCCTCGATGGTGATGTCGTCGAGCTGGGCCATCATGTCGTCGCGCAGCTTCTCCCACATCGGCCACACCACCTCGTGGGCGAGCGGTGAGCCGGTCGAGGGATCGTTGGGCTCGGTCTCGGCCTCGAGCTTGCGCACCACGCGCACGACCTCGCCCAGGGTGATTCTTCGCTGCTCGCGGCCCAGCCGATAGCCGCCGCGCGGACCGCGCTTGCCGGCCAGGATTCCGGCCCGCACCAGATGCTGCAGTACCTGCTCGAGATAGCGTTTGGGAATGCGCTGGCGCTCGGTGATGTCGCCGCTGCGCACCGGATGCTCGCCGGCATGAAAGGCCACGTCGAGCACGGCCTCGATCGCGAACATGGTTTTCTTACTGAGCCGAGGCATCGCCAGTGCTTCTCCTCAGGCGCTTTTAGCCGATCCCGCCGTCACTCCTGTCGATCCGAAACCGCCCGCGCCGCGCACCGTCCGGTCGAGCTCGCTTACTTCACGCCACACGGCCCGGGCATGCCGGGCCACGACCAACTGTGCAATTCGCATGCCGCGACTGATACGGAATGGCTCCTTGGAAAGATTGACCAGGATCACGCCGATCTCGCCGCGATAGTCGGCATCGATGGTTCCCGGCGAATTGACCAGGGTCACGCCATTCCTGGCCGCCAGGCCCGAGCGCGGCCGGACCTGGGCCTCGAAGCCGACCGGGAGGGCGATCGAGATGCCGGTCGGCACGATCTTGCGTTCCAGCGGCGCCAGTTCGATGTCCTGGTCGATGGCGGCCAACAGGTCGGCGCCGGCGGCGGCAGCCGTGGCGTAGTCCGGCAAGGCAAGGTCGCGGGCGTTCGCCAGGCGCACCACTTCGATCTCGACGGTTTCGACACCCTTCATTCCGCTGCCTCGGCTTTGGTTGGCCGGCCAAAGTGCAGGGCGATGCGGCCGGCCAGCCGCATGGCGACCTCGCCCTTGGCCAGGGTCGGCCACTCTTCCACTCCGGATGCGCTGATCAGGTGCACCGTGTTGCGCTCGCCGCCGAACGTGCCGATGGCCGGCGAGACATCGTTGGCCACGATCCAGTCGCAGCCCTTGCGCTGGCGCTTGTCGACGGCATTGGCCACCAGGTTCTCGGTCTCGGCGGCGAAGCCCACGACGAGCGCCGGCCGCTGCGGGCCACGCTTGGACAGGGTGGCGAGGATGTCGGGATTGGCCGTCAGCTCCAGGCTGGGCGGCGCCATCCCGGCCCTCTTCTTGATCTTGGAACCGGCCGGCCGGGCAGCCTTCCAGTCGGCGACGGCGGCGGCGCAGACGGCGATGTCGATGCGGCCGGCGGCGAGGCAGGCCGTCAGCATCTGGTCGGCGGAGTCGACGTGGACGGTCGCCACACCCGGCGGATCGGCGATGGCCACCGGCCCGCTGACCAGGGTGACGTCGGCGCCGAGGGCGGCCAGCGCCGAGGCGATGGCGTGGCCCTGCTTGCCCGAGGAATGGTTGGAGATGTAGCGCACCGGATCGATCGCCTCGCGCGTCGGACCGGACGTCACCACGGCGCGCTTGCCTGCCAATGGTTTTTCAAGAGGGGGCCGCTCCGCCGGCGCCAGCATGCTTTCGATCGCGGCGACGATCTCCTCGGGCTCGGACATGCGGCCGGGACCGTACTCATTGCAGGCCATGGCGCCGTCGTTGGGGCCGATGAAGTGGATGCCGCGCTGCTTCAGGGTCTCGACGTTGGCGACGGTGGCGGGATGGGTCCACATGCGCACGTTCATGGCAGGCGCCATCAGCACCGGCTTGTCGGTGGCGAGCAGCACGGTCGCGGCGAGATCGTCGGCCAGACCCGCCGCCATGCGCGCCAGGATGTTGGCGGTCGCGGGCGCCACCACGAGCAGGTCGGCATCGCGCGAGAGCTGGATGTGGCCCATCTCGCTTTCGTCGGTCAGCGAAAACATGTCGCTGTAGACGCGATCCTCGCTCAGCGCCTGCAGCGACATCGGCGTGACGAACTTGGCGCCGGCCGCGGTGAGCACGCAGCGCACCGAGGCACCGCGTTCGCGCAGGCGGCGGATGAGCTCGAGCGATTTGAAGGCCGCGATGCCCCCCGCGACGATCAGCAGAATCCGCTTGCCCTTGAGCATGGTCCCCAGCCTATCACAACACCCGGCTGGCGAAAGTATACAGGCCCGTGAGCAACAGGGCCCAGAACACGGCCAGGCGGAACTGCTCGACCGACAGGCGTTGGCGGATCTGCTGGCCGAGCCACATGCCGGCCAGCGCCGGCACCACCGCGGCGGCCGAGACGACGGCGCGCGGGCCGTCCAAAAGGCCGAAATTCAGCAACGATAACGTGAGTGTGAGCGAGGTGGCGCAAAGCACCACGCCCAGGGTCTGCACAAGCTCGGAAGGCCTGACGTCGAGGCCCTGCAGGTAGGGCATGAGAGGGATGATGGGCACGCCGACCACGCCGGCGACGAAGCCCGAGACCACGCCGATCACGGGCGCTAGCGGCTTCTCCAGGTCGGCATGGATGTGCAGGCGGGTGCGCAGCAGGCCGAGGCCGCTATAGATGATCAGCACGGTCGCCAGAACGATGAACGCCCAGTTGGGACCCTTCTGGCCGACCAGCCACATGGTGAGATAGAGCACGACCGCCAACGGCACGATCAGCGGCCACTGCCGGCGCACGATCCTGGCGAGATTGCCGCCGACCGCGGCCTGCCAGACATTGGTGAAGATGGTCGGCAACGCGATCATGGCGATCGCCTCGGTCAACGGCAGGACGAGCGTCATGAGCGCGATGACGATGGTCGGCAGGCCAAGCCCGACCAGCCCCTTGACCGTTCCTGCGAGCAGAAAGACGGCGAGGCCGAAGACGATGTGGTCGGTGGTCATCCCCTATCCGTCATCCCCCCCTTATCCGTCATCCCGACCGGAGCGCGAAGCGCGGAGTGGAGGGACCTGGTCATGGCTTCACGATCGTCATCCCGACCGAAGCGAAGCGGAGCGGAGGGACCTCCTCAGTGGATTTCGCCGCTCAGGTCCCGCCAATCCGGATTCGATCTGTTTATCAGGATGAGCTTCTTTTCCCTTCGCCAGTTCTTCAGTTGTTTTTCGCGCGCGATCGCGTCGAGCGCGGTTTCGTGCGATTCAAAATAGATCAGGCACTTGATGTTGTAACGAGTAGTGTGGTGGACCATGCCTTGGCGGTGCTCTTCTAGGCGCCGCGACAGATTGGTCGTTATGCCGATGTAAAGGGCACGTCTGTTTGGACTGGCGAGAATGTAGACGACCGGATTGCGTTCCATGACCGAACAATATCGGTTGTCGTGGTGGTCGTAATACGACTGTCGATTGTATTTTTTCGATGATGAGCAGGTCCCTCCGCTCCGCTTCGCTTCGGTCGGGATGACGATCGTGAAAGCTATGACTAGGTCCCTCCACTCCGCGCTTCGCGCTCCGGTCGGGATGACGGTGGGGAGGTCAATCCCACCAGGCAACGATGGCGGCGATCAAAGCGAGGACGGCGATGATCTCGGAGAAGCCCGGGCGCCAGCCGCGGCCCGGGATGGGGGGCGGCGGCTTCGCTTCGCGCTCGGCCTTGCGGCGCTCGTGCTCGGCCACGAGGTGCAGGCTGTCGATCAGGCGCGGCAGGCGGCGCAGGCCCTGCATCACGTCCTCGGCGGCGCGGCCGATGGTGGCGCGCGGGCCGAAGTGGCTCTGCATCCACTCCTCGATCAGGGGCCGCGCCAGCTCCCAGATATTGACGTGGGGATTGAGCCGCGTGCCCATGCCCTCGGCCATCAGCATGGTCTTCTGCAGCAGCAGGAGCTGCGGCTGCACCGTCATCTCGAACTGCTCGGTGACGCGCAGCAGCTGCGCCAGCAGGCGGGCGATCGAGATCTGATGGCTGGGCTTGCCGAAGATCGGCTCGCCGATCGAGCGGCAGGCCTGGGCGAACATTTCGCGCGACTGGTCCAGCGGCACATAGCCCGCGCGGAACTGCACCTCGGCCACGGCGCGATAGTCGCGGCGCAGGAAGGCGACCAGAAGCTCGGCGAGATAGCCGCGCGTGTCCTCGTCGATGCGGCCCATGATGCCGAAATCGACCGGCACGATGTGGCCTTCGCGATCGACGAAGGCGTTGCCGCCGTGCATGTCGGCATGGAAGAAGCCGTCGCGGAACACCTGGTAGAAGAACGCTTCGGCGCACTTCTTCATGACGACATCGGGATCGTGGCCGGCGGCGACGATGGCGTCGCGGTCACCGATCGGGATGCCGTCGACGCGCTCCAGTGTGAGCACGCGCTCGGCGGTGCGATCCCAGTCGATGGTCGGCGCGCGATAACCGGGATCGTCGGCGAAGTTCTCGCCCAGCTCCTCGGCGGCAGCGGCCTCCATGCGCAGGTCCATCTCGACGCGTACGACGTCGGCGAAGGCGCGCACCGAATCGACGGGCTTGAGGCGGCGGTAGCGCGGCTGGGTGCGCTCGACCAGCTCGGCCACCCAGTAGAAGAGGTCGAGGTCGCGCTCGAAGGCGAGCTCGATGCCCGGCCGCAGCACCTTGACCGCGACCTCGCGGCCGTCGGTGGTGACGGCGAAATGCACCTGGGCGATCGAGGCGGCGGCGACCGGTGTGTCGTCGAAGCTGGTGAACAGCGCGTCGATCGGCTGGCCGAGCTCGGCTTCGACAATACGTCTGGCCTCGGCACCAGAGAAAGGCGGCAGGTGATCCTGCAATTGCGCCAGGTCGGCCGCGACCTGTTCGCTCAAAAGATCGGCTCGGGTCGAGAGGGCCTGGCCGAGCTTGATGAAGGACGGGCCCATCTCCTGCAGCGCCGCCGTCAGGCGCTCGCCCGGCCTACGCGCATCGCGGCGCCGCGCGAACAGGCGCGCCCAGGCGACCAGCGCCGGCGTGATGCCCAGGATCTCCAGCGGGAACAGCGCATCGTGCCGCGCGAGGCTCAGCGCCATGCCGAGCAGGCGCCAGGAGTTGCGGATGGCGCGCAGCATCAGCGGAGCGCGGACCTCCAGGTCCGCCTCTTTTGCGTCGCCATGAGCGGACCTGGAGGTCCGCGCTCCGGAAGACGTTTCATATCCGCCAGCCCGAGTGCAGGGCCACGACGCCCAGCGTCATGTCGCGCCAGGCGACGTTGGCGAAGCCGACGTCGCGCATGCGCCGCGCGAGCTCGCGCTGTGGCGGGAAGCGGCGGATGCTTTCGTGCAGATAGCGATACGACTCGGCATCCCTGGCGATGATTCGCCCGAAGAACGGCAGCGCGCGGCTGGAATAGGCGTCGTAGACGCGGCCGATCGGCGCCGACGTCACCTTGCTGAACTCCAGGCAGTAAAAGCGGCCGCCCGGCTTCAGCACGCGATGCGCCTCGCCGAGCGCCTTGTCGATGTCGGTGACGTTGCGCAGGCCGAAGGCGATCGTGTAGCCGTCGAACGAGCGGTCGGGGAACGGCAGGTTCTCCGCGTCGCCCGTCGTCCAGGTCAGGCCCTTCAACAATCCGCGATCGGCGGCGCGGTCGCGCCCGATGGCCAGCATCGCGGCATTGATATCGCACACGGAGACGTCGGGCCGGTCGCCTTGCCGGCGCACGATCCGGAAGGCGACGTCCCCGGTACCGCCCGCCACGTCCAAGAACCGCTCGCCCGGCCGCGGATTCAGCACGTCGACCAGGGTGTTCTTCCAGAGCCGGTGCACGCCGCCCGACATCAGGTCGTTCATCAGGTCGTAGCGCGGCGCCACGCTTTCGAAGACCTGGCGGACCAGGCCCGCCTTTTCGGCCGCCGGCACGTCGCGATAGCCAAAGGACGCCTGTTCCGGGCCAGGCCCCAAATCAGGATGGGGTGCGCTAGGATCGGTCGGGTCCACCATGGCCTGCAACCTAGAGCGATTCCCGATTTGATGGAACCGCAAGCGGTTCCATCAAATCGGGAATGCGCGGACGGGGGATAGTTGTTGCAACAGGTACATCTTGTTCGGCTGATTCCAGCCGAACAAGATGTGCTTTAGAGGATTCACCATGATGCTGAAAGACCGGGTGCTGCTGATCACCAACGTCGAGAAATTCGCAGGTCACGGCACGACGCGGGTCGCCCTGGCCGAGGGCGCCATGGTTTTGGCGCACGATCCCACATTCGAAGCGCCAAGCGCGCGGCGCAAATACGAGGCCGAGTTCCCCGGCGCGCATGCCCTGTCGACCGTCGAGCCGGCGACCCTGGTGGAGCTTGCGCTGAAACGTCACGGCCACATCGACGCGCTGGTCAACAACGACGCCTACCCCGCCCTGCGTGCGCCGCTCGGCGAGGCGCGCCTGGAGGACTATCGCGCCGCGCTCGAGGCGATGGCGGTGATGCCCTTCCGGCTGACGCAACTCGTGGCGCCGTCGATGCGCAAGCGCAAGTCGGGGCGCATCGTCTTCGTATCGTCGGCCGCACCGTTGCGCGGCATCGCCAACTACGCGCCCTATGTCTCGGCGCGGGCGGCGGCAAACGGACTGGTCTCTTCGCTCGCCAAGGAGCTGGGCCGCGACGGCATCACGGTGAACGCCGTCGGCTCGAACTACGTCGAGAACCCCGACTACTTCCCGCCGGCGCTGCTCGCCAACCAGGAGGCGATGGCCAAGATGACGGCGCAAATTCCGCTGGGCCGGCTGGGCAAGTCCGACGAGCTCGGCGCAACCGTGTGTTTCCTCTGCTCGGACGCAGCAGGCTTCATCACCGGCCACGTTCTGCCTCACGCTGGCGGCTGGGCGTGACGACAGGCCGAGTCGTCAGGGAAGCGGAAGACGACGACGCCTGAAGCGTTCGCGCTCAACGACGAGAACGCTGCTTTCGATATCTTTCGCCTCGAAGCCCGCAAGCAGCGTCGCCATGCGCGTTCGCACGTCCGCCTCGTTCCAGTTTCCACCGCGAAACAGAATGAGGCTGGGTTCCGTCGAACGTGCGATCACCAGCAAGCGTGGATAGTCGAGATCGGCGGTGACAATCGTGCGTCGCTCACGCCGCGCCGTTTCGATGATCCGAGTGTCGCTGGAAGCGGCAAGGCCGATCGACACTGCATGAACGGCGTCATGTCCGCGATCGACAAGCCAAGTCGCCAATAGCGGCGACAACGGCATGTCGATCAGAAACCTCAACTGGCAATGTCCAGTGTTTCATCCTCGGCCAAGGCCGCAGCGTAGAGCAGAGCGGCGTCGATATCCTCGGCTTCCAAGTATGGATAGGAAGCGAGGATAGATTCCCGTGTTTCACCGGCCGCCAAGAGGCCAAGCAGGCGAGCCACCGGAAACCGCATTCCACGAATGCAGGGCTTGCCGGTACAGATTGCCGGATCGATCGTGACGCGATCGTGGAGCATGATGTTATCCTAACCGAAGATGGCCGAGACAGCTATGCTCCCAAATGGCTGTTGGAGCAGATGTAGGAAATCCTCCATGGGCACCGAGATGAAGAACCCGCCGCACCCGGGTGGCTTGATCCGCCGGGAAGTGTTCGAGCCACTGGGATTGTCCATTTCGCGTGCCGCCTCAATCTTGGGCGTTGGTCGTGGTGCTTTGACCTCGATGGTGAACGGACGCGCGCCGCTGACGTTTGAAATGGCTCTTCGCATTGAGAAGGCGTTTGGTCCACGAATGGATCACTTGATGCGGATGCAGTACGCCTACGATTTCGCGCGAACGCGACGCAATGCTGCCGCGATCCGAGTCGGCCGATATCGTTCCGCAGCGTAGTCGATGTCAGTGAGGCCCAGCGGCACCGAAGGCTACGGCGAAACCGCCGGCGAGCGCGTGAAGCAATATGAAAGCCTCGCCTTCGCCGACGTCCATCGACACATGCTGCATCTTTTTCCCATGACGCCGAGCCGCGTCATCGACATCGGCGCCGGCACGGGGCGCGACGCCGCGGCCTTCGCCGGGCTTGGCCATACCGTGACGGCCGTCGAGCCGACGCCCGAGCTGCTGGCCGAGGCCCGGCAGCTGCATCAGCAACCCGCGATCACCTGGATCGACGATTCGCTGCCCGACCTCGACCGCGTCCATGCGCTGGGCGAGCGCTACGACGTCGTCATGCTGACGGCGGTCTGGATGCATCTCGACCAGGCGCAACGCGAGCGCGCCATGGCCCGGGTGGCGCCCCTGGTGCGGCCGGGCGGCCTCATGGCTCTGACGTTGCGCCACGGTCCGGTGCCGGCCGGTCGGCGCATGTTCGAGGTCTCGGCTCAGGAGACGTGCGAGCTGGCGCGGCGTCACAGCCTCGCCACCATCCACGAAAGCAAAGGCTCTGCCCTGCTGGGCGGTGCCGCCGTGTGGTGGGACCGGCTTGCCTTCAGGCCTCAGAGGTAGCTGGTCACCTTGGGCGGCTGGAACCAGTTGTCATGGCGGCCGTCCATGTACTGGATCGGCAGCTTGGCAAGCTCCTCAGGCGAGACATCATCGAGGCAGGCGACATTGATCGAGACGAAGGCGCCACCGATCTCCTTGACGTCGCCATCGCCGAAGGACGCGATGCCGCAAGTTTTGCAAAAGCGGTGATGGCCTTGCTTGCTGCCGAACTGGTAGTCGGCGAGATCGGCCTTCCCCGAGAGCAGACGAAAGTCCTGCGGCTTGATGGTCACATTCCAGGCTCGCTGCTTGCTGCACATCGAGCAGTTGCAACGGCCGGTGCCGGCCTGCAGGTCGATGTCCGCCTCGTATCGCACGAGGCCACAGTGGCAGCTGCCATGGTACGTTCTTTTCATTGAGGTTCTCCCTGAGCTCACGGAGCTGGCGGTAGTCGCTTCTAGAGGTCATGTCTCCCTGCACAGTGGCGGTATGCTAACGCCGAGTGCATCCGGAAGGCTGCTCGTATCTTTGACAGGCACAGGGCTGCCATTGAACACGTCATTGGCCTCACTCATCGCGATCACCAAAATCTCGAAGAGCGAGATTAACGCGTCTGCAGCGTCTAATGTTTCGTCGCGAATGAGCTCAATCGCTTCTTTGGCGTCCGCCTTACCAGTCGCGTCAATGAGCGCCTGCAGCGTTACAAGATGCGACATTGGAAACAGGACAGTATGTCGAGAACCTGCCGCCAACATCGACCAGTTCTCGGCGTCGCCCAGCTTGTCGAACGCTGCTGTCAGAAGATCATCAGTAGGATTATGAAAAGCATGCTCGTTTCAGCTCCTGTATTGCGTAGGTAATTGTCGTCTTCCTGATTGATCGAACCGCTCAGGTAGACGGTACTGTGCAGACTACTCCCCCCTATCCTTGGTGAAGGAGGGAGCGCGTAAATGGCTAGAGACGAACTCGCCGTGGTATCTGGCGACGCCTGCGACTCGCTACACATTTAGCGGCGATGTGACTCAGCTGCAGCCACCGGCACGTTCGCGGGTATGAACGCGCGTAGCATAAAGAGTTTCGAGCCCGCTGCGACAACCGCCCAGCAGTTGGGCGGTTGGCACCGAATTAGAGGCTCAAGAGAACGCCTCTTCCCAAGTCCCCCGCGTTGACGCCTTCGAATACTCCGTCGCCCGGTTCTCGAAGAAGTTGGCGTGCTCGATGGCGTTCAGCATCTGGTCCATCCACGGCAGCGGGTTCTTGGCGTCGCTGCGGTAGATCGGCTGCAGGCTGAGCTGGGTCAGCCGGCGGTCGGCGATGTAGCGGATGTAGCGCTTCACATCGACCGCGGTCATGCCCTCGATGCCGCCCATCTCGAAGGCGAGATCGATGAAGGCGTCCTCGTGGTCGACGATGGTCGAGCAGGCGACATAGATCTCGCGCTGCAGCTCCTCGGTCCAGATCTCCTGGTTCTCGTGCACGAAGGCGCGGAACAGCTTGATGATCGAGTTGCAGTGCAGCGTCTCGTCGCGCACCGACCACGACACGATCTGGCCCATGCCCTTCATCTTGTTGAAGCGCGGGAAGTTCATCAGCATGGCGAACGAGGCGAAGAGCTGCAGGCCCTCGGTGAAGGCGCCGAACACCGCCAGCGTCTTGGCGATCGCGGGCTTCGAATCGACGTTGAACTCCTGCATGTAGTCGTACTTGTCCTTCATCTCCTTGACGTGGAGGAAGGCCGAGTACTCGGTCTCGGGCATGCCGATCGTGTCGAGCAGATGGCTGTAGGCGGCGACGTGGATTGTCTCGGTCGACGAGAAGGCGGCCAGCATCATCTGCACTTCCGTCGGCTTGAAGACGCGGCTGTAGTGCCGCATGTAGCAGTTGTTCACCTCGACGTCGGCCTGCGTGAAGAAGCGGAAGATCTGCGTCAGCAGGTGGCGCTCGCTGTCGGTCAGCTTGTTGCGCCAGTCCTTGACGTCGTCGGCCAGCGGCACTTCCTCGGGCAGCCAATGGATGCGCTGCTGCATCAGCCAGGCGTCATAGGCCCAGGGATAATGGAACGGCTTGTAGATCGGCTTGGCGTCGAGCAGGGACATGGCAACCCGCGATCAAATATGAATTGGACGAAAGAAACCCCGTCGCGCCGCGGTGTGGACCCGCGGCGCGGCGAGGACGGCTGCGGCTACTGACAGCTAAGACACTCTTCGTAGTCGGTCGATTGTTGCGGTGCCGCCGGCGGGACCGGCGGCACCGTTGAGGGGACGTCGACCAGGCTTCCATTAACTCGGGGGGCTGAAAAGGCTTGATCGCCGAGCGGGAGCGAGAGCGCCTCGCCGGCGACGGTCTCCGCGCGCTGGATGGAAAGCGAGCGGCAGTAATAGAGGCTCTTCACGCCGCGCTTCCAGGCCATCATGTGGATCTGGTGCAGGTCGCGCTTGTGCACGTCGGCCGGCAGGAAGATGTTGAGCGACTGGCTCTGGCAGATGAAGGGGGCGCGATCGGCGCCGTGCTCGACCAGCCAGCGCTGATCGATCTCGAACGCGGTCTTGAACACCGCCTTCTCATGGTCGTCGAGGCAGTCGAGATGCTGCACCGAGCCCTGGCTGACGGTGATCGAGGTCCAGGTGTCCTCGTCGTTCTTGCCCTTCTGCTCGAGCATCTTCTCGAGGTACGGGTTGCGCACCACGAACGAGCCCGACAGGGTCTTGTGGTTGTAGACGTTGGCCGCCGACGGCTCGATGCCGGGCGAGGCGCCGCCGCAGATGATCGAGATCGAGGCGGTCGGCGCGATCGCGAGCTTGTTGGAGAAACGCTCCTCGAAGCCGAAGTCGGCCGCATCCGGGCAGGCGCCGCGTTCGCGGGCCAGCGACCTGGAGGCCTCGTCGCACTGGCCGCGGATGTGCTTGAACATCTTCTTGTTCCACACCTTGGCCATCACCGATTCGAGCGGGACGTTGTTGGCCTGCAGGAAGGAGTGGAAACCCATGACGCCGAGGCCGACCGAGCGCTCGCGCATGGCGGCGTAGGTGGCGCGGGCGAAGTCCGTGCCGGCGTCGTCGATGAAGCCCTGCAGCACGTTGTCGAGGAAGCGCATCACGTCCTCGATGAAGGTCGGATGCTCGTGCCACTCGAGGTAGGTTTCGAGATTGAGCGAGCTCAGGCAGCACACCGCGGTGCGCTGCTTGCCGTGATGGTCGACGCCGGTCGGCAGCGTGATCTCGCTGCACAGGTTCGAGGTCTTGACCTCCAGCCCCGCGAGCTTGTGGTGCTCGGGCCGCGCCTTGTTCACGTGATCGACGAACACCAGGTAAGGCTCGCCGGTCTCGATGCGCGCGGTCAGGATGCGGATCCACAGATGCCGCGCCGAGATCTTGCGCTGCACGGCGCCGTCCTTGGGGCTGACCAGCGCCCATTCCTCGTCGGCCTCGACGGCGCGCATGAAGGCGTCGGAGATCAGCAGCCCATGGTGCAGGTTGAGCGCCTTGCGGTTGGGATCGCCGCCGGTCGGCCGGCGGATCTCGATGAACTCCTCGATCTCCGGATGGTTGACCGGCAGATAGACCGCCGCCGAGCCGCGGCGCAGCGAGCCCTGGCTGATGGCGAGCGTCAGCGAATCCATGACGCGGATGAACGGCACGACGCCCGAAGTCTTGCCGTTCATGCCGACCTTCTCGCCGATCGAACGGAGATTGCCCCAGTACGAGCCGATGCCGCCGCCGCGCGCGGCCAGCCAGACATTCTCGTTCCACAGGCCGACGATGCCTTCGAGCGAGTCCGAGGCCTCGTTCAGGAAGCACGAGATCGGCAGCCCACGGCTGGTGCCGCCGTTGCTCAGCACCGGCGTGGCCGGCATGAACCACAGATTGCTGATGTAGTCGTACAGCCGCTGGGCATGGCCGTCGTCGTCGGCGTAGGCCGAGGCGACGCGGGCGAACATCTCCTGATAGCTCTCATTGGGCATCAGGTAGCGGTCGGAGAGGGTGGCTTTGCCAAAGACAGTGAGCCGAGCGTCCCGAGAGGGATCGGTAACAACCCGCGCACCGCTTCTAACTTGAACGACATCAAACACTTGCGGCCCCCATTCTTGCTTTTGTCCACAGCCGTGAATGAAATACCCTGTGGAAAGACACCTACATGTTGGGAGGAGCTTCGCGAGCCCCACTATTCCTTGATGATACGCCCCCGAAAGGCCGTGTCATCGCCAAATTTTTACCCCGCTTGTGAATCTGAAGAATGGCCACTTAAGCCATTGTAAGAACTTCATAAAATGACCATGGAAATTTTCTGATTTTGTCTGCCGACAAACCTTCGCACGCGCAGCAATGGAGGAGAACAAAACGCGCTTCCCCGCGGATTCCCAGGGCCGGGAACAGAAACCGCAGCGAATCGGCTATGCTGCGTCGAAGCACCCCCCGAAACACAAGATGTGGTGGGCACTTTCGACCACACCGATCTCCGTCGCCAGATTGTCATGGTCGGACGTAACATCATCAGCCAACCAACAACGCCGACCGGGAGGGCGTCCCAATGGCCACCGTACTGGCCCCGCGTGTCTACGGGCTCGATGCCATCTGCGCCGCGGCGCTGGCGATCGGCGGCGAGGAGGCCGCCCATTTCGCTCGTCGCCTGTACGCCCGCGTCGCCGACAAGGACCTCGCCGCCGCGCCGGCCGACCAACGGGCGGGCGCCGCGGTCTCCCTGCTCGCCTTCGCCCGCCGCCGTCTGCCGGGCGTCGCCAAGGTGCGGGTGTTCAACACCGCTGCCGACCACGGCTTCGAGAGCCGCCACACCATCGTGCAGATCGTCAACGACGACATGCCGTTCCTGGTCGATTCGATCGCCAACGAGTGCAATCGCCGCGAGATCAACGTTCATCTGCTGGCACATCCCGTCCTGGCGGTGCGGCGCGACCTCGACGGCGACCTTCTAGGCTTCGCCCTCGAAGCCGGCGAGCGCGCCAAGCCCGAATCGATGATGCACATCGAGATCGACCGTCAGGCCGATCCCACGCTGCTCGACGAGCTTGCCGCTGCGCTCACCCGCGTGCTGGCCGAGGTGCGGCTGGCGGTCGAGGACTGGCGGCCGATGCGGCGGGCCTGCCTCGATGCCATTGCCGATCTCGCGACCAGCCGCTCGCCCGGCCTGGCCGAGTACGAGGACTTCCTGCGCTGGCTGGAGGCCGACCATTTCGCCTTCCTCGGCCATCGCCGCTATCGTTATGTCGAGGACACGATGCAGCCCGGCGGCTTGCGTTACGAGATCGTATCGGGCTCGCCGCTTGGCATGCTGCGCCGCGACGAGGTGCGGCTGTTCGAGGCCGGACTGGGCGGCGGCGAGGCGATGTCGCGTTTTGCCCGCGGGCCGCACAACATCCTGATCGTCAAGACCGACCGCCCGTCACTGGTCCATCGCAGCGGGCCGATGGACTGCGTGATCGTGAAGACCTACGACGCCGACGGCCGCGTCACCGGCGAGCGCCGCCTCGTCGGCCTGTTCACGTCGACGGCCTATCACGCCACGGTGCGCGACGTGCCGCTGCTGCGTGGCCGCGTCGATACCATCCTGCGGCGTTCGGGCCTCGACGTGCACAGCCACGACGGCAAGGCGCTGCTCGCCATCCTGGAAGCCTATCCGCGCGACGAGCTGTTCCAGATCGACGAGGACACGCTCTACGACCATGTGCTGGGCATCCTGCAATTGCAGGAACGGCGGCGCGTGGCGCTGTTCGCCCGCCGCGACGCCGTCGGCCGATTCGCCACCGGCCTGGTGTTCGCGCCGCGCGAGCGCTTCGATGCCGCGCTCAGCGATCGTTTCGCCGCCCTCCTCGGGCAAGCCTGGCGCGGCAAGGTGCAATCGGCCGACGTCTCGGTCAGCAGCGATTCAGCGCTGGCCCAGGCACTCTACACGCTGAAGCTCGAGTCCAACGACACGCCCACGCCCGATCTCGCCGAGCTCGAGCGCGCGCTCGCCGAAGCGGCAACGTCGTGGAGCGATCGCTTCCGCGCCGCCCTGCAGGAGAAGCAAGGCGAGGTCGAAGGCCGCGCCGCCGCCCGCCACTGGCGCGATTGGTTCCCCGCCGTCTATCGCGACAGCTTCGATGCCAACCAGGCCGTGGCCGACCTCGAGCTGGTGCAGGCCGCCCTGGCCGGCCGGCCGTTCGGCGTGCGGCTCGACCGCGCCTCCGACCTGCCGGCGCATCGTTTCACGCTCAGGCTGTTCCATCCCAAGGCGCCGCTCGCGCTGTCCGACATCCTGCCGCTGGCGGAGAACCTCGGGCTGCGCGTGCTGAGCGAGGCGCCGTTCCTGCTCATGTCGGGCGACGAGGCGGTGGCGCTGCAGGTGCTGAGCGTGGAGACCGCCGACAAGTCGCCGGTCGATCTCGCCCAAGCGGGTCCGCGCTTCGCCGAGGCGCTCGACAAGGTGTGGGCGCGGGCGCTCGAAAGCGACGGACTCAATCGACTCGTGCTGGCGGCGGGCCTGGCGTGGCGCGAGGTCGCGATCCTGCGCACCTATGCCAAGTATCTGCGCCAGGCCGGCATCGCCTTCAGCCAGGACTACATGGAGCGCGTGCTGTCGTCGTATCCGGCGATCGCGCGGCTGGTGATCGATCTCTTCCTCGCGCGCTTCGATCCGGTGCTGGGCGAGGCGGCCTCCGACGCCCGCAAGCAGAAGCTTGACCAGCTCGAAGCCGAGATCACGGGCGCGCTGGAAAGCGTGGCGACTCTCGACGAGGATCGCATCCTGCGGCGCTTCCTCAATGCCGTGCGCTGCACGCTCCGCACCAACTACTGGCAGGCCGGCAAGGACTGGATCTCGATCAAGATCGACAGCCGCGCCATCGACGAGCTACCGGCGCCCAGGCCCCTGTTCGAGATTTTCGTCTACAGCCCGCGCATGGAAGGCATCCATCTGCGTGGCGGCCGGGTGGCGCGCGGCGGCATCCGCTGGTCCGACCGGCGCGAGGACTTCCGCACCGAGATCCTCGGGTTGATGAAGACCCAGATGGTGAAGAATGCCGTCATCGTGCCGGTGGGCTCGAAGGGCGGCTTCTACGTCAAGCGCCCGCCAATCAACGCACAAGGGGGCGGCGGCACGCGCGAGCAGGTCCAGGCCGAGGGCATCGCCTGCTATCAGACGCTGATCCGCGGACTGCTCGACCTCACCGACAATTACGCCGTCGGCGGCATCAAGCCGCCGGCCGACATGGTGCGGCACGATCCGGGC
The DNA here is from genome assembly GCA_009377525.1 of Rhodospirillales bacterium. Lineage (GTDB taxonomy): Bacteria > Pseudomonadota > Alphaproteobacteria > Reyranellales > Reyranellaceae > Reyranella. The sequence goes on from WHTW01000067.1 coordinate 26,151, forward strand.
GATCCCTATCTCGTGGTCGCGGCCGACAAGGGCACGGCGACCTTCTCCGACATCGCCAATGCGCTGGCCCAGGAATACGGCTTCTGGCTCGACGACGCCTTCGCCTCGGGCGGCTCGGCGGGCTACGACCACAAGAAGATGGGCATCACCGCCCGAGGCGCCTGGGAATCGGTGAAGCGGCATTTCCGCGAACTCGGCCAGGACATCCAGACCACGCCCTTCACCGTGGCGGGCGTCGGCGACATGTCGGGCGACGTGTTCGGCAACGGCATGCTGCTCTCCAAACACATCAAGCTGGTCGCGGCTTTTGACCACCGCCACATCTTCATCGATCCCGCACCCAACCCGGCGACAAGCTGGGACGAGCGCAAGCGGTTGTTCGACCTGCCGCGTTCGTCGTGGATGGACTACGACAAGTCATTGCTGTCGGCGGGCGGCGGCATCTACGACCGCGCCGCCAAGTCGATCGCGCTGTCGGCCGAGGCCCGCGCCGTGCTGGGCATCGAGGCGCCGACCATGACGCCGATCGACCTGATGCGGGCGATCCTGACCGCGCCGGTCGACCTTCTCTATTTCGGCGGCATCGGCACCTGCGTGAAGGCATCGAGCGAAAGCCAGGCCGACGCCGGCGACCGCGCCAACGATCAGCTGCGCATCAACGGCAACCAGGTGCGGGCGCGCGTGATCGGTGAGGGCGCCAATCTCGGCTTCACCCAGCGCGGCCGCGTCGAAGCCGCCCTCGCCGGCCGCAAGATCAACACCGACGCGCTCGACAACTCGGCCGGCGTCGACACGTCCGACCACGAGGTCAACATCAAGATCGTCACCGGCGAGGCGATCAATCGCGGCGCGCTCAGGCGCGAGGACCGCGACGCGCTCCTGTTCTCCATGACCGACGAGGTGGCGAGCCTGGTGCTGCGCCACAACTACCAGCAGAGCCAGGCGATCAGCGTCGCCGAGGCACAGGTGGGCGAGGAGCACGACCGGCTGGAACGCTTCATGCGCGCCCTGGAGCGCAACGGGCGGCTCGATCGCGCCGTCGAGTTCCTGCCCGATTCGCTCGCCATGCGCACGCGCGGCCAGAACCGGCAGTACCTGACCCGCCCCGAGCTCAGCGTGCTGCTGGCCTACGCCAAGATCGACCTCAACGACGAGATCCTCGACTCCGACCTGCCCGACGACCCGCTGCTCGAAGACGAGCTGTTGCGCTATTTCCCGACGGCACTCAGCGAGAAGCACGAACCGTCGATCCGTGCCCACCGCCTGCGCCGCGAGATCACCGCGCTGCAGGTCGTGAACTCGCTGGTCAACCGCTGCGGGCCGACCTTCGTGCGCAACATGGCGGGCCGCACCGGCGCGCCGGCGGCCGCCATCGCCCGCGCCTTCACCGTCGTGCGCGACGCCTGGAAACTGCGCGACCTGTGGGGCGACATCGAGGCCCTCGATGCGGCGCTCAAGGCCGAGGCCCAGATCCGCATGCTGGTCGCCTCGCAACGCTTTCTGACGCGCACCGTGCAATGGGCGCTGCGCCGCCTGCCGCAGCCGATCGATGCCCTGGCCGCGACCGAGCAGCTCGCCGCTGCGGTGGCGGCGCTGGGCGAGCTGCCGGCGGATCTGATCGGCGAGGCCGAGAGCGCGGCACTCGCCGAACGCGCGGCGGCCTTCGAGGCGATGGGCGCGCCGGCGGGTGTCGCGCGCCGCGCGGCCGCCCTCGAAACTCTGGCGGCGGCAGGCGATCTCATGGTGGCGGCGCGCGCCAACGGCGTGAGCATCGAGGCGGCGGCCCGTCTCTATTTCCGGCTGGGCGAGCGGCTGTCGCTGGCGCGGCTCTCGATCGCGGCGCAGAAGCTGCCGCGCGAGGGCCAGTGGCCGGCGCAGGCGGCGCTGGCGGTGCAGGACGAGCTTGTAACCCTGCATGCCGATCTTCTGGCCTCGGCGCTGGGCGCGGCGGGATCGCAGGCCGCGGACAAGGCCGACGCGGCGATCGCGCGCTGGAGCGAGCCGCGCAAGCTCGCGCTCGATCGCGTCGACCGCTTGCTGAAGGAGGATCTGGCGACCGCCGGCATGCTCGACCTCGCCATGCTCTCGGTCGCCACGGCCGAGCTGCGTACGCTCATTTAGGAGGGACCATGGCTGACTATTCCGTGAAGAAGGGCGACGCCGAGTGGAAGAAGGAGTTCGACCCGCTGCAGCATCACGTGTTGCGCGACCACGGCACCGAGCGGCCCTTCACCAGCCCGCTCAACAACGAGAAGCGCACCGGCACCTTCCGCTGCGCTGGCTGCGGCGAGCCCTTGTTCGATTCAGCCGCCAAGTACGAGAGCGACTCGAGCTGGCCGTCGTTTTGGGCGCCGATGCCCGGCGCGGTCGGCACCTCGACCGACACCAGCCATTTCATGACCCGCACCGAGGTGCATTGCGCCAAGTGCGGCGGCCATCTCGGCCATGTCTTCCCCGACGGGCCCAAGCCCACCGGCCAGCGCTATTGCATGAACGGCGCGGCGCTGAAGTTCGACGAGAAGAAGTAGCTCAGCGCCTAGGAGCCTGTCGGACTTAACGAATTGGTAAAACAATGGAATCCAAATGGCTCCTGCGACGTACAAAGATTGCACCGCTTAGGCTCAGGAGATTCCGCTTGTTTCACGATTCGACCTTCAATGCTGTAAGTCCGACAGGCTGCTAGAGCATTATCCGTCCGGCTGGAATCAGCCGGACGGATAATGCCCTGTGGGACCTCTGTCGGATCAACGCGTTTCCGATCAGATGGAACCGCAAGCGGTTCCATCTGATCGGAAGCCGCTCCGGTCAGCGGGACGGCAGGGCGTAGAGGTCCTGCACAAGCCCCTGCAGGTTGGCGCGCACGGCGCGCTGATCGGCGATGCGCAGGCGGTTGTTGTTGTCGATCGCGTCATCGAGTGTCGCCGTGCCCAAGGTCCTGAAGGCCCGATCGTAGACCGCGGCACCATTGGTGGTGTCGGTCAGGCGCCAGGCGATGGTCGCCGTCACCGTCATGGCGAAGCCGGCATAGGGACGATCGAGCGTGAGCAACATGCCGTCGAGACGGAAGCGGCCGTTTGCTGGCCGCCCCAGTCCGGCGGCGGCCAGCGTCTGAACCAGCGCTTGCTGCACCTGATCGGGACTGACCGCGGACGTCCAGGGCGTACCCCTGTCGCGGCCCAGCGTAACCGACCCGACGGCGATGGCATTGCGATAGACCGGTGCCGGCGCCTGGCCCGGTGGCGCGCCGGCAACCATCGCCGAATAGTTTGCGGCCGGCGCGCAGGCACCGACACAAGCAAGCGGAAGCGCCACCAGCAGCAGGCGCCGAGACGGCAGTGGCATGTCAGGTCGTGGGCTGATCGCCCTGCGGCGGCGGAGGCGGTGGGCCATCATCGCATTGCGCCCAGGACGGCGCGGTCGCGGCCAGCAGAACGGCAAGAGCCAGGCTGAGAGGACGGATCATCGGCGCCTCCGAGAAGCGCTGGAAGTATGCCCTACGCCGCGCCGGTCGACTAGAGAGCGCGCCGAACGTCCGTGCGCGCGAAGTCGTTGCCCTTGAACAGGAGTGGTGCGTCGAGCCTTTTGGCCAGGGCGTAGGCAACACAGTCGCCCATGTTGAGGCCGGCAGGGTGGTTGCCTTTGCCAAAGAGACGATAGGCCTCATGGGACTTGAGCGATTCGGTCTGGTCGAAGTCCACCATCACGATTCCGATCTCGTCGACGAGGATATTATAGCGCTCGACCAGGGCTGGTCCGTATCGGCCGAGGACGATACGGAGTTCGTAGTCGGTCACGGTCGACATGCGCACTTCATTGGCCGTCGCGAGAACCCGCCCATAGAGCGGTGCGTCGGCTTCGCCACGAAGTATCGCAACGATCGCCGATGAATCGACAACGATCACCAGACGCCCTTGTCATCATAGCCAATGATCTCATCGGGTGTTCTGTTGTCGAAGACCGGCAGCGCCGCCGCACTCTTGCTGATCGCTTCGATCCGACGCAGCTTTTCGCGCTGCGCCGGCGTCATCTGGGCAAGGCGGGCCTCGTGCTGGGCGGCCATCGCCCGCAGCTTCTCCACCGCAGCCTGATACACGGCTTCGGTAATGGACAAGCCGGTGCGCTTGGCGAGTTCGCGAACGACCCGCTCCGTCTCGGGGTTCTTGATGTTGAGGACCATTTTTCTTCCTGTCTTCCTATATGAGGAAGATAGGAAGAAAGGCCGTCTTTATCAAGCCACCAAACCCTTCAAAAACGCGATGAGCAGGGCGTTCACCTCGCCCGGCCGTTCCTGCTGCACCCAGTGGCCCGCGCCATCGAGGATGTGGCTGCCGCGCATGCCGGGCAGGGTCTTCGGGTAGGCATCGAGCTGGGCCTGCGCCGCCGGGAAGCGCAGCACGCCGTCGCGGCTGCCGGCGATGAACAGCGACGGCTGGCGGATCGGCTGGCCGCGCCATGGGCCACCGAGCTCCCAGTTGCGCCGCAGGTTGCGGTACCAGTTCAGGCCGCCGCGAAAGCCGGTGCGGGAGAATTCCTGGGTGTAGTAGTCGAGATCGGCCTCGCTCAGCCACGCGGGCAGGGTCGGCGGATCGACGGTGTTGGCCAGTAGCGTGCCGCCGGTCAGGCGGGCGAAGCCCTTGCCCTTCTCGGTGAGCTCGCCGCCGGCGGTGAAGTAGATCCGCCGCAGCGCACCGCGGATGTCCTGCTGCAGCTCGGCCTCGGGCACGCCGGGCTTCTGGAAGTACTGCAGGTAGAAGTCGTTGATGCCGAGCTTCTCGAGCGCGCTCAGCACGTCGACATAGCCCGGCGGCGCATAGGGCACGCTCATGGCGCAGACGGCGGCAAAGAGATCGGGCCGCCACAGGGCCGCGTGCCAGGCGACCGGCGCGCCCCAGTCGTGGCCGACGATGACGGCCCTCGTCTCACCCCCATTCTTGTCGCTGAGGGCCTTCACCAGCTCGGCCATGTCGCCGACCAGATGATAGAGCGTGTACTGGTCGATCGGCTCGGGCGCCTCAGTGCCGCCATAGCCGCGCATATCGGGCGCCACGCAGCGGAAGCCCGCGGCGCTCACCGCGGTGAGCTGATGGCGCCATGAGTACCAGCTCTCCGGCCAGCCGTGGCAGAACAGCACCAGCGGGCCGCTGCCGATCTCGGCGTAGCGCATGTCGATGTTGTTGGCCTTGGTCGTCTTGAGCGTGACGCCGGGCACGGGTGAAGGAGTGTCAGCCATCGCGCCAGTCTAGCGCATACCTCTCGAAGAGGGGCTAGCCGCGAAGGTGAACCGGATGGGAGAGCCTGGCGCGCACCGAGGCGCGCGAGCCCAGGAGCAGCGAACCCAGGAAGAACAGGCTGGCGAACAGCACGATCACCGGGCCCGACGGCAGGCCGACGTGGAAGGAAACCAGCAAGCCGATGAGCGCCGACGCAAAGGCCATGGGCGCGGCGACCAGGGTCATCGACCACACCTCGCGCGCCCAGAACGAGGCGGCGACGGCGGGCAGCAGGATCAGGCCGAGCGCCATCAAGGTGCCGAGCGCCTGGAAGCCCGCCACCATGTTCAGCACCGCCAGCGCCAGGAACAGGTAGTGATAGACCGAGCCCCTGATGCCCATGGCGGCGAGGAAGCCCGGATTGAAACATTCGACGACCAGCGGCCGGTAGATGGCGGCGAGGCCGACCAGCGTGAGCGTCGCGGTCGAGGCCACCAGCGCCAGCGCGGTCTCGTCGACGGCGAGGATGGCGCCGAACAGGATGTTCATCAGGTCGACCGCCGAGCCGCGCAACGACACGATCAGCACGCCGAGCGCCATGGCGGTGAGATAGGCGGCCGCGAAGCTCGCATCCTCACGCATGCTCGAGAAGCGGGCGATCACGCCGGATATCAGCGCGGTGGCGACGCCGGCTACAAAGCCGCCAAGGCTCATGGCCGGCAATGACAGACCGCCCAGCAGGAACCCGAGCGCCGCGCCGGGCAGCAGAGAATGAGCGAGCGCGTCGCCCATCAGGCTCATGCGCCGCAGGATCAGGAACACGCCGATCGCCGAGCCGCCGACCGACAGCGCCAGACTCGCCACCAGGGCGCGGCGCATGAAGCCGAAATCCGCGAACGGTTCGATGAGGAGGTCGTAGAGCATCACGCTTACGCGGCGTTGTGGTTATGCACTCAGCTTCATCGGCACGTCGCAAGCGTCGGCGTGCTCGTCCCAGGCCTCGGCCATGGCGCGGGCGCGCAACAGGTTCTCGGCCGACAGAACCCTGGCGGTCGGGCCGGCATCGACCAACTCGCGCGCCAGCAGCAGCGCGTTGGGGAAGTCGCGCCGGACCTGATCGAGATCGTGCAGGACCGCGATCACGGTGCGCTGCTCGGCGCGCCAGCGCTGGATCACAGCCATGAGGTCGTTGACGGTCTTGGAATCGATGGCGGCAAACGGCTCGTCCAGCAGGACGAGATCGGCGTCCTGCAGCAGCAGGCGGGCGAACAGCACGCGCTGGAACTGGCCGACCGACAAGGTGTCGATCGGCCGGCGCTCGAAGCCCGCCAGCCCGACCGCTTCGATGGCATGCTGCGCGTCGTGGATGTCGACATGCTTGGCAGCACCAAAGCCGCCGAAGCGCGACCAGCGGCCGAGCAGCACGGTGTCGAACACCGAGATCGGGAAGGAGCGATCGATCTCGGCCTGCTGCGGCAGATAGGCGATACGCTTGGCCGTCGTTTCGATGCGGCCCTCGATGTGCGGGGCGAGACCCAGCAAGGCCTTGAGCAGCGTGCTCTTGCCGGCGCCGTTGGGGCCGACGATGGCCGTCATCTCGGCTGCCGGAATTTCCGCCGACAGGTGATGCACCGCCGGATGACGGTCGTAGCTCACCGTCAGGTTCACCAGGCGAAGGGCCGCGTTCACAGCGCCCACCACGCGGCGAGCCACAGCAAGGCCGACACGCCAAGCGCAGCAGCAATGCGAGCGGACGCACTCATGGCGAGCAGCGCGGTACCGGGCGAGACAGGCTCATGCATGACGGGAATTGTTATAATATTACCTAAAGAGAGTCCAGTGAGCGCGATCTGCCGTGATTGCCGACTAACCGTTTGTTGATTGGCAGGAAGGGCCAAGCGCGCGCATCTTTGCGTCATGGTGAAAGTTTCGGGTCCTGGGCGGCGGTCCCTGCTGATCGGCGGCGCCGCGGCGGCGGGCGTTGCGGTCTCGAGCGTGCGTGTCGTGCCAGCCAAGACCCTCGCTCCCGTCGAAGGACCGTGGGCGATCGAGCTCTTCACCTCGCAGGGCTGCAGCTCCTGCCCGCCGGCCGACGCCTATCTCGGCATGCTGGCCAAGCGACCCGATATCGTCGCGCTGTCGTTCCATGTCGATTACTGGGACTACATCGGCTGGAAGGATGCCTTCGCGACGCGCGCCACCACCGACCGCCAGCGCGCTTACGCGCGCGTGCTGAAGCAGCGTTATGTCTACACGCCGGAGATGGTGGTCGAAGGCATCGGCCACGACACCGGCCGCGAGCGCGCCGGCATCGAGCGCTTGCTGGCCGAGGCGCAGCGCCGCTCGACCAGGCGCGCCACGCCCGAGCTGTCGCGCAGCACGGGCGGCGCGCTCACCGTCAAGCTCGCCGCCTTCCCGCTCGAGGGCATGCCGGCCGACGTCACGCTCGCGATCTACGACCGTCGCCATTCGACGCCGGTCGCCAGCGGCGAGAACCAGGGCCGCATGCTGGAGAACTTCAACATCGTGCGCCGCCTGGAAGTGCTGAGCCGCTGGGACGGCCAGGCCGCGAGCTGGACGATCGAGGATGCCCGCCTGCAACCGAGCCTCGGCGCGGCGGTGATCGTGCAGCGCGCCGACCATGGTCCGGTGATCGGCTGCAACAAGCTGGAGCCGATGGTCTCCGGCTAGGAACACATTCCGTCCGGCTGGGATCAGCCGGACGGAATGTGCCCTGTGAAACGAGCATTCCCCGTGCGCGCGTTTGCGATCAGATGGAACCGCGTGCGGTTCCAGCTGATCGCAAACCGCTCCAGTCTCGGGTCGAGGCCTTGCTTCGGCCACAGGCCCGCGCGAAGGTGGGCCGATGTCGCTTACCAGCGCTGCCGGCCGGCTGACGGCCGTCCTTGGGCCGACGAACACCGGCAAGACCTACCTCGCCATCGAACGCATGCTCGGCCACGAGTCGGGCATGATCGGCTTCCCGTTGCGCCTCTTGGCGCGCGAGAACTACGATCGCATCGTCAAGGTCAAGGGCGCTCCGCAAGTCGCGCTGATCACCGGCGAGGAGAAGATCGCCCCGCCCGGCGCGCGCTATTTCGTCTGCACCGTCGAATCCATGCCGCTCGACCGTCAGGTATCGTTCCTCGCCGTCGACGAGGTGCAGATGGCGGCCGATCCCGAACGCGGCCACTTCTTCACCGACCGGGTCCTCAACGCACGCGGCACGCACGAAACCATGCTGCTGGGTGCCGACACCATCCGGCCAGTGCTCAATCGCCTGCTGCCCGACATCGACGTCGTGGCGCGGCCGCGCTTCTCCAAGCTCGCCTATGCCGGGCCCAAGAAGGCAACGCGCCTGCCGCGGCGCTCGGCGGTCGTCGGCTTCTCGGCGAGCGAGGTCTACGCTATCGCCGAGCTGATCCGCCGCCAGCGCGGTGGCACGGCGATCGTGATGGGCGCCTTGAGCCCGCGCACGCGCAACGCCCAGGTCGACATGTTCCAGTCGGGCGAGGTCGACTACCTGGTGGCGACCGACGCGATCGGCATGGGCCTCAACATGGACGTGAACCATGTCTGGTTCGCCTCGTTGCGCAAATATGACGGCCGCACGCTTCGGCCGCTGCGCAATGTCGAGCTTGCTCAGATCGCCGGCCGCGCCGGCCGCCACATGAACGACGGCACCTTCGGCACCACGGCCGAGATCGGCGGGCTCGAGCCCGAGGTGGTCGAGGCGATCGAGAACCACCGTTTCGATCCACTGCGCGATGTGCAGTGGCGCAACAGCGACCTGCATTTCCATTCGGTGTCGGCCCTGATCGCCTCGCTCAACCGGCCGCCGCATCACGCCGCCCTGCAGAGAGTTCGCGAACAGGACGATCAACTCGCCCTGCAGACCCTGTCGACGCACTCGGAGTTCCTGCCCCGCCTGCGCACGCCGCAGCGCGTAAAACTGCTCTGGGAAGTCTGCCAGGTGCCCGATTTCCGCAAGACGATGACGGAAGAGCACACCCGGCTGCTGGGCCAGCTCTTCGCGCATCTGACGCAAGGCGGCGAGCGGCTGCCCGAGGACTGGATCGACAGCCACATCAAGCGCCTGGAGCGCTACGACGGCGACATCGACACCTTGATGGCGCGAATCGCCCATGTGCGGACGTGGACTTATATTTCGCATCGTCCCGACTGGATCCAGCGTTCGGTCCATTGGCAGGAACGGACACGCGCCATCGAGGACAAGCTTTCCGACGTCCTCCATCAGCGCCTGACGCAAAGGTTTGTCGATAGACGTGCGGCCCTGCTTGTACGAAGATTGCATGATGAGGGTGAAATGACGTCGTCGGTCGCTGCGGCGGGCGAGGTGTCGGTCGAAGGAGAGCATCTCGGCCGCATCGAGGGGTTCCGCTTCGTGCCAGACACGACCGAGGGCCACGCCGACCAGAAAGCCGTGCTGAGCGCCGCGTTGCGCGCGCTGCGGCAAGACCTGCCTGCGCGCCTTCAGGCCTTCACCGGCTCGGCCGACGGCGAACTGGTGTTCGACTCGCAATTGCGCGTCTGCTGGGGCGGCGGTCCCGTTGCGCGCCTGCTGCCGAGCGGTGACATCCTGGCGCCCAAGGTCGAGGCGTTGCCGTCCGACCTTCTGGATGGACCGGCGCGCGAGGAAGTGCGCAAGCGCGCCGCCACCTGGGTCGAGACGCGCATTCGCCTGGGTCTCAGCGAGTTGATGGACGCCCGTGCCACGATGGAACTGCCGGCCGGCGCGCGCGGCATCATCTTCCAGCTTTGCGAGAGCCTGGGCGTGCTGGCGCGCCGGCCGATCGAGGACCAGCTCGCTCAGCTCAACGAAGAGGATCGCAAGGCGCTGGCGCGGCTCGGCGTGCGGGTGGGCGTCTATTCGCTCTACTTCCCGAGCATGCTGAAGCCGGTGCCGATCCGGCTCCGCGCGGGGCTCTGGATGGTGGCGAACAACCGCGAGACCATCCCGCCGCTGCCCGTCGAAGGCCGCACCTCGATGGACCTGCCGCAAGGCGCGCCGCGCGATTTCTACGCCACCATCGGCTATCTGCCGCTCGGCGATCACGCCATCCGCGCCGACATGGTCGAGCGTCTGGCGGCGATGGCGCGTCATGCCGTGCGCGAAAGCCGCGAGGCGGCGCGGCGGGCGCAACAGCAGCGGCAGCAGCAGCAGGAAAAGCCCGACGCTGCGCCGGCGGAGGCCGCCGCCGCAGTTCCATCGACCGACGAGATCAGCGAATGGGCGATCGTCGCTGCGGCCTTTGGCGAGAGCGAGCCAGCGCCGGCCGAGCCCGTTGCCGAGGCCGCCGCCAAAGAAATGACCGCGACGCCGGTCGCGGCCGTGAGCGAGCCGGTGCAGGCCGAAAAAATCGTCGCCGAAGCACCGGCCGCCGAAGAGGCCAGGATCGAAGAGACGAAGGTCGAAGGGGAGCCTACAGAGGCCAAGCCGGAAGAGACTTCGGCGGAGCAGCCGGCGCCGGTCGCGGAGGAAGCCAAGGCTGACGAGGCAGAGAAGGCGGGCCCGCGTCCGCTGCCGCCGGGCTGGTTCCGGGCCACGCCGCAGATGATGTCGCTGGTCGGCTGCTCGGAGCCCGAGATGGCCAACGTGCTGCACGGGCTGGGCTATCGCGTGCATCCGCCGTCGGAGGAGCACGGGCCGCTGCACGCCTTCTCGGTGAAGCCGCGCTTCGTGCGCGAGCGCGAGGAGCAGCGCGAACGCCAACGCCAGCAGCAGAGGCAGCAGCGCGATCAGCGCCGCCGCGAACGGCCCGAACGGCCGAACGAGCGGCAGTTCTTTGCCGATTCGCCGCGGCCTGAGCGTGGCAAGGACGAGCGGCGACGCGATGGCCCGCCCAACAAGGAGCGCCGTGACGATCGTCCGCCGCCGAGCGGCGGTCCGCGAGAGGATCGGCCGCGCGAGGATCGCCGCGGGCCGCCGCGCCGCGACAGCGGCGGGCCGGCGCTGCGCCTCTACGCCACCACCGAGAAGAAGGGTGACGCGGCCGATTCGCCGTTCGCCAAGCTGCTCGAGCTGAAGCTCGGCGGAAAGAAGTAAGAGCCCGAGGCGCGATGCGGCTCGACAAGTGGCTGTGGCATGCGCGCTTCTTCAAGTCCCGCAGCCTCGCCACGCGCTTCATCGAGAAGTCGCGCTGCCGCATCGACGGTCGCGTCGTTGACAAACCCCACGCCAGCGTGGCGCCTGGCATGGTGCTGACCTTCGCATTGGGGCCACGGGTGCGCGTGGTGCGGATCGTGGCCTTGGGTGAGCGTCGTGGTCCCGCTCCGGAGGCAAGAGCGTTGTATGACGAGATTGACGGCGGCTGACTCGCACGGCCCGGCAGGTGATTCGCCATCTTGCGCACGCCCGTTCAGCGCGTTAAGCACGCCGCCGCTTAGGAGTCAGTTGATGACCTATGTCGTGACCGAGGCTTGCATCAAGTGCAAGTACATGGACTGCGTCGAAGTCTGCCCCGTGGATTGCTTCTACGAGGGCGAGAACATGTTGATCATCAATCCGGACGAATGTATCGACTGCGGCGTCTGCGAGCCCGAATGCCCGCCTAACGCCATCCTGCCCGACACCGAGAAGGGCCTGGAGAAGTGGCTGGAGCTCAACCGCAGCCTGTCGACGGCCTGGCCGAACATCACCCGCAAGGGGGAGGCGCCGGCCGACGCCGACGATTTCAAGGACGAAAAAGACAAGTTCGAAAAGTATTTCTCGGACAAGCCCGCGGCGCGATAGGAAAAGCTACTTTTCGCGCTGTTGGCGCATCTTTTGCGACAGTCATGCAACTGTTGCATGGGCAGACCGTTGCCGAAATGCAACATCGCCCGCGACTCTAGGGCGAATCTCTGATATAAGGGTCCCGTCGGGAGCGGTCCGAGGTCGGTCCGCCGCCGGTTCGGTGTCCTGGTGGGTATCCGAAAACAACTTACGGATACCTGCATCAGGCCGAACATGCAAGGGGCGTGGGCGGTGGTCACGGTATCGCTTCAGCGCGGGGTAGGACGTGGACGTGAAGGGATCTGAAGATATGGCCAAGCCGAAGAAGATTGCGGCCAAGCCGAAGGAGTTTGCCTTCGAGAAAGGCGATTTCGTGGTCTATCCGACGCACGGTGTCGGTCGTGTGATCGATATCGAGGCGAAGGAGATCGCCGGGCACAAGCTCGATCTGTTCGTCATTTCGTTCGAGCAGGAGCGCATGATGCTGCGCGTGCCGGTGGCGAAGGCCAAGATTTCCGGCCTGCGCAAGCTCAGCTCGCGCAAGATCATGGAGAACGCGCTGGTGACCCTGAAGGGCCGCAGCCGCGTCAGCCGCGCCATGTGGAACCGCCGGGCGCAGGAATACGAAGCCAAGATCAACTCCGGCGATCCGGTGTCGATCGCCGAAGTCGTGCGCGACCTGCATCGCAATGCCGGTCAGCCCGACCAGTCCTACAGCGAGCGCCAGATCTACGAGGCGGCGCTGGACCGGCTGGCGCGCGAGCTGGCGGCCGTCGAGCGCATCGACAAGGACGTCGCCACGCAGAAGCTGAACAGCGTGCTGCAGAAGGTCGCCTAGACGGCGGACCTGGCACGGGATGAGCTGAAAGGCGGCCGACTGAAACGTCGCGCCGCCTTTTTCATGAGCCGCCCATGGCTGGTCCAACCATCGCCCGCGTCAGCGACGGCGGCCGCATCTGGGCTCTGGGCGCCCAGCAGGCCAACGATCGGGCGCTCGAGGCCCTGGCCGGCGCGCTGCTGCAGCGCTGGCAGCGCGGCGACAAGCTGGTGGTGCCGGGCAACATGCTGGGCGGCGACGGCAATCCTGGCCGCGCGCTGGACCTGATGCTGTTGCTGCGCCGCCGGCTGCTGGCGACCAACCTTGCCTGCGACGTCTTCTTCTTCCTGCGCGGCGGCCCAGGAGGAGAGGTGGCACAAGCTGCTCAGCCTGCAGTTCGCCATGTCGCCGCTCTCGGTGCTCGATTGGATGTTGGCGCGCCATCGCTGTCGGGCCGGCACGGCAGGCGATGCGGCCGTCCTCGACACTGCCACCATAGGCCTCGATCGTCGCCGCCAGGCCGATGCCTTCTGGTGGAACGGCCAGAGCGATCACGCGCTCGCCGCCCTGACGCGCGGCGACGATGCGGGCTGGAAAGGGCTGCCACGGCTGGTCCGCGGCGCGGGCCCCGGCGAAGCGGCCGACGATGGACGGGTGCTGACGGTGACGCGGCAGGTGCCGGCGCTGGTCGCGCTCGATGGCAGAGGCGCGTTGCTCGAACGGATCGAACCGTAACAGCCGTCACCCCGAGCGCAGCGAGGGGCCTTTGAGGCCGCAGGAAAGCTCCCTCGCTTACGCTCTGGATGACAGCGTTGCCTTGGCCGGTAACGTGCGTCCTAATCTTACTGCGTCATAAGCGGAGGCGTTTTTGCCGGAGGTTTCTTCGTGCGCAGCA
>WHTW01000068.1 GCA_009377525.1 Rhodospirillales bacterium
TCGTTTCGCGAGTTTTTTCGCACCGTAGAGGGGTGGTGCATGGGGGCTCGAGCCGATGCTGGCGCCATTGCTTGTGTGGCCACGCACCGCCGCCACCGACGGTGCCGTAGTTCAGCTTGCCGGGGGTGTAGGCCGCACGACTTGCACTCAATGACTGAAGTTCGATTGACATATGCCGCTCTGCGGCTATTATACGTGTAATGTCTATTATAATACGCAGAAAAACACATGATCAAAATAAATGCGGCCGAGTTTCAGCGAAAGCCCGGCGAGTACCAGCAGAGAGCCCAGCAGGAGCCAGTCGAGATCACGCGACACGGCCGCCGCGATATCGTGCTGATGTCGGCTGATCACTATGACCAACTCACGACCTTCGGCGCTGCCAGGAGTGTCGGCCATTTGATCAGCCTCGCGTTTAGCCACGCTATGGCAAAGCAGTCGGCGCTTCACTCCAAGTGGATCACGGCATCCGCCAAAGTTGGTGGAAGGTTGCCGCGCTCATTGCTGATGGCGTCGGTCCAATCACTCGGTCAGCAGGACATGCTCTTACGCTGCATGGAAGAGGAGTTCACGCCGACTTCCGGCGCTCAGGCGGACCCTTTCGGCTTTCACCATCAGTCGAGGATGTCCGTTCAGTGGATAGCCGACGCGTACGAGATCGTGAGGTTGCTCGAAGAACGACAGATCTGGCCGATGTCGGAAGAGTTTGAGTCACTCAGCAATGACCTACGATTGTTGAGGGCTCCGTTGATGCAACATGCGATCGCTACAACTTCGGAGCAGCGAGACGCCAACGTTCTCATCGCGCTCGCAGCTACACCGGCGAGAGGCGATGACAAGGCAGAAGAGTATCTGCATTCGGATCCCCAAAGGGCGATGATTATGCCAAGCGGCGTGTCGTCGCGGGGGTCTGTGATGTGGATGGTTGTCGACATCGGTACTGGCGACGACCGATGGATCGAAAGGCGACAGCTATCGGAACGGTTGCTCACTTTGTGGTCCTCCTAGCTGAACTTGGCGCCGCGGAGTCCAATTCGATGTTCCCAGCTATAAGAATACTCAGTGGGTTCATTGTGGTAGCCGCTGCAGCGACCGCACACTTCTGGATTGGCGCTGTAAGAGACCATGTCATTGAGCGTGCGATGAGACGACTTGGCTTCGCTCCGGATGCAATGCTGACAGTGGACTTCTTAGCCGTATGGGGAGTGCCCTTTGCATTGGTCGGTTTCGCCGTTCTGATCTGGTGGCCGGAAGTCAAACAACGAGTAGCTCCGTTTTTGGAGCCGGAATACTTGCCACTGCCCGAGGCAGCGAAAATGCTGTACCAGCAAGGCGCGAATGAGTCGTTTGGCGTCACCGCTCGTGCAGTCGCAAATACCGATGACGAAATTTTGGCCTTCTGCGGAAAGACGATTGCCGAGAAGATGCCGCTCTACGGAGTGCGTCGTCTTGATGTTCTCGAGTTGATTCCTGAGACGACCGTGCGGGATGGATTTGTCCGTCGTGGTGCGAGCGCTCTTTCCTTGGTCGCGAGTCCCGACGACCCCAAATACACGCAGCTTGCAGTCAAGTCCGCGGATTTTCGTAGGCGGTTTCGGCGCTTCAGAGGAACAACCAAGGAATGGACCGATACGGTACCGGCCTGATCGCAAGTCCTGTCGAGAGGCAAGAAGTGCTGAATCGATCGTTCGAAAAGAAAAGGAAATCGTTGATTAGTTCTTGTCGTCCGACGCCGTCTTGCCGGCCGGCCCGGCAAGGGCAAGATTGGAGCCCATGAGCTCCAAACGCCAACTGCGGCTCGGCGCCTTCATGCGCCCGGTCAGCATTCACACCGCCGCCTGGCGCTATCCCGGCGGCACGCCGGACGCCAACTTCAATCTCAAGGCGCTGATCCGCTACGCCCAGGCCCTGGAGCGCGGCAGGTTCGACGCCTTCTTCATGGCCGATCACCTGGCCGTGCTGAACATGCCGATGGAGGCCCTGAAGCGCAGCGCCACGGTGACCTCGTTCGATCCGCTGACGCTGCTGCCGGCGCTCGCCCAGCACACCCAGCACCTGGGCCTGATCGCCACGGCCTCGACCACCTTCGAGCCCGCCTACACCATCGCGCGGCGCTTCGCCTCGCTCGACCACATCTCCGAGGGCCGCGCCGGCTGGAATCTCGTCACGACCTCCAATCCCGATGCGGCGCTGAACTTCGGCATGGACGAGCAGATGGAGCATGCCGAGCGCTATGCCCGCGCCCGCGAGTTCTTCGACGTCGTCACCGGTCTCTGGGATTCATGGGCCGACGACGCCTTCATCCGCGACGTCGAGCAGGGCATCTACTTCGATCCCGACATGCTCCATGTCCTGAACCACAAGGGCAAGTACCTGAAGGTGCGCGGGCCGCTCAACATCGCCCGGCCGATCCAGGGCTGGCCGGTGATGGTGCAGGCCGGCGCCTCGGATGACGGCCGCCAGCTCGCCGCCGAGACCGCCGAGGTGGTG
Organism: Rhodospirillales bacterium; assembly: GCA_009377525.1. GTDB lineage: Bacteria > Pseudomonadota > Alphaproteobacteria > Reyranellales > Reyranellaceae > Reyranella. Next base: position 2,491 of record WHTW01000068.1, read on the forward strand.
TTCGCCGCCGGCGGCCCGATCGAGGCCGGCCGCGCCTTCTATGCCGACGTGAAAGGCCGCGCAGCGAAGGTCGGCCGCAACCCCGATCACCTAAAGATCCTGCCCGGCGCCTTCACCATCATCGGCTCCTCGCTCGACGAGGCGAAGGAGAAGCGCGCCAGGCTCGACAGCCTGGTGAGCTATGAGAGCGGGATCGCGGCCCTCTCGATCGCCGTCGGCCAGGACGCGCGCAAGTTCGATCCCGACGGACCGCTGCCCGACATTCCCGAGACCAACCAGAGCAAGAGCGGCCGCGAGCGGGTGATTGCGCTCGCCAAGCGCGAGAACCTGACGGTGCGCCAGATCGCCGGTCGCCTGGGCGGCTACGGCGGCCTCGCCATGATGGGCACGCCCCGGATGATCGTCGATCAGATGGAAGAGTGGCTCACGACCGGCGCCTCCGACGGCTTCAACGTGATGTTCCCCTACCTGCCGGGTGGGCTCGACGACTTCGTCAATCTGGTCGTGCCCGAGCTGCAGCGCCGCGGCATCTTCCGCACCGAGTACGAGGGCAAGACCCTGCGCGAGAATCTCGGCCTGCCGCGGCCGGAGAACCGCTTCTTCTCGGCGACGGCGAAGGCGGCGGAGTAGGCGTTCTTCCGTATTGCATTTGTATATACATTTGTGATACAAAACGCCGATGCCGGAGACCTTTGACGGCTTCGACTGGGACGCTGGAAACCTGGGGAAGTGCCGGAAGCATGGCGTTCCGATCGCGGCCATAGAGGATTTGTTCGCCGGACCGGTCGCGATACTGCCTGATCCGCGGCACTCCGTGCGGAAGAAGCGTTTGAAGGCGATTGGGTTTACGTCGGAAGGGCGGGCGGTGTTTCTGGTGTTCACCGAGCGACGGCGCGGTGGCCGCCGTTTGATTCGGCCGATCAGCGCTCGCTACATGCATGCGAAGGAGATCCGGGCCTATGAAAAAGCGATTGCCGACGCTGAAGAGTGATCGCGCCGCCGAAGCCTTCGTCGCCGAGGCGGATCTGTCGACCTATGATCTTTCCGGGCTGAGATTGGTGCGCTACGAATTGAAGCCGAAGAACCGGGCAATCAGCGTTCGACTACCCGATGAATTGCTGAGGGCCGTGCGCTCGCAAGCGAAGAAGGCCGGAGTCCCCTATCAGCGGTTCATTCGCATAGCCCTGGAACGAGCGGTGCGGGACAAGCGCTGACAGTGGAGAAACATGTCGAAATTCGAGATCGCGGTCGGTAGTGCCGACGACGTGCAGCGCATGGCCCGCTGGGCCGGCGACGAGGGCTGGAACCCGGGCAACACCGACGCCTACGCCTTCTTTGCCGCCGATCCCGCCGGCTTCCTGGTCGGCCGCCTCGACGGCGAGCCGGTCACCTGCATCTCGGTCGTGAAGTACGGCCAGGGCTTCGGCTTCCTGGGTTTCTACATCGCCCGGCCGGTCGCGCGCGGCAAAGGCTACGGCATCCAGACCTGGCAGGCCGGCATGGCGCGGTTGGCCGGCCGCAATGTCGGGCTCGACGGCGTGCCGGCCCAGCAGCCGAACTATCGCAGGTCGGGTTTCCGGTTGGCCTGGAACAACATCCGCTACGAAGGCCCGCCGCCCGTCGGCAAGCCGCCAGCCGGCGTCAGCCTGATCGATGCGCAGAGCGTGCCGTTCGACCGGCTCGCCGCCTTCGACCGCCGTTTCTTCTCCGAGGCCCGCGACAGTTTCCTGGCCGCCTGGATCACGCTGCCCGAGCGTGCGGCCATGGTCGCCCTGCGCGACGGCAAGCTTGCGGGTTTTGCCGTCATGCGTTCGTGCCGGACAACGTCGCGCGTCGGGCCGCTGTTTGCCGAGTCGTCCGACATCGCGGCGGCGCTGGTCTCGGCGCTGGCGGCGAAGATGGGCGCCAAGGCGGTGGCGATCGACGTGCCGGACATCAACAAGCCTGGCGTCGCGCTGGTCGAGGCGGCCGGCATGAAGCCATCCTTCGAGACCGCGCGCATGTATACCGGCGCCAATCCCGAGGTCGACCATGCCGGCCTGTTCGGCGTGACCAGCTTCGAGCTGGGCTGATCCTCAGCGTTCCCGTCCCGGCACCAGGGCGAGCCACAGCGCCACGACGGTGGAGCCGATGGCGACGGTCTGCAGCGCCGACAGCGGTTCGTCGAGCAGCAGCACGCCGCTCACGATGGCCACGATCGGGATGGCGATCGACGAGAGCGCCGCGACCTGCGCCGGCAGAAGCTTCACCAGGGCGAACCAGGTGGCGGTTCCCAGCGCCATGGGAATGGCGCCGGTGTAGATCGTGGCGATGAGCGCCTTGGCCGACGGCCAGTGGTCGGGAATGCCGTCGATCACCAGCGCGCCCAGCAGGATCGGCGGCAGGCTGATGACGATCTGCCAGAAGGTGAGCGACAGGCCCATGCCGGGCCACGCCGTGCGCTTGACGATGAAGGTGCCGACCGCCCAGCAGAAGCCCGCGAACAGCCCCCAGAACAGGCCGGCCGGCGCCGTCTCGTAGCTCCTGAAGTTGGGCAGCATCAGCGCCAGCACCGCCACCGCGCCGATCGCGATGGCGGTCAGCAACCGGCCGGTCAGGCGCTGGCCGAAGACCGCGAAGCCCAGCAGCGCCACCCACAAGGGCATGGTGTAGGCGAGCACCGAAGCGTGGCCCGACGGGATGTAGAGCACGGCGAGCGACGTCGCGATGTTCCACACGAGGATGTTCATCGCCGAAGCCGCGACCAGGTTGGGCCATTTGCCCTTGGGAACGGCGAAGCTGTCGCGACGCACCACCAGGATGGCCGTCAGCACGACAAAGGCGGTGACCATGGTGATGCTGCGGAAGGTGAGCACCGGCAGCTCGTCGAGCGCGATCTTGAACAGGGGCCAGTTGGTGCCCCAAACGGCGGTGAGCAGGGCCAGCAGCGCCAGCACCTTGGGCGAGACGCGGTCCACGACTTTTTGGATCAGGCCTGGTGTTCGTCCGGCGCCTGCAGGAAGCAGCCGTCGATGCGCCACGTGCCGTCGGGCAGCCGCACCATCGGATAGAAGGCGGTCACCGGCCGCCCGTCGGGCCCGACGACGTGGACCTTCTGCGTGACCTGGCCGTGCAGGGTCACGATCTCGCCGAAGTCGAACACGCGCGGACGGTAGACCGGCTGATAGCCCTGCCGGACCATGTCCATGAAGATCTCGGATGTGCCGAACATGCCGCGGATGGAGGGCGAGGCGTAGCCGAAGGCGCCCTCGCCGTCGTCGCGGCGGAAGGCGTCGACCTGGTTCCGGATGACGTCGCGGATGGCCGAGCGGTCGGCCGCCGACAGGTCCTGCGCAAGAACGGGCGCGGCCAGGCCAAGGACCAGCCCGACCAGAGCGAAAAGGGAAAAGGCCGTCGCCGGCTTGGTGGCGAGCATCGCCCGGTGCATCCCGAAATCAGAGGGCGGTCATGCTACTGGAAAGGCCGGAAGAGGTCCAAGACGCCGATTTCCGAGCCGCGAGAAAGGCTTGGCGGATATCGGCGGCCTCCGGCAGGCTCCCGCGCGGCGGCCTGTCGCGGCCGTCTCTTGGCTTGCATCCGCGGGCCGCTTTCACTAGGGTGCGCCCCTCTTCGCCGGACCCCTCGACGAGGCCGTCCGGCCATGCGCCCGTAGCTCAACTGGATAGAGCATCTGACTACGGATCAGAAGGTTAGGAGTTCGAATCTCTTCGGGCGCGCCAAACTCCACCAAATCTACGATTTCCTGCAATCCGCTACGCCGGACCACGCCGGAAGAAATCCGATGTCGTAAGACGGGCGGCGTTTGGCGGCCTTCGGCGTTCGCATCAATGAATTGCTCGGCGGCGGTCAATGCCGGGACGGCAGAGCGCCAATACATCGGCCGCGAGCCACAAGAAAGACCGGTGTTGGGCGGATGGGCATCGCGGCTGGAACTCCGGAAACTCGATCCGATCAGCGTCCGCCAGCAGCGGGCTCGGCCATTACGGCCCTCGCAAATCCCGGCTCAGAAAATGCGATGGTGCCATCGGGCAGCCCCAGGATGCGGTCGATGGCAATGCCCTGCTGGCGCAATCGCTCGTCCAGCGCGGCCGCCGCTTCGTTGGCGCGGGGCGTCCCGGACGCTTCGATGGCATGTGCTACGACGTCATGAGTCGATGCGCCCAAGTGCATGACAATTTCCGCAGTAGTGGCTGGATCGTCGATGCGGAACCGGCCCTCTTCTTTTCCTTGCGTCAGGATAGCGGCGAAGAGCGGCAGCATGACCTTGCTCACCGCGCGATTAAGACGGTGGTAGAGCACGATGTTCTCGGCCCTGAACACGACATCAAAAGTGGCGCGGATTGCGGCAGCATCCTCGACTTTGAACCGGCGTGCCTGGGACAGCACGGCATTCATGCGCGTCACGGCGTCCAGACCGTCTTCCTCGAGGATCGGCTGAAGGCGGTCGGCGGTCTCAGCCGCCAGCCGCTCGCCTAGCGCTTCGAGCAGGTCATCCTTCGCCGTGAAGTGATGGTAGAAGCCACCCTTGGAAACACCCGCCCCTTCCATGATGTCGGCGACCGTGGTCGCCTCATAGCCCTTGCTGAAGAACAGCGCCTGCGCGCTGTCGAGCAGTTCATTGCGCCGAACATCAGGCGACTTCTTCACCCATCCGGCCATCACGCCGACTTCCTTTCACTTGAAACCGACCGTCGGTTTGAGATATACAACCTCGATAGCCACAACGCAACGCTAGATGGCGGGCGTTGCCTGAACCAAATGAGGACGCCGCATGGCTGTCGAACAATCCGTCATTTCCCACAGGTCGTCGCCGTCCGATGTAGGACATGCCATCAGGGTCGAGAATCTCACCTTCCGTTATCCAGGCCAGATCAAGCCGGCTGTCCAAGGGGTGAGCTTTTCGGTCGCACGCGGAGAGATTTTCGGCCTGCTTGGACCCTCTGGCGCTGGCAAGAGCACCTTGCAGAAGGTGCTGACCCGCCAACAGCGGCGTTTCGAGGGCTTCGTCCAAGTCCTCGGCAAGCCGCTTGCAGACAGGGCGCAGGACTATTTCGAGACGATTGGCGTCGGCTTCGAGCTACCCAACCACTACGTCAAGTTCACCGCCATCGAGAACCTTAGGTTCTTTGCATCGCTCTACAGGCGCAGGAGCCGCGATCCGCTGGAGCTATTGGCACTGGTTGGGCTGCGGGACGTCGCGCACAAGAAGGTGGAGACCTTCTCCAAGGGCATGCGCATGCGGCTCAACTTCGTGCGAGCAATCCAGCACGACCCCGAGATCCTGTTCCTCGACGAGCCGACTGCCGGCCTCGATCCTGTGAACGCCAGCACGATCAAACGAGTGATCGCGGACCTCCGCCGTGCCGGCAAGACCGTCGTGCTGACCACGCACAACATGAACGATGTCGACCAGCTTTGCGATCGGGTTTCTTTCATGGTCGCCGGACGGTTCGCGGCACTCGATGCGCCCGAGACGCTCAAGGCGAAATACGGTCGGCGCACCATCCGGATCACGCATGGCGACGACAGGATCGAGACCGACGAATTCCCGCTGGACGGGCTGGCCGATAATTCGCAATTCCACTCGATCCTCAAGGCAGGCGCCGTGCGCACGCTGCACAGTCAGGAAGCGAGCCTCGACCAGGTGTTCAGCGATATCACCGGCACCTCGCTCGACCTTGCGGAGGAAGCAGCATGAACGCGACGCTGCTCCTGCGGCTGATGCTCTGGGATATCCGCGTCCAGGCGCGAGAACGCATCTATCTCTTTACCGTCATCACCACAGCTATGTTCGCGGCCGTGGTGGCGCTATTTCCCGAGAACGCGCCCGCCACGGTAGTCACCGCCATCTTGCTCCTCGATCCGGCCGTTGTCGGCACCGGCTTCGTCGGGGGGCTCGTGCTGCTAGAGCGGTCGCAGAACACGCCCCCCGCGCTCGCCGTTACACCTGCCTCGCCAGCCGACTATGTTCTGGCCAAGCTTCTCACGTTCGCCGCGCTGACCATCGCCGGGGGCCTCACAATCGTTGTCGTCGCCTATTGGCCGCCTTCGGCCGCGCTGTTGCTGCGCATGGCCTTGGCATTGACCTTTACCGGCGTTCTGGCTGTGCTCGGCGGCTTGGTGATGGTGGCGACGGCGCATTCGCTCAACCATCTCATCGCCCGCGCCTTTCCGGTGTCAATTGTGGTCGAACTGCCTCTGCTCGCCCATTTTGGAGTGGTCGAAGGCTGGCTCGCTTGGGTGCTGTTCGGAGCAAGTCCAGGCCACGCCATGTTGCGGGCGCTGCTCTGGGCCGCCGATCCGTCCGCCGTCACACCCGTCGAACTGATCTACGCCTTCGGATACATGACCCTGCTCAGCGCCATCCTCTTCAGATGGGCGCTCATCCTGCACACACGCACGATCGGCCACGTCGGCTGCTAGGAGGATGTTATGTCCCCGCTCATGAGCCTTACCGCCCACGACCTCGCCAACATCCGGCGCGATCAAGTGCTGCTCAACATCATCGGGCTGATGCTGGTGATCGTGGCCATCGCAGCCGTCGTGCGCGCCTTCGGCTACTTCTCCGACTGGTGGGTCACGATCCAGCTCCTTCTGCTTCTCGGCTACATGCCGGGTATGGGCTACCTGTCGGCCATGCTGATCGTCGATGAGATGGACAGCGGCGTTCACCGCGCGTTGCATGTGACTCCGCTCTCGCAGAGTCATGTGCTCGCGCTGCGCATCGTCATGTGCGTTCTCTTCGTCCTGCCCTACGGGCTTGCGATGGTGCTGGTGACGCGCATGATTGAGCTGCCGCTGATCGAGTGGCTGCCGCCTCTCCTGGCGCTGTCTCTCGCCAGCGTCTGGACAGCCATCACCGTGCCGGCGCTGTCGCACGACAAGGTGCAGGCGCTTGGGCTGTTCAAAGGGCTCAACCTCTATGTCCAGATCGCAGCGCTCTATCTCTTTATCCCGCAGGACGCCTGGTATGCGCAACTCCTGCTTCTCTCCCCAGCTACCTGGTCCGTGAAATCGATCCTGGCCTTCATCGACGGTGCGAGCGCGGCAGGCTATCTCTGGGCGTTCGGAGGCATTGTCTTCTGGACCGTGCTCATTGCAGTGTCTGTTGCCATCTATCGGCGCAGGCAGAGCGGCGATGCAGTGTGACGCATGCTGGTGATTCCGCAACGCATTGGGATCGTCCTGTCGATCGTGTTGTTCGGCCTCCCGGCGCTGCTGCTCTGGGCGACAACTGGGCTGCTCATACCTCCGCTGGTGGAAGGCGGATGGGCGCCGCAAGTCGCGTGGTTCCTTGCCGGCGCTCTGGTCTTCGTGCCGCCTCTCGTCGCAGCGCTGGCCGGTGCCTGGGCCGCCCTGCCAGCGCCTTCCTCGGTGACGATTCTGAACCATCTGCGGGTGCGCCGCATTCGGCGACTTGGAGATACGTCGTGCTCCATTCCGAACAGAGTTTCCTGCCATCCTGATTGCGGGCGCATCGATGGGCGTAGCGCCCCAGTGGGCATTCTTCGCCTCTTGGCGATGATCAGCGAAAACAGAGCAGAAAATCAGAGGGTTACGGCGGAGACATAGTTATCAGCTTCGTCTACGCTGGCGCGCCATTCTTCCCATCGATGGCCTGTCTTCTCGGGCCGAGCCGCGTCTGCGAGCTTTGTCGCCAGGACGGCGGGCGGCCTGATCGATAGCATTGGTCGCCAAGTCGAAGGTCGGCCATGGCGCGACACAAGGGCTCCAACGGTATCATAGTGTTCCGGCGGAGACGTATACGCTGGGGCGCCATTCTCCGCCGAATTCCAGTTTTCCTGCGGTCCGCGCCGAAAGAAGTTCGTTCTCGCAATGACGTCGCCCTGCTGCCTGGCGACCGCAGTGCGGGCTGCGCTGGATTGTCAATCGGCGCTGAAACCTGGCGGCGAGCCGTGCTTGCGCATCTTGCGCGCCTGGCGCTTTGCCATTTCCGCGGCAGCGACTTCTTCGATGGTTCGCACCACGTCCGGCACTTTGCCAAATCGCTTGACGTAGCAGCGGGTAATGAAATCCGGCAGGGGAGCCTTCCACGATTGCTGACGATGATTGGCGATCTTCCCGAGCTTGTTCGGATTGAGACCGAGCTCGCGCGCCATCTGGACGTGCAGGTCCGACAGTTTCCATTTCCGTTGGGCGTCGACCCACGGCCTCAGACGGTTCGGAACGAACGCTCGCTTGCCGGTCATGACGCGATTCTTCGCGGTTTGAGGCCCTCGGTCACGGTGCAGGAGAGGGCTGCGCTCCCACAGCGCGGACAGGTGGCAGGGTAGCAGACGCGGCAGAAGGGCCTCCCGCAAGCGGCGCATGGCCCCAAGCCTGAGGGCTCGGTCAAATGCAGCTTTTCATCGCAGACGAGGCGGACCCGATCGCGGCCGTGGCCTGCCTCGCACAAGGGCGCCTCCGCAGCCTTGAGCAGAGGGTGCCAATCGAGCTGTATCACGCGCTCGCCTTTGCGGCGGCGGATCAGCACGTCGAAGCGTTGCACCGGCACATAAAGTTCGAGCGCCTGCACCCATTCGACAGTGACGTGCAGCGCATAGTTGTGGCGCAGGTCGTCGAGCTTGGCGCGATACTCCCGTGCGATCGCTTCGATGCGCATCGCCTCGCGCCGCCGGTCAGCTTCGGCGCGCTCGCCTTTGGCGTGGGAGAGTGCCGCAAGCCGTCTGCTGGACGCGTGGTGCAGCCCATTGTGGTAGGCGTGAACACGATCGCGGTCGCGTGCCAGCCGCCGCTGCATGGCGCGCAGGAATGGCTCGATCTCTTCGCGAACCTGCCGATCGATCAGCGGGCGCGCCCTGGATTCGATCGCTGCTGTGTTCCACCCGGGCCCGGCCGCCAGCACCGTGGCTTCGTCAGGCGACCTCCAGGCGGGCATTTGCGCCAGCAGCGGCCGCAGTCGAGCCAGCAAGTCGTTGATGACGGCGCCGGTGCTGGTATTGAAGCCGAGCCAGAACAGTCCCTCGCGTTTTTCGTCCGAGACGGCCGTGTAGCGGAAGGTCAGAACGAGGCAGCGCGCATGCGTTTGGGTAATACCCAGGAAACGCCAAATCGCATTCGGCAGATCGAGGGCTCGATCCAGCACCTGCTGCGGATCGCCCGGCGTCGGAAGCTCGTTGGTGGCCAGCAACTCCCGCCGGCTCCAGCGTCCCTTGTCATCGAGCAGCGTGGCGAACCGCTCCATCCAGTCTCCTTCGAGCCCGACCGGGATGGTATCGGGGGATCGCTCCGCTCCAAATCCAGGTGTCTCAAATCCAAGTCGCGCGAACTCCGCCAAGCCCAACGATTTCTGCACCAGCGGCGGCGAGAGCACCGCGAGCTCCCGGGCATCGGTCGATTCGACCACCGCCCCGTTGCGCTCCAGCAGATCGGTAACGAACGCTTGCAGGTCACTCATGCGCGGACCTCACGTGGCTTCAAAGTCTTCGCCGAACAGCGACTCGTCGAATGCCTTGGCGCCTTCGTGCTGTTGCTTCGCCTCGTGCAGCCGGCGTTCGATCGTCGAAAGCGCCTCGTTGCGGCTTGCCTCCGTCGTCTGCAGCCAGGCATCCAGCATCAGTTCGGCAAAATCGCGATCTTCATCAAGCCCGCCCAGGATGGCGCCCACTTCGCCGACCACGAGCTCGAACATCGAGATCTTTTCGTCGAGCAGGCGAATGATCTGCTCTTCGAGCGTGCCGCGGGTCACCAGGTTGAAGACGAACACTTCACGCTGCTGACCGATGCGATCGATGCGTCCGATTCGTTGCTCGATCGCCATGGGGTTCCACGGCACGTCGAAATTGATGAGCGTATTGCAAAACTGGATGTTGCGGCCCTCGCCACCGGATTCGGTGCACAGCAGCACCTGCGCATCTGCGCGGAACTGGACGATGGCTGCGTCCTTTTCCGGACCGCTCAGGCTTCCTTCGAAGCGGGCGAAGGCGATGCCTTCTTCTCGCAAAAGGCCGGCCAGGTGATCGAGCGTGTCGCGATAATGGACAAAGACCAGCTTCTTCTCGTCTGGATTTCGTCGCAGCAGCTCGAGCAGGCTGGCCTCCTTGCCGCCATTGCCCGCGGATGCCCAGCGCCGTGCCATCGCCTCCCAAGCCGGCTCGCCGGGATTGCGGGCAGAAAAACGCGCCGTGGCCGCGGCCGCCGCTGCCGGGGAGGAGCCCGCGGCCCCAAGCAGATGGTGCAGGGCCATGCGGTTTCCGGCGCCTCCTGCGGCAGCCAGCCGGCGCACCGCCGCCGTCAATTCCTGATAGGCCGCCCGTTCGCTCTCCGAACCGTCGACCCGGATCGTCGTGGCGTGGCGCCGCGGCAGCTTGAGCGCCACGACCGCGCGCGTGTTGCGGATCATGGCGTCGCGCATCAGTACGCGTAGCCGCTCGGGATCGGTGGGCTGGCGGGGCTTGCCAGGCGTCATATGGGCGGCGCGGAATTCCTGCAGCGTCTTGAAGATGCCTGGCTTGAGCAGCGTGAGCACGTTGTAGAGTTCGGTGAGATCGTTCTGCACCGGTGTCGCCGACAGCAGGAGCAGGAAGCGCTTGTTCAGCGCGTCCACCAGTTTGTAGCTCTGGCTCGCACGATCGCGCAGATGGTGAGCTTCATCGACGATGACCAGGTCGAAGTTGCGCGCGCGCAGGCGGGCGGCGTGTTCGCCGCGCCGCGCCAGCGGCAGCGACGCTATCAGTCGCTTCTCGTTCCAGAAGCCTTCGGGATCGCTGCGCGACCGCGCGTCATGGGTCGTGCTGCAAGCAATGTCGAACTTGGCCTCGAGTTCCTCCCGCCACTGGCCGACGAGCGATGCCGGAGTCAGAACGAGCACGTTCTCGACCATGCCTCGCAGCAGGTATTCCTTGAGGACCATGCCGGCCTCGATGGTCTTGCCGAGTCCGACTTCGTCGGCGAGCAGCACCCGGCCGCGAAACTGCTTGAGCACCTTGCGTACGGTCTCTACCTGGTACCAGAACGTCTCGATGCCGCGCAGATGCGGCAGACAGAGCAATTCGTCGAAGCCTTGCGCGAGCCCGAGACGGGCGTGGCGCTCACGCAGGTCGTACCAGCCGTGGTCGTTCTCCGGCGGATTCTGGATCGCGGCAAGCAATGACTCGAGCCCGATCCCGGTACTGAACGGGATGTCGACTTCGATCCGCGGCAGGCCAGCGGATTGGGCATTAGCCGCGAGCCCGGCCGGTGCCTTGCCCGCCGCAATCGGTACGCGGCCATATTGCGATCCGGCCGGCTTGATCTTCTTGCCGAGCGCGGCATGTTTCTCCGCCACGGGCGTGGCCCGCTTCCGGCGGAGCGGCTTGTGACGTTCGAGGATACGCTCGAGCTCACCGTAGAGCCAATCCTGCCGCGCCTCGCCGGCTGGAAAATTCACGAATGCGCGGAACGGGTTGTTGAGGTCGTGCGATTCGAGAATCGATCGCGCCGCCGCCGGCTTGTTCTGCTGCGCGAGTGCCAGGGCCACCAGCAAGTGGTGAGCATCTACCAGAACGAAGCGCTTCGCGAAGCGCTTCAGAAATTTCAGCGCCCGCTCGGGGTCTCGATCGAGCAGGGCGGCGACGGCCGCGAGCAGCAGAATGTGTCCATCGCTCGGGCTTGCCCGGACTGCCTCTTCGGCCAGCGGCAAAAGGCCAGACATGCGGCGGCCGTCGGCAATCGCCGCGCGGAGCAGCTCATCCGGTGCGGGGCTTCGGCTTCCCGCCGTTGTCGCGGCAGATGCGATCGGCTCTCCGACTTCCGCCGGCAACGGATCGAAGGGCAGTTCCTGCTGAGGCGATAACCGACGAAACATGACGAACCGCGTACACCGGGCTGGCGCCAAAACGACTCCGACGGGAGGCTAACAACGCCGGCGGAACGGGCAAACAAGCGAATGCGACCCGCGAATTTTCGCCTGTGGATAGGACGCGTGCCCGTGCTGTCGGGCGACATGGAAAACTGACCCCCTGGCGACAAGGAAAATTGACCCTCCGCTTTCGCCCGGGAGAGGTCGAGATGTTGACGGAAAAGGTGTCAGTAGCTCCGCAGAGTGAGGATTTGCGGGGAGAGGCGATGCGTACGCCGGACGATGTCGCGGCGATGTTGCGACTGTGTGAGTTGGGTTGGGGCGCCACTTCGGAATGCGCAAATCGCCGCCAAAACCCGCCGTTTTCGCGCTTGATCGGACGCCAATGTTTAGAAAAAGCAGACAGCGACCGCATGATCGCGCATAGGCTTCAACGGCCGGATAGGTCAGAGCGACATGACTTGGACAGCATGCTTTGCGGTGCTCATAGCTCGTACCCGCGGTCCACCCAGTAGAGCCAATCACCGACGGCCTCCTGTGTCTCTTGATCTTTCGACAACGGTCGCAATTGCGCCAAAGGGACAGCAATTCGCTCGCCGGCCCGCCCAACCCAGACAAACATTTCGCTCTCGCACTCCTCTTCCGGTGCCATGCCAAGGACTTCCACTTCTTCTTTAACCTTGAGAACGGAGATGGGCCGCACGAACCTACAGCGCGCCTTGAATGGAACCTTCATCTTGCCATCGAGGTAATAATACCAACCCATCGCACGTTCGCCGGAATCGTGAGCATCGACGACGGCCTCCATGGCAATTCGTTGCTCGCGTATTTCATCTATCACGCCTGCCATGCTTCCTCCGTCCAGGGCTAGACCAGCGCTTGCATCGTTGCAAGCCATGTTCCGACGCTTCGCTCTGGTCCTTCAACGGGGTTGGTGTCAATGCGTCCCTGACCTTGCGCGACGCCTCGTTGGGGCTGCAGCCAGTGATGTCCACGGACACATGCGCTCTGCGGAAGGAGCGGCTGAAGTAGGCGATGTCTCTTTTTACTTCCCGAAAGTAGAGGCCCTTCTCACGATCCGTCAAATTCTTTTGCACCGGGCGGGAGTCGATGTCGTAGAACGCAATCCTGTTGAGGATATTCTCCGGCGTATCTCGAAGCACGACAATGGTGGCGTCTCGCGTGTCGTTGATAACTTTCCAGTAGCCACCCAGTAGCCCACTCGGCGGCAACGCAATGACGCAATTGTAGCTGTCGTCCCGAGAGAGAACGTGTTTCAGGACTTGAGACGCCGCGAGATGGAAATCGTGCGACGTCAGGTGACGGTTTCGAAGACGCTCGATCGACGTTCCGAAGAAACGCTCGGTTTCAACATCCAAGTCGAAAAACCGGTATTCAAGGAGGCCAGCCAGTTGTGCGCCTATAGTGGTCTTGCCTACACAGCTGACGCCAGCGAGGAATATGCGCATGTTGCAACGTTCGATGAGAACTGTGCCAGTCCTGGCCGAGCTTGCGATCATAGGTGATTCGTGCCCTCCGCGGGCTGGACTTTCCACAGGGGCGGCGACCAAGGCGGATCGGGTCCCGGCCCGTGGCGCGCCACTCTCTATCTGTCACTGAGCCGGGTGAGCCGAAAATCGACGGCCGCCAGGACACGGACGGCGCTCGGCTCTCACTTGATGTCGGCGGGCAGGTCCTGATATTCGACCCGCTCCGCGAGCCCGCTGGCGAGGACGATGCGATAGACCGTTTCCGCGAAGCGCCGGTCATCGACGATCGCCTCGAGCGGCTTGTCTTGCATGTGCTGCGGCAGTTCGGCAATCAGGGTCATCATGGTCATGGCATCGAGCGGCACGTTGACGCCGGCAGTCATTGAAAAACGCTCCGGCGTGTAGAGCCTCGTGGCCATGATCGATCCGTCGGGGATGGAGCTTTCGAGCCCGACATCGATCAACCACCGCTCGGTGTGGCGGCAAAGATCGGTGGCGACCAACCCGGCAACCTCATGTCGGCGCTCGATGCGGAGAAGCGAGAAATGCGCGGCGCGCATCTCATCGAGCATGAGCATCTCGTCGGAGCCGGACGTGGCACTGGCCAATTCGGCATAGCGGTCGATGGCACGGGATCGACCGGCCGGCGCAGTATGGATGGCGAGGTCGAAGGCGTAGCTCAGCTCGTCTATGCTATCGAGGAAGAAAGTCCTGCCGCGCGCGAGGCCTAATCGGCGCGCATGCTGCAGAACGGCTTCCTGCGATATGACCCTCTGCATCGCGCTGTTGTGACGCCGGCCGATCTCCCGCAACCGGCGATAGCGCGCGAGCACCTCGGCGCGGTCGGGCGACAATGTGCAATTCTCGAGGCTGCCGCGTTCGAGCGGAGTGACTGCGTCGGGCATGGGCTCTCCAAGCTTGCAGATCGGGCGCAGACGACGAGAGCGTCGCGCCTGCACGCCTTCCTAACTAGTCCGAACGGCAGGGCTGGCAAATCGAGGTATCCACAGCTTGCTCAGAGTTTTCGGCGGCGTCGCGCGTCCATGCCAGGGCGGTGCGCTGTGGATTTCATCGACAGGACGGCTGGCAGGTTTGCCGATAACATCCCATGCGATCCACGGAGACAGGCGATGGCTCGGCGGGACAATGTGACGAGGCAAGCACGCTCGGTAGTCGCTCCGACCGATCAGCATGCGAGGCGATTCGCGGCTGCGATCGCCAAGGGTCGGATGCCCGTATTGTCGGCCGACCTCCAAGTCTACTTTGAAGATAGCCCGAACGAGATCGTGGCCGCTCTCGAGGGTGTCGTGCGCCATCTGCCTCCGGCAGGCGACGATGAGGCCCTTGCCGTCGGTTATCTGTTCGTCCTGCAGGGGCTGCTCGAGCATCTGCGCTATCGAATCGACCGTGGTTATGCAGATGCCGCCGCGCTGATCGCGGACTTTCAGGCCGCCGTTGCCGCACAGGCGCAGGCAGGGCGGATCGACAGGCACGTGCTGCCCCTGGTTGCGGGTGCGCTACAGCAGGCGAGAATCCCGGCCTCGCCGGAGCTTGTCGCGGTTTCGGAGAAGCTGGCCACCGACCAGGCACGCGAGACGGCTCCGGCGGAGGCGGACATCGATGCCGCCATTGCCGGTATGGTCGCCGCGGCCGGCGGTGACCCGTTCTTGCTTGTCGAGGAGCTCGCGGAGCTGGGTCATGCCATGTCCGGTCAGGTACGCGGCGAGCTGGCAGCAAGCCTTGCGTGCGCCGGACCACCCGAGGGGCGCAGCGCCGCAGTGCTGTTCCTGCTGGATCCCGATGCGACGGTCCGCCACGCCGCCGCCCAAGCATTGGAGCAAGTCGCCGCCACTCTGTCGCCATCGGACGTGCGGCGGTTGATTGCGATGCGCAATTGGCGACCCGAGAAAGAGCGCGCCGAGATCGATTCCGTTATCCGCGTGGCGCGGGCGGCCGGGGTCGAGTGCGCGCAATGGCCGGCGGGCGGCACCGAGGCGATTCTCGCCAGCACGATCGATGGCGCCGCGAGCCAGGGATTTCTGCTGCTCTCACCGACGGGCCGAAAGAAGCGATTGTCGTCGATCCTGACCAAAGGCGGCATTGCAGACGCCTGGAGCGGCAAGCCCGAAACTCGTCGCCAGATCGAGAGCAAGCTGGCGGTGGGCATGGACGCGCCCATGCTCGCCGTGTCGAGGCAATACCTCGACCGGTGGGCGGCTCACCATCTTTGGCTCGGCCTCGAGCGCGGGCAGACACCGCCCGCCGGCCTGCTTCAGGTTGCCGAGACGATCGGCGGAGCCGACTGGCAACCCGCCGCGACGATCTTCGATGATGCCCTGGCTGCACTGATCGCGGGGATTCCCGGCACGATGCGCGGAAGCGGGACTGTCGCAACGATCCTGCGAAGAAGCGGCGAACTGGCCGACCTCGCGCACATCGAGGAAGCTTGGTTCGAGGACGATCCCGAGATCGCTCGGATCGTGGCCGATGCCGGCGGCGCCTCGCGACGCAGGCTCGCCACCTATCTTCTCCAGACTGTCATCGCGCGGCGCCGCGACAAGTGGGCTGATTTGTTCTGCCGGACGGCGTCCTGGCTGCGCGAGGCGTCTGCCGAGCGCGATTTGTGCTGGCCCGACCTTGCGATCGTCGCCAAGGCCGTTGCCGAGGGGGCGGAGCTGACCGACATCGGCTTGATGCGCAATATTGCATCGCGAACCATCGAGGTGCTTCGCGACACTTCCTCGACAAGGTGATGCCGATCGGCCGGGCCGGGGCCTTCGTTGCGCTGCGAAAAATTGCCTGATCGCTGCCGAGTTCCAGTTTCATCCTCTCCGGCGCGCCATTTCTTCAGACCGCCGAGCCGGTCGGCTTCATCCGGCCAAGTTGGCAAGGCCGCTGCGCAGGTGCTCCAATTTATCCGGGTTGCGCACGGCGTAGATCGTCTGCACTTCGCCCTCGGCATTCCAGTCGATGGACCAAGTCTGAAGTCCGCCGTCCCTTTCAACGATGAGCAAGCCGTCGCCGCCATTGAGGCGCAGACGCCGGACCTCGCGCGGCACGCCAAACTTCGTGCCGAGACCGACGATGAAACGCACGACCTTGTCGCGGCCGCGGATCGGCTTGAGGGCCGCATAGGCCTTGCCCCCGCCGTCGGCGATCAGCTCGGCATCCTCGGCCAGCATCTTGGCAAAGGAGGCGACGTCGCCGGACTGCGCGGCTTGCTGAAACCGGTCGATGAAGGCGCGGTCGGCCATACTTTGCCGGCCAATCGGAGGACGCCTCTCCACGACGCGGCGACGCGCCCGCGAGGCAAGCTTGCGGCAGGCCGCCGGTTCGCGGCCAAGCACGCCGGCAATGTCCTCGAAGGTGAGGTCGAAGACATCATGCAGAAGGAAGGCAGCGCGTTCGAGCGGCGAAAGCCGCTTCAACACCAGGAGCAGGGCGACGGAAAGATCGTCCGCCAATTCCGCCACCTGCTCGGCGCTTGGCTGGACACCGACGGCGAGCGGATCGGCCACAGGCTCCGGCAGCCACGGTCCGACATAGATCTCGCGCCGCGCCCGCGCCGAGGTCGCCTGATCCACGCATAGCCGGGCGACGATCTGAAGCAGATATGACTTGGGAGCGTCGACGGAAGCGGCATCGACGCGGCTCCAGCGCAGCCAGGCATCCTGCATGACGTCGTCCGCGTCCGACAGCGACCCCGTCATGCGGTAGGCAAGGCTGGTCAGCTGCGGGCGAAGTTCTTCGAAGACCTTCAGATGAGACTCGTCAGCCCGCATCTTCTGCGCCTCTACAGGAACGGCTCGACCAGCGCGCGATAGGCCGGCGGCAGGTGAATGTCATAGAACGCTCCCATGAAGACGGCGACGATGACGCCGGCGAGCACGGCGCCGCCAGCAAAAAACGCCTGCCCGACGCGGTCGCCGGTCCTGCCCTGGATCCGAAAATGCGCCGCACACGCGAGGTGGGCGAACAACGCGAAGACTCCCATGGCGTAGTACGGCGCAAACAGGATCGGCAGCGGCGCGATCGTCAGGAACGTGGCGGCGAGATAGAAATTGCTGTCGAGGCCATAGCTTGATCTCGCTACGAGAACCCAGAACGCATGATTGGCGAGAAAGAACGCGAGATAGAGGCCGGAGACCACCTGCGTTCGCTGCCAGAACCCGCGGCGCGTTCCCCAGCCCGCCCGCACCTGCTCGACACCGGTGACGATCTGCACCAGAGCGGCGGCCAGCAGCATCGGCTCGAGGGCAGGGGAGCGATAGACCAGCCGCGCCTCATCCATGAAGGCAAGGTGCGCCGCGACGCCCCACAGCCCCGCGACGTGATTGAGGAGATGCGTGGCCAGGAAGATGGCCAGCACGACGGCCGATACCCGGTGTGCGACCCTGATCCAGCGTCCGGCATGCATCTTCGACGTCCTCGCGAGGTGGCGAGACTAGACGTCGTAGCGGCTCGGAGTGTGACATGGCCCGCACAGGCGCGGCAATTGCTGGCTTCTGCCAAATCGATCAGCGCCGGTTTCGTGAATGCGAGCGCTTGTTGTCTCCCGGCTCGGGTTCCGCTCCGACCAGCACATTGAAGAACCAGGCCAGACCCGCGTCCATCATTGCCGCCTTCGGAGCGATCGCGTTGAGCCGGAAGCGGCCGAGCGGCAGCGGCGCTTCCACCGTCACGACGCCGAACCGCGGCGCATGCATGGCGGCGAACCGGCGCGGCAGTGCGGTGATCAGGTCGGTCTCGGCAATGACGGCCATGGCGAACATGAAGTTCGGGACGGTCAGCGCTATCCGGCGCGACCGTCCTTGCCTGGCCAGGACTTCGTCGACGAAGCCGTAAGCATCGCCTGCGTGCGAGACCACCAGATGCTGCATCTCGCAATATCGATCCAGGGTCGGGGCTTTCGCAAACGGATGTCCGGCGCGCATCGCGACGACGAAATCTTCCTGATAGAGGCCTCGTCGGTGGAAGCGCGTCGGGATGTCGTCGAAGGGGATGATCGCGATGTCCATGGCGCGCGCCTCCAGGTCGGCGAGGGCAAGACGCCAGGCGCGCTCGGGTGAGGTCTCTCCCGGTGTCGGCAGCAGCTGACGCGTGCTGACGTCGATGCCGGGCGCGCTCTTGCGCAGCTTGGCGAGCAGCGGCGGCAGCAACACGGCCGAAGCGCCATCCGGAGCACCGATCGTGAACCGGCGCGTGGAGCTTTCCGGATCGAACGGAGCGGAGGTCGAGATGACGCTGCGCGCGCGGGCCAGAACATCGGCGACCGGGCCGGCCAGTTCCGTCGCGCGCACCGTCGGCACGACGCCTTTGGGCGTCCTCAGAAAAAGCGGATCGTTGAGCAGCCGGCGCAGCCGGCCGAGCCCGTGGCTGACAGCCGAGGGCGTCAGGGCCAGGCGATCGGCGGTCCGGCCGACGTGACGCTCTTCCAGCACCACCTCGAACAGGACGAGAAGGTTGAGGTCGGTTCGGGAAAGGTCAATTTCATTCAGCATATTGCTGAAATCATATCACTGGATTCAGCAACGTCGAACTGCGATCTCCGCCACCGAAATCAGAACAAGGAGCCCGCATGTCAATCTCGCCCGTCGCCGACCTCATCCAGCGATCCGCTGACGCGAACGCGGCGCTCATGCGGGGAGACGTCGACGGATATCGCGCGTTGGTGCCGATCACGAGCGACTTCACGCTGATGTCCCCTTTCGGCGGAGCGCCCACCCGTGGCTCGGACATGACGAGCGAACGCTGGGAGGCGACCGGGCGGTTCTTCCGCAACGGCACGCTGGAGCAGGAGGTGGTCCAGACCTACACCTCGGCCGACATGGTCGTGCTGGCGATCATCGAACGGGCCCGTGTCGAGGTCGGCGGCCTGCCGGTCCAGGACTGGGCGCTGCGCGTGACGTTGGTCTATCGCCGCGACGGGGCCGAATGGCGGCTGGCGCATCGGCATGCCGACCCTCTCGTTGCCGGCATCAGCCTGGAGCAAGCGGCGGCGCTCACGCGGCAGGCTTACTGCGGGAACGAGTGATGTTCGTGAACCACGATCCAGGAGTCATTCATTTTGCGCAGGCCCACGGTCAGGCGAAGTTGCGGTCCTGACTTTGCTGGGTCGGTCAGCCCAGTCACGCAATGCAGCAGCGCGGTCGCGAAGGCCACGCTATCCGACGAGGTGATCTCGAGGTCGGCGATCTCGAACGTGCCGCCTCCGCTGAACGCCTCGAAGAAGGGACCCCAGCTTTCCCGATAAGCATCGATACCGCGGAGCACCACGGGAGGCGGGACGTCGAACATCACAATGTCCGCCGCATGGCGGGCGAGGATGCCGTCCAGATCCTGCCGGCGAACGGCGGCAGCCCAGCCTTCGATCAGCTCGCGAATGGTACGCTCATCGTTCATGACAGCCGCTCTCGCTCGATGTGTCGTCAGGATATCTCCTTCCAGCCCTAGAGCATATTCCGTGCGCGCGTTTCCGATCAGGTGGAACCGCTAGCGGTTCCACCTGATCGGAAACCGCTCTAGTCCACGGACATGCCGCAACTGAGGTTGGCCACGGTGCCGGACATGGCGGCGGCATGGTCCGACGCCAGGAACACAGCGGTGCTCGCGACCATGTCGAGAGTGGGCAGGCGCTTGAGCAAGGTCATGTCCTCGATCAGGCGGCGAAACGCATCGGGTGCCATGTCGAAGTCGGCATTGTGTCCCAGCGTCTCGTCGATCCGGTGCGGTCGCATACAGACGACGCGCACACCCTGCGGACTCAGCTCGGCGGCCAGCGTGCGGGTCAGGCCCTCGACTGCGGCGCAAGCGACACCGAATCCGCCGGTCAAGGCAACGGCCAGGCGAGCGGGCGACGCCGAGAGTGTCAGGATGACGCCTGATCGCCGGGGGACCATGTGGCGGGCGGCGGCACGCGCAGTCAGGAATTGCGTCATCGTCCAGGTCGCGATCGGGACGACGAAGTCATCGCGCTGGAGATCCAACAGCGGCACGCCCTGGACCACCGGAAAGCCGATGGCATTCAGGACAATGTCGATGCGCCCGGCGCTGCCGGCCACGGAGGCGGCGTGCTGGTTGACTTGGCTCTCATCGAGCGCGTCGACGGCGGCCGCCTGAGCTTCGCCGCCGGACGCGACGATACCTTTCGCAACGGCCTCGACCGGCGCCAGATTGCGTCCGCCCAGGAAGAGTTTCGCCCCTTCGCGAGCGAACGCACTCGCGACGGCGCCGCCGATGGCTCCACCGGCTCCATGGACGACGGCGATTTTTCCTTTCAGCAACATGGCCATGTTCTCCTTGCATCTCCACCAAGGACGAACGGGCGAGGTCAAAAGGTACAGGCCTCACGACCGTTTTTGCGTGGCCGCGGCCCATCGTCGACCGCCTACCATCTGTAGCGACGACTCGAGAGATTCAGCCAAGCCGGGTCCGGATCTTGATTTCTGACGTCAGCGTGCGATGGACCGGGCAGCGGTCGGCGATCTGCAGCAGCCGCTCCCGCTGTGCCTCATCGAGTGGACCCTCCAGCACGATCTGCCGGTCGATCTGATCGATCTTGCCTTCCTTGGTCTCGCAGTCGGCGCAATCCTGGGCGTGGATCTTGTCGTGCTTCAGCCAGACCCGGACCTTCTGCAACGGCCAGTTCTTCTGCCGGGCATACATGCGCAAGGTCATCGCCGTGCAGGCGCCCAGTCCCGCCAGCAGGTAGTCGTAGGGGCCGGGCCCGGTGTTGGTGCCGCCGCTCGCGACCGGCTCGTCGGCCGACAGCACATGGGTTCCAACGCGCACGGTCTCGGCGAACGGCCCGATGGTGCGATCCTCGACGATCACGACGCCTGGTGGGGGAAGCTCCGCCTCGGCCATGTCCTGCTCCTTCTGCGCTTTCCAAAGAGACTCGCCTGAGCCACGATTGCTGCGAGCAGTGTAGAAGTGCCAAGCCCCTCCGCCACATTCTTTCGCGACCATTTCGGTCTTCGCCATCCCTATCGCTTCGAGCGGGTGATCGTGGCCGGGCTGGCGATCCTGCTGGCGCTGCTCGCGTTGCTGGCCGCCGTGTGGATGCGGGCGACCGACGAACTGTCGCTCGGCGGGCCACGCGGCGAATACTTCCTCTATCTGCTCATCCTGCTCGTCCTGGTGCTGGCTCTTGTCCGTTGGCCGCGGCTCGCCGGCGTGGTCCTGGTGCTGATGGCCTTCGAGCTCGCCTGGGGGACGGGGCTGTTCGCCCTGCAGAGGGCAGGGCTTGGCGCTGCCTCGCTGATGCCGCCGGACAAATTCGAGCCGCAGCGCTTCGAATGGCATCCGCTGTTGCAGGCCGTGCCGATCCCCTCGCTCGAGCTCACCAGCTCGACGGGTCTCGCGATCCGGCACACGCGCGAGGGCACGCGCGGCCAGGACCCGGCGGGCAGTCTCGAGGGCAGGACCGTCGTTGCCACCTTCGGCGGATCGACGACCTACGACATCGGCGCGGGCGAGGGCGAAACCTGGCCCGATCGCCTGGCCCAGGCGCTGGGTGACCATTACTTCGTCGTCAATCACGGCGTGCCGGGCTACACCACGGCCGAGCACCTGATCCAGACCGCCTTCTACCAGACCAGGTTCGGCAAGCCGCCGCGCTGCGCCATCTACTATGTCGGCTGGAACGATCTGCGCAACGCCCACATCGCCAGGCTCGATCCCGGCTACGCCGATTTCCATCTGCCGAGCCAGATCGATTCCCAGAAGGTGCGCCGCGTCGGCGGTGCGCATGTCACCTTCTCGCCGTTGCTGACGCTCCTGATGCGCTTCGTCGCCGCCAACCTCGACACCGCGCGCTACTTCGCCGATCCCTACGGCCAGCCGCCGGCGAGCGGCGACGATCCCGACCTCGAAGCGATCTACAAACGCAACATCACGGCGATCTCGGCGATCAACCGCCAGCGCGGTGTGACGACCATCTGGGTCGGCCAGCTCCTGAACCGCGATCGGCTCATGGGCAATGGCCAATATGGCTGGCTGCCGCTGGTGCGCGATCGCGATCTCTGGTCCATGCAGCAGAGGTTCAACGAGGTCCTCAAGCGGACGGCGGCTGGCCTGGACGACACCTATGTCGGCATCGATCCCGCATCCCTCGTCGGCGCCGACTTCGTCGATCAGGGTCACTTCTCGGTACGCG
Organism: Rhodospirillales bacterium; assembly: GCA_009377525.1. Taxonomy (GTDB): domain Bacteria; phylum Pseudomonadota; class Alphaproteobacteria; order Reyranellales; family Reyranellaceae; genus Reyranella. Next base: position 24,938 of record WHTW01000068.1, read on the forward strand.
GCGCGAAGCGTTTTGCCGACGACCTGGCGCCGATCGTGCGTCAGCTCTGCCGCTAGCAGCTCGTCACGGAGGGTTGGAGTTGAGTCGCGCAAGGATCTGGAGCCGTTGCATGGGCTGTTGCCGGTTGGGGGCGCCGTGCTGACTTGAAAGCATTGCTGGCACTCGGGCTCGGCGACACAAGGAGTGGCGTCGTCACCTATACGATCCCCCAGATAGGGCCCTCTATGGAGCCCCAAAAGTCGCGAAAACGAAACGGGCCACCGCCGACCGAAGTTCTTGACATGATCATACTTGAGTTATAATATCGGCCTGTTGCGTTGCTTTCCCGCGTTGTCGCTCTATGCATCGTTGATCCGAGACCATAAGGGTGCGGCAGATACCGTGCGGCCCGTCCGGCTGCTTGCATCCGGACGGGACGGGCTCGCCGCTCCAGCTCTCCGACGCGGCGATTCCGGTAGCGGAACTGGCATAACTGTCTGAACTCGCAAGGCGGCCCAATCAATCAATAGAGGGTTCGCTCTCCTCCAACCACAAGAGCACTCTCTGCGAAGCGCGAAAACTCGTTGCGGAAATTGCGGGAATTGCGGGAATTCGCCCTTGGACCGCACCCCGTGAGTGAGACCGCAAAAATGCGGACAGCTGAGGTATGGTCGCGGCGATGATTTCCCACATCCATGTCGGCGTCGACGACTTCGAGTGCGCCTTTGCGTTCTATTCGGCCGTGCTGCCGGAGCTGGGTCTCGCGCTCAAGTTCAAGGAGCCGGAGAACGGCTGGGCTGGCTGGATGACGCCCGGCGTGGCGCGGCCGCTGTTCCTGGTCGGCCTGCCGTTCAATCGCCAGACCGCTTCGCCGGGCAACGGCCAGATGATCGCCTTGCTGGCGCCCGATCGCGCCGCCGTCGATCGCTGTCACGCCGTGGCGCTGGCCCACGGCGGCAGCTCCGCGGGCGCGCCGGGACTTCGCCCGCACTATCACGCCAACTACTACGGCGCTTATTTCCGCGATCCCGACGGCAACAAGCTCTGCGTCTGCTGTCATCAACCGGAGCCGACATGACCCGCGCCATCCTGATCACCGGTGCCTCGTCCGGCATCGGTGCCGCCACCGCTCGCGCGCTCGCCGCACCCGATGCCGCTATCGCGCTGCATGCCCGCAAGAACCGCGCCGGCGCCGACAAGGTCGCCCAGGTCGTGCGCGACGCTGGCGGCCAGGCGCTGGTCGTCGAAGGCGATCTCGCCAGGCCCGGCACCGCGCGCCGCCTGGTCGACGAGACCGCCGCTGCCTTCGGCCGGCTCGACGTCGTGGTGAGCAACGCAGGCTTCGCCGACCGCCGCGCGATCGGCACGCTCGACCGCGCCGCCTGGGACGAGAGCCTGTCGGCCATGACCTCGGCCTTCTTCGAGCTGGCGACGGCCGCCAAGCCGTGGCTGGTGAAGGCCGGCGCCAACGGCCGCCTGGTCGGCGTGTCGTCCTTCGTGGCTCACGCCTATGCGCGCGGCCTGCCGATGTTCCCGGCCTCGGCCGCGGCGAAGGCCGGCATCGAGGCCTTTGCGCGCGCCATGGCGGTCGACCTCGCGTCGTCGGGCGCCACGGCCAATTGCGTGGCGCCGGGCCTGATCGAGAAGGATGCCGACGTCCATGCCGCCCTGTCGCGCGATCGCATCGCCGAGATGAGCAAGCTGGTGCCGATCGGCCGCTACGGCAGGACGGCGGAAGTGGCTGCCGTGATCGCCTTTCTCTGTTCGCCCGGCGCGGGTTACGTCACGGGCCAGACCATCCATGTGAATGGCGGCCTGACGCTGTAGAGTCTTCCGGACCGCCGGCTTCCAGCCGGCTCATGATCATGAGGCCGGCTGGAAGCCGGCGGTCCAGAAGAGCATGAACCTTATCCACCGGCCGCTTCCTTGCCGCGGCGGGTGTCGGATTTCTGTAACCGAACCGTCGCCTTTGTGCAGCCTGCCGCCGCTACCCAGCGTGAAAGGAAGCTTTGCGAGGGTGTCCGGTGCTGCGACTGGAAGGCGTCACCAAGAGTTTTGGCGACAAGCGGGCCGTCGACCAGGTGTCGCTGGTCGTGCCCGTGGGCCAGCTGGTCGGCGTGATCGGCCGCTCGGGGGCCGGCAAGTCGACCTTGCTGCGCATGATCAATCGCCTGGGCGATCCGACCGATGGCGGCATCCTGTTCGGCGACACCGACATCACCGCCCTCAAGGGCCGCGCCCTGCGCCAGTGGCGGGCGCGCTGCGCCATGATCTTCCAGCAGTTCAATCTCGCCGGCCGGCTCGACGTGCTGAACAACGTCATGATGGGCCGGCTCAATCGGGTCGGAACCGCGCGGGCGCTGCTCAAGCTGTGGAGCGAGGACGACCGGGCCATCGCCCTTTCCGCGTTGGATCAGTTCGACATGGCGGGCCTTGCCGCCCAACGGGCCGATACGCTCTCCGGCGCCAGCAGCGGGTCGCGATCGCCCGGGCGATGGTCCAGGAGCCCGACATCATCCTGGCCGACGAACCGATCGCCTCGCTCGATCCGCGCAACACCAAGGTCGTCATGGACTCGCTGCTGCGCATCAACAAGCACTTCGGCATCACCGTCGTCTGCAACCTGCATTCGCTCGACACCGCCCGGGCCTACTGCGACCGGCTGGTCGGCATGGCCCAGGGCAGGGTGGTGTTCGACGGTACTCCACAAACCCTTACCGACGACGTCGCGCGCGAGCTTTATGGGCTCGACGCAGGCGAAGTCATGGACACGGCCGGCACCGCGTTGCCCCTGCCGGCGCAAGGGGTTCGTCCCTCTCTCGCCGTCGCCTGACGCAGAAGAAATCCACGCCCTCTCCAACCGAGCCACCGGAGTCCCGCATGATCAAACGACGTTCGACCCTGGCGTTCGCCGCCGGCGCCCTGGCCCTCGGCCTGCCCGGCCTCTCCTCCGCTCAGGACTGGAAGGCCAAGTATCCCGAGATCGTGGTGGCGATCGTGCCGTCGGAGAATGCCAGCGGCGTCGTCGACCGCTTCACTCCCTTCGCGAAGTATCTCGAGAAGGAGCTCGGCACGAAGGTGACCCTGCGCGTCGCCAACGACTACACCGCGGTCATTGAGGGCATGAAGAATCGGCAGATCCATGTCGGCTACTTCGGGCCCGGCTCCTATGCGCGTGCCTATACCGTCTCTGGCGGCAACACCGTCGCCTTCGGCACGGCCCAGAACCAGGACGGCTCGATCGGCTACTACTCGGTCGTCTATGTGAAGGCCGATAGCCCCTACAAGACGCTGGACGACCTCAAGGGCAAGAAGCTCGGCATGGTCGATGTGGAGTCGACGTCCGGATACAAGGCGCCGACGTTCTTCATGTCGCGCGAAGGCAAGGCGCCGAACCAGTTCTTCTCGGTGGCGCAAGTGACCGGCAGCCACGAGAACGCCGTGCTCGCCATGGCGCAGGGTACGGTCGATGCGGCGACGAACTGGTGGAACTCGGATACCGATTCCAACCTGACGCGCATGATCAACAAGGGCATGCTCAAGAAGGCGGACGGCACGCCGATGAAATACGAGGATTTCCGCGTCGTCTGGAAATCGCCGCTGCTCGCCGCTTCGCCGTTTGCCTACCTCAATGACATGCCTGACGCGCTCAAGAAGGCGATCGCGGACGCCTTCTATCAGGCGCACAAGAAGGACAAGGCGGCCTTCGAGAAGCTGTCGGACGGCAAGGACCTCGCCTTCGTTCCGGTCGGCCACAAGGACTATCTCGAGTTCATCGAGCTCAACAAGCATCTCGAGGAACTGCGCCGCAAGAAGAGCTGATGAGTTCTTCTTCGCGGACCCTGCGACTGGTTGGTGCTTTTGGTTTTGCAGCCGCCAAGACGCCAACCAGCATCACCGGGGAGAAGGTGACCACGGGTTTGCGGACGTGAGGACAGTTCCGCTTCTCCCGCCGGCCCAGCTCTCGCCGCTGGCGCACGCTTATGACGCTGCCGTCGCCGCCAAGCGCCGTTGGACCATGCTTGGCCTGGCCCTGGTCCTGATCTTTTCCATGCTGTCGGCATGGATCGGCGAAGTGGACCCGGCGAAGTTCTGGAACGGCCTGCCGCGCTTCGCCAGCTATTTCCACGACATCCTGCCGCAGTTGCGTCTGGAGAGCCTCGGCGCCGACCTCGAGGAGTGGTTCTGGAACCTCGACGGATGGCTGGCCCTGCTGCTCGACACGCTGCTCGTGGCCTATGTCGGCACCTTGTTCGGTGCCATCGCGGCCTTCGTTTTGTGCTTTCTGGCCTCCGCCAATGTGACCCGCTCGGCCACGCTGCGGTTCGCCTCCCGGCGGCTGCTGGAGTTCTGCCGAACCGTGCCCGAGATCGTGTTTGCCCTGATGTTCGTCTACGCCTTCGGTTTCGGCGCGATGCCCGGCGTTCTTGCCATCGCCATCCACACCGCCGGCGCGCTCGGCAAGCAGTTCTCCGAGGTCGTCGAGAATGTGAACATGCATCCGGTCGAAGGCCTGACGGCCACCGGCGCCACCTATGTCGAGACCATCCGCTTCGGCGTGGTGCCCCAGATCCTGTCGAACTTCATGAGCTATTCGTTGCTGCGCTTCGAGATCAACGTTCGCGGCGCGACAGTTCTCGGCTTCGTCGGCGCCGGCGGCATCGGCAAGGAACTCATCTCGTCGATACGCCAATTCTACTACGCCGACGTAAGCGCCATCCTGCTCATCATCATCGCGACTGTCTTTCTCATCGATTGGCTGACGGAACGGCTGCGCCATCGATTGCTGAGCCTCGATGGTGCCGAGCAATGACCCGACGAATTGACGTTGACCGCGCCCGCTTGAAGGACCGATATCCGGAGACCTTTCGTACGCCTGTGCTGGCGCGCACGGTCTACCTTGCGATCGTCACGGCAGGCGCTGGCCTCGCCATCTACGCCTTGTGGCGCTTCGGATTTTCACCCGGCAAGTTTCTCGACGGCCTGGGCAAGCTCGGCACCGTCATTGCCCTGATGGTGCCGCCGGATCCGGGCAGTCAGCTCTGGAAGTATGTTGCGGCACTCGGTGAGACCCTGTCGATCGCCTTCCTTGGCACGCTGGGCGCGGCCATCCTCGCGCTCCCGGCCAGCATGCTTGCTGCCAAGAACGTCGTCGCGAACCGGATCGTCCACTTCGCCAGTCGCCGCTTCCTGGATTCGATCCGCGGCATCGACACCCTGATCTGGGCGCTCATCTGGATCAATGTCGTGGGCCTTGGACCTTTCGCCGGCATCCTCGCCATAATGACTTCGGACTTCGGTTCCTTTGGCAAGCTGTTTTCGGAAGCGATCGAGGCTTCCGATCGCAAGCCGGTGGACGGCGTGACGTCTGCTGGCGGCTCCGATCTGCACGGTTTCCGCTTTGGTGTGCTTCCCCAGGTCTTGCCTATCCTGTTGAGCCAGGTTCTCTACTACTTCGAGAGCAACACGCGGTCGGCCACCATCATCGGCATCGTCGGCGCGGGCGGCATCGGCCTCTATCTCGCCAACGAGATCGCCCAGGCCGAGTGGCAAAGTGTCGCCTTCCTGATCCTCATGATTCTTGCCACTGTGGCACTCATCGACTGGATATCCGCAAAGATCCGCTTTGCAGTGATCGGCCGTCGTGGAGTGGTTGCTTGAGCATAGTAGTAGAGTCCGTGCCCGTCCCGCGTTATACCTTTTATTACGCTCCTCGGCCCGAGGAGGGGCTGGCCGTCTCCGCCAGCCAATGGCTCGGCCGCAACGCCGAGACCGGACAGAGCCGGCCGCTCAAGCCGGCGTCGGCCTTCACCGTCGAGCGCCTGGCCGAGATCACCGCCGAACCGCGGCTTTACGGCTTCCACGGCACGTTCAAGGCGCCGATCGTGCTCGGCGACGGCGTCACCGAACGCGATCTGTTGGCGGCGGCCGGGGACTTCGCCGTTGGCCGACGGTCCGTCATCGTACCGTCGATGACGCTCACCTGCATGTCGGGCTTCATGGCGCTGGTGCCCAGTCAGCCTTCGGTCGAGCTGCAGGATCTCGCCGATAGCTGCGTCATCGAGTTCGACGAGTTTCGCCAGCCCGCCGACGAGGCCGAGCTGGCGCGCCGTCGCGCCGCCGGCCTGTCGCCGCGCCAGGAAGAGCTGCTGTTGCGCTGGGGCTATCCCTATGTGCTCGAGGAGTGGCGCTTCCACCTCACCTTGACCGGACGCATCGGCGATGACGGCGAGCGATCGGCGATCACCGACCTGCTGCGCCGCCAGTTCGTGGGTTTCATCGACCGGCCGCTGCAGGTGCGCGATCTCTGCGTGTTTCGTCAGCCTGCGGCCGGCGGTCCGTTCACCGCCCTGGCGCGCTTCACGCTCGGCGGCGGACGCCGGGTGAGTAGCGAAGTGTGGCGAGCAGCCTGACGAAGTCTTCGGCAGCGGCATCGAGCGCGCCGTCGTTGACGATGGTGACCAGCCGGGCGTCGTTCACCGCGTAGGCGTCGCTGCGGGCCAGCCGGCTCGCTGCCGCGGCGGCAGTCTCGCGCCCGCGCGCGCTCAGCCTTGCCCGGAGCTTGTCGAGCGCCGCCGTGATCAGCACGGGATGCAATCCGGGGTCGCTGCCCGCCATTTTCTCGTAGTGCTCGCGCGAGCCGCTCACCACCACGGTGAGGCCGGCGGCGCGCCAGGCGTCGATCTCCCGGCCGATGCCGATGCCGTAGTCGTTGCCGTGGGCGTGCCAGTGGAAGGCGAAGAGGCCATGGGCGCGGCGCAGGGCGAATTCGGCGCGGCTCAGGGCCACGTGGTTCTCGCCGCCGACATCGGCCGGCCGCGTGATGTAGCGATGGGCGAAGGCGACCGGCGCCTCGACCGACAGCATGCCGCGCGCCCGATCGAGCACGGAATCCTTGCCGGCCCCCGACGGGCCCATGACGTAGACGAGAGGGCCGGTCATCGTCTTCCGGACCGCCGGCTTCCAGCCGGCTCATGCTCTTTGAAGCGCGGGCCTCCGGCCCGCATCATGGTCACGAGCGTGGAGAGCGGAATCGACCTATGGTCGATTCCGCGTAAGAGGCCCGCGCTCCATATGAGGCCGGCTGGAAGCCGGCGGTCCGGGAGAGCATGAGCTAGACCACGCGCTCGCCTTCGCGCCACACGGCGCGGACCAGAGGCGCCTCGTCGTGGTGGCGCACGCGGACGAAGTCGGCGCGGCGGTCGGCGGCGATTTCGCCGCGGTCGCCGAGGCCGACCGCCTGCGCGGGGTTGAGCGAGGCCAGCCGCACCGCCTCGGGGAGCGAGATGCCGATGCCGGCCGTCGGCAGCCCGAACACGCTTTCCATCAGGCTGGTCGGCACATAGTCCGACGACAGGATGTCGGCCTGGCGGTCGCGCAACAGGTCGATGGCGGCGATGTTGCCGGAGTGCGAGCCGCCCAGCACCAGGTTGGGCGCGCCGACCAGCACGGCCAAACCGCCCTCGCGCGAGGCTTCGGCCGCTTCGCGCGTGGTCGGGAACTCGGCGATGGTCATGCCGTTCTCGACCGCCTGCTCGACATGGGCGCGGGTCGCGTCGTCGTGGCTGGCGAGCGGCAGGGCCCGCGCCTGGGCGCGCGCCACGATCTCGCGGCGATGTTTCGCGGCGTTCCTGTTGTGCAGCTCGAGGGCGCGTGCCTGGAAGACCTCGAACTGCTCCTCGGTCATGGCGAACTTGCCCATGTAGTACTGCTTCAGCTTCTCGGGATCGAGGAACTGGCGCTGGCCCGGCGTGTGGTCGTTGATCGAGATCAGGCCGACCAGCGGCAGGTCGATCCAGCGATCGACCGCCTGCACGGCGTCGTCGGGCGTCACCTCGCAGCGGAGATGCAGGCGATGCTCGGCGCGCGCCAGCCGGCGCTCGCTCACCGCGCAGATCGCCTCGGCCATGCGGGTGCGGTTCTTCACGCGGTCGGTGTCGCCGCGCACGTCGCCCAGCGACAGCGAATCGAACACCGTGGTGATGCCGGCGGCGGCGATCTGGGTGTCGTGCGCCATCACCGCGGCGAGGCTCGGCCATTGCACGCCGGGGCGCGGCGAGAAGTGCTTCTCCATGTTGTCGGTGTGCAGCTCGACCAGGCCCGGCACCAGGTAGTCGCCCTCGAGATCGAGAGCGGCGGCGCAGGCGGTGCGGCCGGGTGTTACCTCGACGATGCGGCCGTCGCGCACCACGACGGTGCCATCGAACTCGGCATCGCGGGTGACGATGCGGCCGTTGGTGAAGATCTGGTCGTTGCTCATGGCGAAACCTCGAAGACCCGATTGGCCAGAAGCTCGCGCACGCCGGTGTCGTGGAAGATGCCGACCAGGGCGCTGCCGGCATCGCGGCGCTGGGAGATCAATTCGACGACGCGGTCGCGATTGTTGGCGTCGAGCGAGGCGGTCGGCTCGTCGAGCAGCAGGATCGGGTAATCGACGATCAGCGAGCGGGCGATGTTGACCCGCTGCTGCTCGCCGCCGGAGAAGGTGGCCGGCGGCAGTGCCCACAGGCGCTGCGGGATGTTGAGCAGAGCGAGCAGGAACTCGGCGCGATCGCGCGCCTCGCCTGGGTCGGCGCCCAGGCGCAGCAAGGGCTCGGCCACGACGTCGACGGTGGCGACGCGCGGGATGACGCGCAGGAACTGGCTCACGAAGCCCATGGTGCGGCGGCGCACGTCGAGCACGGTGCGCGGCTCGGCGCCGACAAGCTCGGTCCAGGCGTCGTCGTGGCGGACGCGGATCGAGCCCGCATCGGTGCGGTAGTTGCCGTAGAGCGAACGCAACAGCGTGCTCTTGCCGGCACCCGACGGGCCGACCAGGGCCAGGCACTCGCCGGGCGAGACGGCGAGCGCGACATCGCGCAGCACCGGCAGGGCAAGGTCGCCATGGGCATGGACGATGAAGGATTTGGTGAGGCCGGCGACGCGAAGGACGGGCCCGTCATGCTCTTTTGGACCGCCGGCTTCCAGCCGGCTCATGAGATGCCGGCTGGAAGCCGGCGGTCCGGAAGAAGACGATGAGGTGTTCATGATCACACCGGCAAAATCGAAGCCACGAGCATCTGCGTGTAGGCGTGCTGCGGGTCGTCCAGCACCTGGTCGGTCAGGCCGTCTTCGACGACGGCGCCGCCCTGCATCACCATCAGCCGGTGGGTCAGCAGGCGCGCCACGCCGAGATCGTGCGTCACCAGGACGGCCGACAGATGCAGGCTGCCCACCAGGCTGCGCAGCAGGTCGAGGATGCGGGCCTGCACCGAGACGTCGAGGCCGCCGGTCGGCTCGTCCATGAAGACCAGCCGCGGCTCGCTCACCAGGTTGCGGGCGATCTGCAGGCGCTGGCGCATGCCGCCGGAATAGGTGGTCGGCCGGTCGTCGAGCCGGTCGCGCTCGATCTCGACGCGGCTGAGCCAGTCCGATGCCGTGCGCCTGATGTCGCCATAGTGGCGCGCGCCCACCGCCATCAGCCGCTCGCCGATATTGGCGCCCGCGCTCACGCCCATGCGCAGGCCCTCGCGCGCATCCTGGTTCACGAAGCCCCATTCGGTGCGCGACAGCAGCCGCCGGCGGGCCTCGCTCAGGTCGTGCACGTCGACCGCGCCGTAGGCCGCCGAATCGTAGGTCACCGAACCGGCCTCCGGCGTGAGCCGGCCGGCCAGGCAATTCAGCAAGGTGGTCTTGCCCGAGCCGGATTCGCCCACGATGCCCAAAACTTCGCCGGGCCACAGGTCGAAGGCGGCGTCGCGGCAGGCGACGCGCGCCCCGAAGCGCTTGGTCAAGCCCCTGGCGGAAAGCAGCGGTTTCATTCCGCCGCCTCAGGCAGCGTGCGCCGGCGCTCGCAATAGTCGGTGTCGGAGCAGACGAACAGGTGCTTGCCGTCGTCGTCGACGATCATCTCGTCCAGAAAGCTCTCCTTGGAGCCGCACAGCGCGCAGCACTGCTCCCAGGTCTCGATCTCGAACGGATGGTCGTCGAAATCGAGGCTCTTGACCGGCGTGTAAGGCGGCACGGCATAGATGCGCTTCTCGCGACCGGCACCGTAGAGCTGCAGGGCCGGGCTGCGGTCGAGCTTGGGATTGTCGAACTTGGGGATGGGCGAAGGGCTCATGATGTAGCGCCCGTTCACCATCACCGGATAGTTGTAGCCCTTGGAGATGCGGCCGTGGCGGGCGATGCTCTCGTAGAGGCTGACCTGCATGACGCCGTACTCGGACAGCGCGTGCAGGGTGCGGGTCTCGGTCTCGCGCGGCTCGAGCATGCGCAGGGGCTCGGGGATCGGCACCTGGAAGACCAGGATCTGGCCTTCCCTGAGCGGCGTCTCCGGCACGCGATGGCGGGTCTGGATGACGGTGGCCTCGTCGGTGCGCGTCGTCGTGGCGACCTCGGCCACCTTGGCGAAGAAGCGGCGGATCGAGACGGCGTTGGTGGTGTCGTCGGCGCCCTGGTCGATGACTTTCAGCGTGTCGTCACGGCCGATGATGGCCGCCGTCACCTGGATGCCGCCGGTGCCCCAGCCGTAGGGCAGCGGCATCTCGCGGCCGCCGAACGGCACCTGGTAGCCCGGCACCGCCACCGCCTTCAGGATGGCGCGGCGGATCATGCGCTTGGTCTGCTCGTCGAGATAGGCGTAGTTGTAAGCGTCATCCGCCATCGCTTACTCCGCCGCCTGGTCGAGCACGGCTTGCCGGCGGCGCGCCTCGACCTCGGCGCGCAATGCCCGCACCACCACCAGCTCGGACTGGAAGTCGACGTAATGGGGCAGCTTCAGGTGCTGCACGAAGCCCGACGCCTCGACGTTGTCGGAATGGGCCAGCACGAATTCCTCGTCCTGCGCCGGCGAGGTGGCCGATTCGGAGAGCTCCTCGGCACGCAACGCGCGATCGACCAGCGCCATCGACATGGCCTTGCGCTCCGAGTGGCCGAAGGCGAGCCCATAGCCGCGCGTGAACTGCGGCGGCACGTCGTGCGAGCCTGCGAACTGGTTGACCATGTCGCATTCGGTGACGTCGATCTCGGCGATCTCGATGGCGAACCCAAGCTCCTCGGGCACGAAGCCGACGGGCACGTGGCCGTAGCGGATCTCGCCGACGAAGGGATGGTTGTTGCCGTAGCCGCGCTGGGTCGAGTAGCCCAGGGCCAGCAGGAAGCCCTCGTCGCCGCGCGCCAGGTTCTGCAGGCGCACCGGCCGGCTGGCCGGCAGGGTCAGCGGCCGGCGCGTCAGATCCTCCGACGCGCCGTCCCGCGGCGGCGGCTCCAGCATGCCCTCGCGCTCGAGGATGTCGCCGACGCGCGGCAGGGAGCGGTTGGTGTCGGCGGGAGCGGTCGGCGCGGCCGGCCGGTCGCCTGCGGCGGCCAGCGAGAAGTCGAGCAGGCGATGGGTGTAGTCGTAGGTCGGGCCCAGCACCTGGCCGCCCGGGACGTCCTTGAAGGTCGACGAGATGCGCCGCTCAGCCACCATGGCCGAGGTGTCGAGCGGCAGCGAATCGCCGAAGCGCGGCAGCGTCGTGCGATAGGCGCGCAGCAGGAAGATGGCCTCGATCAGGTCGCCGCGCGCCTGCTTGATGGCGAGTGCCGCCAGAGAGCGGTCGTAGCAGGAGCCCTCGGTCATCACGCGGTCGACGGCCAGTCCAAGCTGCTGGTCGATCTGCTCCAGCGAGAGCTCGGCGATGGCGCGATCGCCGCGGCGCTTGTCGGCCAGCAGGTCGAGGGAATGGGCGATGGCCGTCTCGCCACCTTTGACTGCAACGTACATGTCAGACCTCCACGGCGACGCTGCGCGGCAGGGCGCAGAGCTCGGTGCGGGCGGTGAAGACGATGTCGACGCCGCAGGGAAACAGGGTGTGGTTGGCGGCCCAGTCTTGCCAGAAATCCTCGGCAAGGCCGGCGACGGCGACGGCCGCTCGGCCATCGATGCCCGGGCCGTGCCACTGCCGCGTCGGCCCGCCTCTGAGGTCGGGCACTTCGACGATCAGGGTGGCCGAACGGTCGGGATAGGCGTCGCTGCCGAGGTTGAAACCCTCGAAGGGTTGCGGGGTGGCCGAGGCCAGGACGGCAAAGACCGCCTCGGCGCGCTTCGTCACAATCGGTGCGCCGGCGTGGAAGCGCAGGAAATCGCGGACCTCGGGCCGGTCGAACGCGTCGGCCAGCCAGACCGGCGTGTCGCGGTCAGCCAGGGTGAGGAGATAGGCCGTCGCGGCGGCGCTCGGCGTGCCCGGGCCGGCCGGCGCTGCCGGCAGCGACACGATGCGGCCGGGACGGGACGTGGCGTCGAGGACGGCGCGGAAGAGCTGCTGGGCGTCGTGCGCCGGATCGGCGAGGCCGGGCGCCAGCGTGCGGAGGTCGGTCATGTGCCCGTTGCTCATGAATTGGCCTCGCGGGCGACGGTGAAGAAATCGACCTTGGTCGCCGCCGCTCGGGCGGCGATGGCGCGCCGGCGAGCGTCGGCCTCGGCCTCCAGCGGTGCCACGATTTGTGCTTCCAGCCGATCACGCCAGTCCGATCGCTGGCCCAGGGCATCGATGGCGGCGGCGATCTCGGCATGGCAGGCGCTGCGGCCGCCGACATAGCCGATGCCGACCTCGCCGCTCTCCAGCCGCACGGCGGCGCGGGTCGCCGTCATCTCACCGGCGCAGAACGGCGCGCCGCTGCCCGAGAGGCGGCCCTTGACCATGACCAGCCCGGTCTCGGGCCGGCGCAACAGGGCGTAGGCGGGAACGGAGCCGAGACCGTCCCACAGCGCGGCAAGCCGCGCGGCGGGTGCTTTGGCCAGAACGGAAAGCCACCGCTGTCGACGCGCTAGCGCGGGGGCATCGGCGGATGAGGAAAGGGACATGGCGACGCTCGTTGGAGCGCCGACCATGCGAAGGTCGCGTTACCGATCGGCTGGCGATTGATGAAGTTATTGTGAAAGGGCCGGCCCGCTTGTCCCCAAGCCCGGGCCATCCCCAAAATCAAGACGGCGGGACTTTCGTCCCGCCGTCGATCCTGTTGCCCGGTCGCTCGAGCTAGAGGTGCTTCAGCACGTTCTCCGCCGACGACACCTCGAATGCGCCCGGCTTCTCGACGAACAGATCCTTGATGACGCCGTCCTGGACGACCATGGCGTAGCGCTGGCTGCGCGTGCCCAGGCCGAACTTCGAGCCGTCCATGGTGAGGCCCATCGCCTGGGTGAACTCGCCATTGCCGTCGCCCAGCATCATGACCTTGTCGCCAGCCTTCTGGTCCTTGCCCCAGGCACCCATCACGAACGCGTCGTTGACGGAAATGCAGGCGATGGTGTCGACACCCTTCGCCTTCAGCTTATCTGCGTCGGCCACGAATCCGGGCACGTGCTTTGCTGAACAAGTGGGGGTGAACGCACCCGGCAGGGCGAAGGCAACCACCTTCTTGCCGGGCGCGAAAAGCTCTTCGGTGGTGACCGCTTTCGGTCCCTCCGGGCCCAGCATGCGCAGCGTGGCGCTGGGCACCTTGTCGCCGACTTTCGCCATTATTTGCTCCTTACAATTGCCGCCCCAACCGGCGGTCTCATGAACCGGCGGACCCTAGAGCGTTTTCCGACCGAATGGAACCGCGCGCGGTTCCATTCGGTCGGAAAAGCGCGCCCTGGAGACGCTGGTTACACAGGGCACATTCTGTCCGGCTGAGCTCAGCCGGACAGAATGTGCTTTAGGCGAGGGGTGTCGGTTTGTCGAATCGTCGGCCGGGCTGGCTTGATCTTTGCCCGGACAATCCCCATGGATTTGGAGGATCATAAAACCATGCCCGGCTCAGGCTCCCCCGCCGCCTTCTTGGTTGGCCGCTTCCTGGTCGCCGCGCCCTCCATGCCGGACGAGCGCTTCCAGAAGAGCGTCGTGTTCATCTGCAAGCACGACGACGACGGCGCGCTCGGCATCATGGTCAACAACAAGGTCGAGGACCTGCCGCTGGGCCAGGTCTACAAGCAGCTCGGCATCGAGGTGTCGGACGCGGCGGCCGAGCGGCCGGTGCTGTTCGGCGGCCCGGTCGAGCCCACGCGCGGCCTGGTGCTGCACTCGGCCGACTACAAGCGCGACGAGACCCTGCTGATCGACGGCGGCATGGCACTCACGGCCTCGGTGGAGATCCTGAAGGACATGGCGGGCGGCAGCGGGCCCAAGCAGGCCTGGCTGGCCCTGGGCCATTCCGGCTGGGCTCCCGGCCAGCTCGACCGCGAGATGCAGGACAATGCCTGGCTGGTGGTCGACGGCGATGCCGGCCTGGTGTTCGACCCCGACTTCGCCGCCAAATGGCAGCGCGCCCTCGACCGCCTGAGCGGCGGCGGGCTCAGTGGCCGGTTCGATCCGGCGTCGTTCTCCCATCAGACCGGTCGCGCCTGAGCGCACCGCCTCACCCTTATATGAGCGATAAGGAGTCAAGTGTGGGTTTGGCTTTTTTGTCACTCAGTCATCGGGCGATCTTGACGTTGGAAACCTTGGAGCGGCGCGCGCAAGCGGGGTCAAGGCTGGCCGCAGGCCACCGCCGTAGGCGGCGCGAAGCGGCCTTGACGCCGCGAGCACGGCGCTAGAATGGGAACGTCGAGAGGCGGCCTTTGGTGTGCTGCATCGGGAGGTTGGGCTTCTGGCAAATGCGCGTCGGCTCGACGGCATTACCTTATATCCGGTCGGACGTCGCAGCGTCCCGCACCCCAATCCCTCATGCACGGTCGAG
>WHTW01000069.1 GCA_009377525.1 Rhodospirillales bacterium
CAAATCATCCCTCCGAGTCAACCTGTCACACCCTTAAGATGTGTCCACTCCGTAGCAGCGAAGCTGGGGAGGTGCCCGCGAAGCGGGCGGAGGGGTCATGAGCATCAGTACCGTCGCCCATGACCCCTCCGCCCGCTACGCGGGCACCTCCCCGCGCTTCGCGCAGGGAGGGGACCTCTGCTTGAAGGAGTATCCCGTGCCCGATTCAACGCTGGTCAATTCGGACCTGCAGTCCGCCCTCGACGAGGCGCGCCAGGCCTATCTCGCCCGCAACCCCAAGAGCTTCTCCCGCCACCAGGAAGCCTGCGAGGCCATGCCGGGCGGCAACACCCGCACGACGCTGCACAACTCGCCGTTCCCGCTCACCGTCGTGCGCGGCGAGGGCTGCCGGCTGTGGGACGCCGACGGCCACGAATATATCGACGTGCTGGGCGAATACACCGCCGGCATCTACGGCCACTCCCATCCGGTGATCCGCGCCGCCATCGACCGCGCGCTGAACCACGGCTGGAACTACGGCGGGCGCAACGCCAACGAGGCCAGGCTCGCCAAGCTGATCGCCGACCGCATGCCCTCGATCGACCTGGTGCGCTTCACCAACTCGGGCACCGAAGGCAACGTCATGGCGCTGGCCGGGGCGCGCGTCTACGCCCAGCGGATGGGTCGCATTGGCGCCACCAAGGTCATGGTGTTCCACGGCGGCTATCACGGCGGCGTGCTCTATTTCGTGAGCGGCGGCAGCCCGGTGAACGTGCCCTATGACTACATCGTGGCGCCCTACAATGACATCGAGGGCACGCGGGCACTGTTCTCCAAGCACGGCGGCGAGATCTTTGCCGTCCTGCTCGAGCCCATGCAGGGCAGCCACGGCTGCCTGCCGGGCGACCTCGACTTCCTCAAGATGGTGCGCGAGGAAACCAGGTCGCACGGCATCACCATGATCTTCGACGAGGTCATGACCTCGCGGCTGGCGCCGGGCGGCCTGCAGGAGAAGACCGGGGTGATCCCGGACATGACCACGCTCGGCAAGTATATCGGCGGCGGCATGTCGTTCGGCGCCTTCGGTGGCCGGCGCGACATCATGGAGCTGTTCGACCCGACCAGGCCCGACCACCTGCCGCACGCCGGCACCTTCAACAACAATGCGCTCACCATGGCGGCGGGGGCGGCGGGCTACGGCGAGGTCTACACGCCGGCGGCGGCCAAGGAGCTGAACGAGCGCGGCGAGAAGATCCGGCAAAGGCTGAACGCCATCTGCCAGCGCGAGAAGGTGGCCTTCCAGTTCTCCGGCATCGGCTCGATGATGACGGCCCACGCCACGGCGCAGCCGGTCCGGACGGCGGCCGATATCGCCAGCAGCAACCAGGACGCCAAGGAGCTGTTCTTCTTCGACATGATGGCGGCCGGCATCTGGATCGCCCGCCGCGGCTTCGTGGCGCTGAACATCATGATCGGCGACGCCGAAGGTGACCGATTCGTGGCGGCGGTCGAAGAGTTCGTCACCGCGAGAAAGGCTCTTTTGCAGCCCAAATAACTCCCTACATAGGCGTGCATGAACGACGCTTCGCACCCCTCAAAGCCTGCCTTCCCGCAGCCGGTCTCCGGCACGGTGGTGCCGCGCTTCGGCGACGTCGCCACTTTCATGCGCCTGCCGCTGTTCCGCGATCCCGCCGACGTCGAGATCGGCATGGTCGGCGTCCCCTGGGACGGCGGCACGACCAACCGCCCGGGCGCCCGCCACGGCCCGCGCCAGATGCGCGACCTCTCGACCATGATGCGCCGCGTCCACCACGTCACCGGCGTGGCGCCTTATGAGCTGGCCAAGTGCGGCGATCTCGGCGACGCGCCGGTCAATCCGGCCAGCCTTGACGATTCGCTGGAGCGCATCGAGGCCTTCTTCGCCAAGCTGCACTCGGCCGGCGCCGTGCCCTTGTCGGCCGGTGGCGACCACCTGATCACGCTTCCCATCATGCGCGGCATCAGGAAAGGCCTGCCACCTCTCGGCATGGTGCATTTCGACGCCCACAGCGACACCTGGGATACTTATTTCGGCGGCTACAAGTACACCCACGGCACGCCGTTCCGCCGCGCCGTCGAGGAGGGCCTTCTGGATCCCAAGCGCGTGGTCCAGATCGGCATCCGCGGCTCGCTCTACAAGCGCGACGACAACATGTGGGCGGTCGAGCAGGGCATGCGGGTGATCACCATCGAGGAGTATTTCGACCTGGGCGTCGACAAGGTGATCGCCGAGGCCCGCCGCGTGGTGGGCGACGGCCCGACCTATGTCAGCTTCGACGTCGACGGCCTCGACCCGGCCTACGCGCCGGGCACCGGCACGCCCGAGATCGGCGGCTACACCCCGCACGAGGCGCAGCGCATGCTGCGCGGCCTGCGCGGACTCGACCTGGTCGGCGGCGACGTCGTCGAGGTTTCGCCGCCCTTCGACATGAGCGGCAACACCGCGCTCGTCGGCGTCACCATGATGTGGGAGATCCTCTGCCTGCTCTCGGAGGCGGTGGCGAAGCGCAAGGGGCGAGTCTGAACCTAGCGAGGTGGAGGAATGTCGCTGCTCCGCTTGCACGCAGCGAAGATACCATTCTAACTCATTAGCTTTTGACGCGCGTATGGCCCGAAAATTCCATTATGAGGTGGTGACAGCGGAAGTCCGCGGGGTAGTTCTTCCCCGCCGGAATTGTACGCTTATGGTTAGACATCCGATGCGGACGATCGGCAAATGCCGGCACTGTAGTTAGCGTACAGCCGAGTTTCGTCTCGATGGCCGCAAGAGCGTCAGGCGCTGTCCCTGAAAGCAAATAGCCAAGCATTGCTCCCGCGCCACTGAAAGGGCTGTATCGGCAAGTGAGAAATTCTTCACGAACGTCGCGCTCGTACTCGGCAATCCGCCTGATCGCGCATCCAATTGGTCGAGAGGGCCAGAAATGCAGCATCTGGCGCTGCGTTTGCTTTGAGTGCAGATTCTCTCATCAGGAGGCAATCTCCACCCGGTTGGCGCTCTGATGCCAGCGGAAAAGATCCAGCGCCACTTCATCAGCGTCATTCAGACCTGCGCTACGAGTCCAATACCGGCACATATCCGGCTTGATGATGAAGACAGTCGGATTACCGTGTGGACTTTCATAAACTCGCGCTACTCGGTGCCGGTAAATAAGGCCACGGCCTCGCCCGCCACCTAGGCGCTCAAGTTCGGCCATCAGGCTTGGAAGCTTGATTTGGTGGACCTTAACATCTTGGCTAGTCACACGGCCTAGTTCGAAAGCCACAAGACGATACGGCAAAGATGACTCTTTCTCTTCCTCTTGGAAGATAGTCGCGGTTAGTTCCGGCGTTCACAGCTTCATTCCTTCTGTCGTCTACCTTCAATCACAGCGTAGAACATTACAAGAACAACGACAAGGCGACCGACGGTTGCAGTCGCTCCTGATAGCCTCATGCGCGATTCTAACGGTCCTCGATAGGAGAAAGTCGATATTAGTCACAGCTAGCTGATGCGCTCGACTACGCGTTGCTGCGGCTCGCCGTGCAAGTGCTCCGACAACATGTGGGCGGTCGACCAGGGCACGCGGGTGATCATCATCGAGGAGTATTTCTATCTCAGGGTCATCGCCGAGGCTCGCGCCCGAGACGGCGCGCGCTCTTTCCGAACGACGATCTATCCGCGTCAGTTATCGTCAAATAGGGCAAATGCGTACCCGGCATCTCGCCAACCAACGACGAATGGAAATGCAGCTGCTACGGAGCAACTCCGGGGCTCGTTTCTGACGGCAGTTGACAAGAGCCTCTTCGCCAGTGCTCCGGGGATAGTATGGCCCGTCGCCGCGGCGCGGCCTCGAAATCCTCCCTTAGCGTACGCCCTTTCGACATGTTCTTGCCGACGGCGTTCATGAAGTCCTGAGCGCTTTCCCAGATGCCCACATTGACATACGAAACGTAGTCCTGGCTGCGCCATCCGCTTTGATCGTCTTTGTCGTCGGCCTCCATCTCCCATGTGACGCCTTCATGAAAGGCGGCGTCATTAAC
Source organism: Rhodospirillales bacterium (assembly GCA_009377525.1). Lineage (GTDB taxonomy): Bacteria > Pseudomonadota > Alphaproteobacteria > Reyranellales > Reyranellaceae > Reyranella. The sequence continues at coordinate 4,039 of WHTW01000069.1, forward strand.
CTTGCTGACGAATTCTCCGATTAGCCCAGGCGCGTTTTCGAGCTTCAGTCCAGTCTTCCATTTGTTCAGGAAGGCGTCGACTTCGTTTGGCAAGATTCTCCAGTTTATGAGCGCTACGATCATGGCGATTCCTTCTCCCCAGCAGAATTCCAGCACCAATGCCATATGTGCTGATAGTGATTCCACCTCATCCTACAACCTTTAAGCTCCGGCGCTAACTGTTCGCTCTTCGCAACGCCGTGTCGTCGGCGACGGCCCGACCTACATCAGCTTCGACGTCGATGGTCTCGATCCCGCCTATGCGTCGGGCACCGGCACGCCCGAGATCGGCGGCTACACCCCGCACGAAGCGGCGGCGCATGATGCGCGGCCTGCGCGGCCTCGACCTGGTCGGCGGCGACGTCGTGGAAGTCTCGCCTCCCTTCGACATGAGCGGCAACACCGCCTTGGTCGGGGTCACCGTGATGTGGGAGATCCTCTGCCTGCTGTCGGAGGCGGTGGCCAGGCGGAGAGGCAGGATTTGATCGTAGCGGCACAACGTAACGCCTGGCACGCGCTCGACTGGAATCAAGCCTTCCGTTACCAGAAACCGGCCGATCGATTGTTGCGCCCTCTATCCCACAATGGAAAGGTCCATCTGCACTTCGCGTACCAGCACCTCGGGAGCGACAGAGCCGCGCTTGCCGGGAACGAGCTTTACCAAGCCGTACTGGCTCATGGTCTTAAGCGTGCGCGATAGATTGCTCGCTTTCCTGCCTGTCAGCGCCTCTAGCTCCGCAAGGGAAGACGGGCGCCGCTCGTCAATGATCTTCAGCAGCTTCCGGTTCGGCTCCGATAGGACTTTCGCAAGGGACTCCAGCGACGTGAACCAAATTTTGGGTTCACCCGCCCGTCGACGACGGTGCCCCCGCGCAATCTGCAAAGCGCGCTCACGAAGCTCATAATGGGTCGCAATGCCGACCTTGGTTTTCTCAGTCATGGGTTCACTCCTTTAGGATGCGCGCGATTTCATCGAAGAAATCGGCAATCAGTTTCTCGGCGCTTACGAACCGGTATGGCTGTCCTTCGTCGGTTTCGTCACGGTGCCAATGATCGAACGCCGACTGCCGCCTGACAAACCTGCCGCCGCGGTGAGGAACCCCGTGGGCATTGTCGTAGCCCATCAGCCGTCGGCCATCCGGCGCATGGAAGGTCAGCGAATACGAAACACCGTGCGGCCTTGCTGGCGTCGTGGCGATCCGCTTGACCGTGAACCTTGCCACGTACCCGCCGTCGTAGATGATCTCTTCGCCGTCGAGGTCGAGTAGGTAGGCAAGGCCTCCGTCCTCGCGGGGCATTCCCAACTCCGTATCAGTTAGTGATATGAGTTGGCAAATGCAATCTGAGGCGACGGATTGCGATGAGCGACTGCGTGTTCGCCGTTATGCGCGGGCTGAACTGATCGGCGGCGACGTCGTCGAGGTCTCGCTGCCCTTCGACATGAGCGGCAACACCGCGCTCGTGGGCGTCACGATGATGTGGGAGATCCTCTGCCTGCTCTCCGAAGCGGTGGCCAGGCGGAAGGGACGGCTATAGCCTCGACTTTCGGCTCATCGGCGCTTTGGGCCACGATCGCCGCGTCGCGGATCAGATTGTGCAAGCTTCGATCGACGATCACCAGCATGCGCTCGGCGGCGCCATAGTGCCTGTCTCGGATGAACTTGAGCATTGCCGTCTCGAGGTCGGCGCGAATTGCCAAGAGCTCATCCTGAACTTCCTTCGAGACTGCGAGCGGCATCGCCTTCTCCCGCTTCGATACAACAGCGGCATCGGCGACATTGATACGCCGCCGCCATGGCAGCGGATACGTCAATTGCCGCATATCTGGCGCATCGGCTGGTACAGGTCCTACCAGGAAATTCGCAGGCCGAGATTGAGGGCGTGGTTGTCGGTGCCGCCGCCGACCTCGCCGTCGTAGCGCAGGTAGATCGATGTGGCGTCGGCCACGTTGGTGCTGGCCTGGAAGCCGATGGCGGCGCTGTCGCGGGCGGGGGTGGCGCCGTAGACGGTGAAGCCGTTGCCCGGCGCGCCGGCGAACGCCGCCGAGATCGGCCGCGTGGTGTCGGAGAACTCGTGCAGCCAGCCCAGCCGCAGCGCCAGCGCGAGATTGCTCTCGGCGCCGAGCGGCACCTCGCCCGCCAGCTCTGCGCCCAAGGTCGAGCGCAGCGAGTTGGTGCCCTGCTGGGCGACGTTGAGGCTGAGCGAGTTGGCGCCCGATTCGGCGAAGACGTTCTGCGTCACGCTCTGCACGGCCAGGCGGGCGAACGGCGTCAGGCTGGCCTGCGCCGGGGCGTAGAGGCCGAATCTGTAGCCGGCCTCGGCCTGGCCGAGGAACTGGCTGGCGCCGGCGCTGCCGTTGGCGGTGCGCGGCTGCAGGTTGGGGATGACGATCTGGCGCTGCAGCTGGTTGGTCGACCAGGCGAAGCCCGCCAGGGCGTCGACGTAGAAGGCGGCCTGGGTGTACGAGCCGTAGGCGGCGACGCTGACCGTGTCGCTCCAGCCCTGGCCCATGAAGCCATTGGTCCACTGCGTGCCGTGCGTGTAGCCCACGCTCAGGCCCACGAGGAAGCGCGGATCGAAGCGGTAGTCGAGACCGGCCGCGGCGCCGCCCGCGTTGTAGGTGAAGGTCGAGGCGTTGCCGTCGCCCAGCACCGAGCCGAGGCCGCCCAGCGCGCTCAGCCAGGCGCTCCACGGGCCCGGCCCGTCACAGGCCGCGACGTCGCAGGCCTCGGCGAGCGCCACGCGCTGGCCGGCCGCCGCGCCGCCGCGCGCCAGGCCCATCTGCTGGCCGACGCTGTTCATGAACAAGGCGCCAGTGGCGACGTTCAGGGTGCCGAAGTTGGCCCATGGCTGGCCGCTGATGGTGTTGAGCGCCGCGGCGCCTTGCGCGGTGCTGTGGCCGGCGAGTGCATTGATGACGGTGGCGAAGTCGCCGGTCGCGTTGGCGAACGAGCGGTCGAGCGCGTAGCCCACGGCCTTCTCGTTGGGCGTGTTGCCGCCGAACGAGAAGGCGCCCTGCAGCAGCACCAGGGTGAGGAACACGTTGTCGGCGTCGTAGGAGAGCGTCGGCGTCAGGAAGGCGAAGTCCTCGGTGACGTTGGCATAGGCGCCGGTCACGCCGCCGGCGGCATTGACGATGGTGTAGGTCGTGCTGTTGGCGTAGCTGCCGGGCGAGGCGAGGAGCCGCACCGTGCCGCCGTTGATGGTGGCGCTGCCGGTGACGTCGAGGCGGTCGGCTGCGGTCGGCGAGAGCTCGACCTGATAGGCGCCGCCGTTCTGCGTGAAGCTGCCCTGCACGGTGAGCGTGCCGATCGAGTTGCCGGGCGCCAGCCTGCCGCCGTTGATCGCGGTCGTGGGCAGGGTGCCGGTGCCGCCCACCGAGCCCGCCGGATCGACCGACAGCAGGCTCGACGCCGCGATCGAGCCGTTCACGACCAATGCGCCGGCATTGACCGTCGTCGGTCCGCTGTAGGTGTTGATGCCGCCGAGGCCGAGCGTGCCGCCGCCGGCGAGGGTGAGCGCTCCCGCGCCGGAGATCACGCCGGAGGCGGAGAGGGTGACACCGCCGGGGGTGAAGAAGGCGCCGCCGCCAGGGCCCAGGGTGATGGCGCGCTGGGTGGCGAAGCTCGCGGTCGGCCGCAGTTCGCCGCCGTTCAGCGCGAGGCCGCCCGACGGCGCACCGAGGTTGCCGTCCGACGCGATCGCCAGCGTGCCCTGGTTGACGGACGTGCCGCCGGCGTAGCTGTTGTTGCCGGCGAGCCTCAGGGTGCCGCTGCCGATCTTGGTCAGCGCGCCCGAGCCCGCGATGACGCCGGCGAGCATGAGGTTGCTCGCGCTGTCGACGGCCAGTGTGCCGTTGTTGGTGATGTCGCCCCGGATCGAGCCGCCGGCGCCGCCGTTGCCGATCTGCAGGGTGCCGGCGTTGATGGTCGTGCCGCCGGCGTAGGTGCTGTTGCCGGTCAAGATCAGCGTGCCGGCGCCGAACTTGGCGAGCCCGCCCGGGCCGGAGACGATGCCGCCGTAGGTCAGGGTGTCGGAACGGTCGAAGGCGAGCAGGCCGTTGTTGGCGACGTTGCCCTGGATCGAGCCGCTGGTGCCGCCGTCGCCGATGCGCAAGGTGCCGGCGTCGATGGTCGTGCCGCCGTGATACGTGTTGTTGCCGCTGAGCGTCAGCCGGTGCTCGCCGGCCTTGATCAGGGTCCCCGACCCGCCGATGACACCTGCGAGCGTAAGGTCGGCGGTGGTGTGGAACGTGGCGCCGGCATGGAGCGTGACGGCGCGCGCCGTCGTGAAGGCGGCGGTGTTGTGCAGCGTGCCGCCGTGGAAGGTGAGGCTACCCGAGGCGGCGCCGAGATTGGCGTCGGCCGACACCGACACGGTGCCGGCATGGATGATCGTGCCGCCCGAGTAGGTGTTGTTGCCGCTCAGCGTGAGCCGGCCGCTGCCGGCCTTGGTCAATGCGCCGCTGCCGGAGATGACGCCCGTGGCGACAAGATCGGCGGTCGTCTTGAAGGTGCCGGTGTTGGTCAGCGTGACGGCGCGCGCCGTCGTGAGGGCCGCCGTGTTCTCCAGCGTGCCGCCCTTGAACGTGAGGCCGCCCGAGGCGGCACCGAGATTGGCATCGGCCGAGATCGACAGCGTGCCGCCGTTGATCGTCGTGCCGCCCGCGTAGCTGTTGGCACCCGCCAGCACGATGGTGCCGGCGCCGATCTTCTCGATGCCGCCCGTGCCGGCGATCGGGGTGGCGATGGTCGCGGTGGTCCTGGAACCTTCGGCCCACAGTTGCGCCGTACCGGTCGGCGCCAGCGCGCCCCCGTTGCCGGCGACGAGCGTATAGCCGCCGACGACGAACTCGAGGCTTTCGAAGGCCTGCGTGCCGTCGACCGTCACCGTGCCGGGCGTGCCGTGGAAGATGCCCTGGATCCCGCCCCAGAACGTCGTCGCCGTGCTGTCCGCATTCCGCCAGTTGGGGTCGTCGGCTCGCCAAGTGCCGCTGCCGCCGACCGGATGGGCGTCGCCCCGCCAGAACTGTGTTGCCGTCGGATCGTCATAGACCGTGATGTTGAGCTGCTGCGGGGACTCGGTGTTGATCTCGGTAATGAAGCCCGGCGGGCTGCTACCGATCGCGAGGCCATGGTTGGTGAACGTGCCGTTGTACTCGACCACGTGGTAGACGCCACGGCCGTAACCGCCGGTCGTCACGACGTTGAGCGTGCCCGCGACCGTCAGGTCGCTGGCGACGTCGAACGGCACGAAGCCCGGGCCGTTGATCAGGACGTTGGTGGTCGCGCCACTGTTGAGGGTCAGCGCCCCCATGCTGAGCGTCGTACCGCCGCCCGAGAGGATGCCGCCGTTCTGCACTGTCACCGGCCCGCCGACGCTGCCAGAACCGAACAGGGTCGCACCGTTGCCCACGCTCACCGCGGTCTGGCCGAGCGAGCCCGCGACGTTCAGCGCCCCGGCAGCGACGATGGTGTTGCCGGTGTAGATGCTGTTGCCGGTCAGGGTCAACGTGCCGGCGCCGGCCTTGACCAACACGCCGTTGCCCGAGACGGCGCCGCCATAGACGAGCGTGTCGGCGCGGTTGAAGGTGAGGCTGCCATTGTTCAGGGCATCGCCCACGATCGAGCCCGTGGTGCCGCCGTTGCCGACCTCCAGCGATCCGGCCGCGACGATGGTGTTGCCGCTGTAGGTGTTGTCGGCCGTCAGCGTGAGGATGCCGGCGCCGAGCTGGACCAGCATGCCGCTGCCCGAGACCGTGCCGCCGAAGCTGACGTTGTCGGACCGGTTGAAGGCCAGGGTGCCGTTGTTCGCGACGTCCCCCAAGATCGAGCCCGCCGTGCCGCCGTCGCCGATCTGCAGCGTGCCGAGAAGAACCGTCGTGCCGCCGGTGTAGGTGTTGTCGGCAGTCAGCGTGAGCTTGGCATGGCCGGTCTTGATGAGACCGCCGGCGCCGGCGCCGGAGATGACGCCGGCGACGGTGAGGTCGGCCAGCGTCTCGATCTTGCCGCTGCCACTGCTCACGACCATGTTGCGCGCGGTGGTGAACGACGCTGTCGTCTGCAGCGCGCCGTCGTTGAAGACGAGGCCGCCGCCGGCAATGGTGCCCAGCGTCTCGTCCTGCGAGATCGACAGCGTTCCCTGGTCGATCGTCCACGGGGTGAGCCCGCTTTGCGTGCCCGTCAACGTCCAGGTGCCGGTGCCCGTCTTCTCGAAGCTCTCGAAGCCCTGGTACTGCTGCCCGCTGCCGATCTGGCTGACGTTGAAGGTCCCGTTCGCCGTCCCGCCAAGCGCGAAGGTGTCGTTGCCGCCCGTGGCCGCGAGCACGAAGCCGTTGATGGTCGAACCGCTCCACAGCTCGAGCTTGTTGGTCCCACTGCCGAAAGTGACGGCCACTTGCGTGCCGAACCCCCCGCTGAGAGTACCGCCGGTGATCGTGCCGTTGTTGATCAGGGTGCCGCCATTGAGGATCGACACGCCAACCCCTGAAGCAGAGCCGCCGTTGCCGCCGAAGATGTTGCCGGTGTTGATCACGACGCCGCTGCCGAGCTGCACGCCGTTGCCGGCCGCGCCGAAGATGGCGACGGATTCGGAGATGGAGCCGCCGTAGATGGAGCCGCTATTGATGAGGGTGCCGTCGCCGAGCGAGACGCCGTTGCCGCCGCTGCCGTTGCCACCGCTGGCGCCTGAGCCGCCGCCGCCGCCCTTGATCGTGTTGGTATTGATCAGGCCGCTGCCATTGCCGGAGAGCGAGACTCCGTTGCCGCCGTTGCCGCCGTCGGTGCCGGGGCCGAAGCTGCCTGAAGCGCTGCCGCCGCCGCCGCCCTCGATCGTGCCGTTGTTGATCAGGGTGCTGCCATTGCCGGAGAGCGAAACGCCGTCGCCGCCGTTGCCGCCGCCATTGCCGCTGCCGCCACCACCGCCGGAAATGGTGAAGGAGGCGCCGACGGTCGCCTGGTTGGTCGTGGTGACCAGGAGGCCGTTGCCGCCGTTGCCGCCGTTGCCGTCGATGCCAGGGGTAGAGCCGATCAAACCTCCGGCTTTGCCGCCTTGGCCGCCGTTGCCGCCGGTGGCGGCGGTGATGTTGGACTGAACGCTGATCCCGCCGGTCGAACCGCTGACGACCACGCCATGGCCGCCGTCGCCGCCATTACCGCCATTGCCGCCGACACTGTTTGCCGCTCGGCCTTGGCCGCCGTTGCCGCCGTTGCCGCCGGTGCCACCTGAGATGCTGAACTGGATATCGACCGTGGAGGCAGTCGAATTGGTGATGACCACGCCATAGCCGCCGCCGCCACCACCACCACCACTGCCGCCATCAGCGAAGTCAAAGAAGTCCGGGCGGGAGCCTTCGCCGCCGGTGCCGCCGGTGCCGGCCACCACGCTGGAGGACGGCAGCGGAAAATTGACAATAGCGTGCGCCCCGCCGCCACCGCCGCCGCCGCCGCCGCTGTCGCTGCCATTGCCGCCGGTGGTGCCGCCGCCGCCCGAGGGGCTCCCACCTTGGCCGACCGTGCCGCCACCGCTGTTACCGCCCATGCCGCCCGCGCCGCCGCTGATACCGGCCCCGCCGCCGCCGCCGCCGCCGCCACCGTTGTCGCCGCCAGCGCCGCCGGGAAAGCCGCTGCCGCCGAATCCGGGGGACGTGCTGTCGGCGCCACCGGCGCCGGCACCGCCGCCGGTGCCGTTGGCACCACCGGCGCCACCGTCTGCAAAGGCGGGGGGCGCTGCGCAGAGAAGCGTGGCCAGGGCTAACGCTGCCGTGCTCAGGAGCTGGTGATGCAAACTGGTGTGCTTCGCGCCGGACGAGCCGCACGGGGCCGTAGACGATGCATGCAAGACAGAAGATTCAGCGCGGCGAGGGAGGGGCACTCGCGGGTGGCGACGAACTACGCTTGCATTGGAAACCTCTGTCGGCGTCACGTCGGGCGTCGCAGGTGGCATCCAAAGATTCCTTGCGTCACTCTCGACAAAATGGGCACTTCGCCGGGCTCCGGGGCGCGTGGAGCCACAAACCTGCCACATGCAGCGAATGCGACGCAACAAGCGTGGCGAGTATCGACAGTTGCTTTGCAGATTGTTGTATCGGCGCGACGCGGGGATGTCGCGTGTCAAGCGTGTTGTAGGGGCTTGAGATGATGGTCATCGAATGATCGCCGAGGCCTTGGTCCTGAAATTCGACGTCGATAAAGTCGTCGCGTCGTAACCCTGTAAAATTCTTCGAGCGATGCCGACGTATACCGATCTGGCAAATTCGACCTTCATGGATTTCGCTAGCTACCGGAGCAATGCGTCCGGCGAGCCGACCGGCGGCCATCCGCTCGACGCATCGGTCAAGCTCAACGTTGCGCTGGTACTCGATCGCGCCAACGACCCCACGGCGTTGCTGCAAAGTGACTGGGCGACGCGGCAGAAAGAGCTCGCGACGCTGAACGACAACGGCACGTTGTGGACGAAGTACGGTGCCGATCCCGCCAAGTACGCCGCCGTGCACACGGCGCTCGCATCGCTCGGCATCAAGACGCTCGATCAGTTGAGCGCCGAGACCGGCATTTCCAACGGATACGTCTCGTCGGCTGAATCGCGCACCGTCTGGGTCCAGGTCGACGGCAGCAGCTTCCCGACGCTGTTCGGGCCCCAGGCCAAGCTCATGGTGAGCGGTTCGGATGGCACTTGGTTCTGGACCAACAGCTTGGCCGTGCCTGAGGAGCTTGCGAGCCTCGGCGTCTCCGGCATCTGGTTCGACACCGTCGGGAAGTTCGTGGAGCAGGTGGCCGACCCCGGCACGGGGCATGGCGTGACCCTGCCGCCCCACTGGCAGAGCGTGGGCAACGCGTCGACCGACGGCCCCAGTCTCTTCCCGCAGGAGATCGGAAGCTACTACCGACTGCCGCTGGGCAGCGATGTGCCCACCGGCACGATCGGCCTGATCGAGCCCGGCGTCGGCACGGCCTTGCCCGGCGACGACAGCGGCTCGCATTTCCAGAAGGCTCTCGATATTTACCGCCAACAGGCGGGCGTCCCCACCGGTGCGCCGGCGATGTCGGTGGCCGGCGGCGGCCAGAAGTATCCCGTGGTCGTCCCCGGGCAGAACAACGCCGCCGGCGAGCGCTCGCTCGACGTCGGCGTCGTGTCGACCGTGGCGCCGAACAGTCCGCTCGTCCTCTATGCCGGCTCGGGCACCAACCTCAGCGCCGAGCATGGGCCGTTCACGGTCTATCAGTCGGCCTTCTGGGACCTCGTGAACAACCCGCAGGTCATCGGCGCATCCCCCGATATCACCGAGCACGTGGCGCCGGGCTCGCCCTTCTTCAAGGCGAGCACCGAGCTTTTTGTCGACGCGGCGCTGCGCAACATCATGGTGTTCAACGCCATCGGCGACGGCGGCTCGGGCGGCGAATATGCCAACGGCCTCACCAACATCAGCTCGAGCCGCTCGCTGGGCTATTCGGTGATGGTGGGCGGCACGTCGCTCAGCACGTCCGCAGCGACGTCGGAAGACGTCACGCTGAAGTCGATCGTCGAGATGGCGAGAGCGGGCAACCGCGACGTCATCTGGAGCCTGGTCGCCGGCGGCATGACCGAGTCGCCGATCGGCGAGATGGACAGCGCTGCCGCGTTCATCGAGACGATCTGGAACGGCTACTATCTCGAGGGCAGGGAACTCGGCGGGCCGAGGAACCCGCATCCCCACGGCGACTACCAGCACAACGCCACCGGTGCGGGCGGCGTCGATCCCAGCCAGCCCGTGCCGCGTTACCAGACGGAGTACGGGCTTTCGCCGGTCACTGCTGATCCCGGCCACCTGCCGGGCCGCGGCACGCCGGACGTCTCGGCCAATGCCGGCGGCAACATGTTCTGGCACACGCCCGGCCCGGACATGATCCTGTTGAGCGGCACCCGAGCCATCGGCACCAGCGCCTCGGCTCCGTTCTGGGCGGGCTTCGGCGCCCAGCTCAACGCCGTCTTCAAGGACCAGGGGCTGCCGCAGCTCGGCTACATGACTGACCTGCTGTACATCGCCTCGGCGATCGCGACGGCCTCGTTCAACGACATCACTATCGGCAACAACATCTCCTCATTCGTGCTGGGCGGCGATTTCTACAAGAGCGACGACGTGCCGATCACGCCCACGGGCTACGGCTACCACGCCGAGGTCGGCTACGATCTGGCGAGCGGCCTCGGCTCGCCCAACGGCCTCTTGCTGGCGCGCGCGCTCACGGAGATCGGGCATCACCAGATGCACTTTTCCGAGATCGCACCGCTGATCGAAGGCAACACCGCCGACGGCTGGACCAGTGCCGCCGGGCAGACGCTGCTGATCCAGGCGTCGATTCGGGCCGGGCACGACGCAAGCCTCGACCTGGGCGACCATAAGATCGCGCTGGACGGCGGCGGGGCAGGTTCGTTCGCCTGGACTCCGCGCTTCGCGCAGCAGTCGCTGCAGCCCGACTTCGACCCGACCCTCGTGCGCATGTTCGACAAGCAGTCGCAGGGTTGGGTCGGCTCGCGCGATGTGGCCAGCGGCGAGGGCATCTCGGCGCGGATCGGCCCGAGCGACGGCGTGGCCAAGCAGGCCGGCCTCACGAGCCCCTACGGCCTGGCCGACTTCTCGGCGCATGACGGCAACATCCACTTCGCTCGCGCCGTGGCGGTGGCCGAGACCGCGGGCGGCGCCGACGATCAGACTGCCATCGTGCGGCTGCGGCAGAACGGCGAGGACAATCTGTCGGTGTCGTTCTATCGGGTCGACGACCTCAACGGTGCGATCGGGACAGTCGATCCCGGCGACGCGGCCTACGCTGCCGCCGCGGCGGCGCGTCTGTACGTCCTGCAGACCGGCGGCGCCGAGGTGGCGGGGCCGGGCTACGGGCTTTTCGCGCAGGCGCACATCGTAGACATCGATGCCGGCGACCTGGTCGCCATGCGGCTCATCAACCATTCGAGCGGCCAGACCTACTTCGCCTTCACCCAGGCCAACGGCGATGGAGCGGCCCATCTCGTCAACTACGGCATGAACACCTGGGGCTTCGAGGATCTCTATGGCGGCGGCGATCGCGACTTCAACGACTTCGTGGTGCAGCTCGACTTCACGAGCGCGTCGGGACACGGCTGGCTGGCATAGGTGAGCGATGCCTGAGATCCCGAATTCCCTGTTTCTCGATTTCACCAGCTACGGCACGACGACCTATACCGCTGCGACTCGGGTGGAGGAGGCCTATCACATCTCGGCGAATGCCGCGTCAGAGACTGTCAACGTCGCCGTGATCCTGCCGCGGGCCAACGATCCGACGGCGCTGCTGGCGGCTAACTGGGCGACGCGCCAGAAGATGCTGGCGGACCACGAGGCCGGCGGCACCTTGTGGTCGACATACGGTGCATCGCAGACCGAGTACGACGCCGCCGTGGCGAAGTTGACCGGAACGGGGGCGGGGCAGCTCGGGTTCACGAAGATCGGCGATGCCACCGGCAGTGACGGCTACATCAGCTCCGCCGAATCGCGCACCATCTGGCTCCAGCTCACCCCGGCGGATTTCCATACGCTGTTCGGGACGCCTGCCTTCCAGAGCCAGGACAAGTCGCTCGCCGAGGGCGGCCTGTACTTCTGGAACGGCAATCTGTCGTTGCCGACGGGCCTGAACGTTGCCGGCCTCTGGTTCGATTTCCTGCAGCGCGGTCCCAATCCGGCCTTTTCCGATCTTTCCGGCGGCACCGTCGCCGACATCGCTCAAGGTTGGGCAAGCATCGGCAACGCGCTGGGGACTGACCGTTCGGTCGCCTTCCCCGGAGACATGGCCAGCTCGTTCTACAACTTTCCTCTGGCCGGGATTCACACCAAGACCGCGACGGTGGGCATCATCGAGCCCGGCAGCGGCGATGTGCTTCCGCCGGGCTCGCCGAGCTTCAAGCACCTTCTCGAACACTATCGCCACACCGCCGGCCTGCCGCCGTCGGCCGCCTACTACAGCATCGCCAACAACGGCGCGAACTACGATCTGAGCGACCCCGGCGAACGGTCGCTGGATGTCGGCGTCGTGGCCTCGGCGAGTCCGGGCAGCACGATCGGGCTCTATGCCGGCTCGGGTTACCACGGCGTGCCGGGCGGCGGTCCGACGGCAGGGGCCTACTCGAACGTCTTCACGTCGTTCCAGGCGGCCTTCTGGGATCTGGTCAACGAGCCGCCGGTCGTTTCGGCCTCGTATTCGATGACCCAGCAGACGAGGCCAGGCTCGCTCTTCTCGGTAGCGGCGCAGGAACTGTTCATCGACGCCGCCTTGCGCAACATCACGCTCCTGAAGGCCGACAACGACTTCGGCTCGAGCTGGGGCTTCGCCAACGGTCTCGCCAACCAGAACGTCAATGACAGCTCGCCCTACATCGTCGTCGTCGGCGGCACGTCGCTCACCACGCTGGCGGCGGCGCTGAACGACGAGACGGTCGCCGCGCTCTACGGATCGGCGGTGACCAACGATCTCGCGACCCTCTGGCAGCTCGTCGCGGGCGGCCTGACGGTGCTGCCCAGCACCGCATCGGGCACCGAGGCGACCGAGGACACCTTTCTCGAAGCAGTCTGGAACAAGTACGCCTTGCTGGGCACGACGTGGACCGGCGGCGGCGCGGGCGCCGGCGACGGCGGTGTCGACACGACGCAGGCGACACCCTGGTACCAGACGGCTTTCGGGTTGACGCCTACGAGCGCCAATCCCTCGCGCGGCACCGGCCGCGGCGCGCCCGACGTCGCGGCCGACTCCGGCGGCAACATGTTCTACCAGGCGCCCGGCCCAGACATGGCCACGCTGCAGTCCGACGACGGCACCAGCGCCGCGGCGCCGCTGTGGGCGGCGCTTGTGGCGCAGCTCGACACGATCTTCGATGATCAGGGGCTGCCCAACCTCGGCTACATGAACGACCTGTTGTACATCGCCGCGGCGATCGCACCGGCGTCGTTCAACGACATCACGTTCGGCAACAACGTGTCGTCCTTCTACAGGAACCTCGCCAGCCCGATCGTGGATGTCAATGGCGAGCACGTTGCGTTGTCGGGCTTCGGCTACGACGCCGGGCCGGGCTACGACCTGACGACGGGGCTGGGCACGCCCAACGGCACGTTGCTGGCGCGGGCGCTGACGGCGATCGCCCATTCGCAGATGTCGTTCGACACGATGCCCGACATGCTCGATGTTGCCGGCGGCGGTTGGCAGAGCGGCGCCGACCAGAGCCTGCTGTTCCAGACGATGACGGGCGGCGCCGCCATCGGCATCACGGCGGGCGGCGACAGCGTCAGCTTCTTCGGCGGCGTGTCGGCCGACTTCACCTGGACCAACCGCTTCGCGCAGCAGTCGCTGCAGGCCAACTTCGATCCCGACCTGGTGCGGCTGTTCGACAGGCAGGGGCACGGTGCGCTGGCGCAGGAGACGCTGTCGGCGGGGGAGAGCCTGTCGGTGTCGGTCAACGCGGCGGCGGCTCAGGCGGTGCAGGGGACGCTCAGCAGCCCGTTCGGATTCGCCGACTTCGTGGCGGCCGACGGCGTGGTGCGGGTGGCGCGGGCCGTCGCGGTCGCCGAGACCACCGGCGGCGGAGACGATCACGTGGCGATCGTGCGCGTGCGCCAGAACGGCGAGGACAGCCTCTCGCTCTCGTTCTATCGGGTCGATGATTTCAACGGCGCCATCGACGGCCTCGGTCCCGGCGCGGCGGGCTATGCGGCCGCAGCGCAGGGGCGGGCCTACCAGACCACCACGGGGGCCACGTCGATCGGAGGGCCGGGCTACGGCAACTACACCCAGAGCGGGCTGGTCGATGTCGATGCCGGCGACCTGATCGCCCTGCGGCTGACCAACCACACGACCGGTCACACCTACTGGGGCTTCGCGCAGGCCAACGAGACGGTCAACGGCCATCAGGTCGGCCATCTGTGGAACTACGGCCTGAACACCTGGGGCTTCGAGGACATCCACGGCGGCGGCGACCGCGACTTCAACGACCTCGTCGTGCAGCTCGACTTCACCAGCGCCTCCGGCCACGGCTGGCTGATCTAAAGGAAATCATGGTCATGGCACGCGTAGCTCTGCCCAACTCGACGTATCTCGACCTCACCAGCTACCACACCACGACCGCCACCACGGTCGCGGAGGCCTATCAGATCCAGGGGCCCCCAGTCCCCAGCAACACGACGCTGAACGTCGCTCTCATCCTGCCGCGGGCCAACGATCCGACGGCGCTGCTCCAGAGCAACTGGGCCACCCGCCAGGCGACCCTGCAGCAGCTCGAGGACAACGGCACGCTGTGGTCGACCTACGGCGCCGATCCCGCCGCCTATGCCGCTGCGCGCGCAGAGCTCACCGCGCTCGGTATTCCGCTCCTGGGCGATGCCGCAGGCAGCGACGGTTACATCAGCTCGGCGGAATCGCGCACGATCTGGGTGCAGCTCACACCGCACCATTTCGCCGACCTGTTCGGCACGACGCTGTATGGCGACGGGCCCTTCCTCCAATACTGGCACGGCGAGCTGTCGTTGCCCGATACGATCGGAGCGACCGGCATCTGGTTCGACAGCCAGCCGCTATGGGGCACCTATCCTGCCACCAGCGATCTCTCCGATGGCGCCGTCGTCCATCCACCGGAAGGACCGTTGAGCATCGGCAATGCGCTATTGGCTGCGGGCAACGAGTCGTCGGCCTTTGCCGGCGACATGGCACGCTGGTTCTACAATTTCCCGCTGACGGGTCTCGACGTGCCGACGGCCACGGTCGGTATCGTGGAATCCGGCACCGGCGACGTGATGGAGCACGGGGTCACGCGCACCTTCCAGGAGGCACTGAACCATTTCCGCGAACGCGCCGGCATATCGACGCCGGGCGATTACTACGTCGTCGCCAACAACGGCCAGAGCTACACCCAGGGCAATCCCGGCGAGCGCACGCTCGACGTCGCTGTGGTCACCTCGGCCAATCCCAACAGCACGATGGGTCTCTATGCCGGCTCGGGCTTCGGCAACCATGCGACGTCCAACAACGTCACCGCCTATCAGGCGGCGTTCTGGGATCTGGTGAACAACCCTGGCGTCGTCTCCTCCTCGTTCGGCATCTTTCAGCAGGCATCGCCCGGCTCGCCGTTCGCCAGTGCGATTCGCGAGCTCTTCATCGATGCGGCGCTGCGCAACATCTCGGTGTTCGTCGCCAACAACGACTGGGGATCGAGCTACAACTTCCCCAACGGCATCGCCAACCAGAACATAACGCTGAGCTCGCCCTACGCGGTGATGGTGGGCGGCACGTCGATCACGACGATGGCGGCGGCGCCGCACGACAGGACGGTCGAGGCGCTGTATGGCTTGGCCCTGGCCGGCAACCTCGCGACGTTGTGGCAGTTGATGGAAGGCGGCCTCATGACGCTGCCCAGCGGCGTGCCGGCGTCCGATGCCGCTGAAGCCATGCTGCTCGAAGCGGTGTGGAACACCTACGCCATCTCCGGGCACAAGATCGAGCCGGGCATAGACGACGTCGGCGCCGGCGACGGCGGGGTCGACGTCACCCAGGCGACACCCTGGTACCAGACGGCGTTTGGACTGACGCCGACGTCGGTCAATCCCGGTCCCTGGGGCGGGTCGGGGCGCGGCGCGCCGGACGTGGCGGCCGATGCCGGCGGCAACATGTGGTACACGACGCCGCAAACCAACATGCTCGGCCTGGCCGTGGCCGATGGGACCAGCGCCGCCACGCCGATGTGGACGTCGCTGGCGGCGCAGATCGACACCATCTTCGCCGACCAGGGCCTGCCCAACCTCGGCTACATGAACGACCTGCTGTACATCGCCGCGGCGATCGCACCGGCCTCGTTCAACGACGTCACTTACGGCAACAATGTCACGTCGTTCCGCCTTCACGGTCCGATCGACAGCGACGGCGAGGCGATCACGCTGACCGGCTTCGGCTACTACGCCGGCCCGGGCTACGATCTGACGACGGGGTTGGGCACACCGAACGGCACGCTGCTGGCGCGCGCGCTCAGCGGCATCGCCCATTCGCAGATGCATTTCGACACCAGCCCCGACATGCTCGATGCCGGCGGCAGCGGCTGGCAGAGCGGCGCCGACCAGAGTCTGATGTTCCAGGCGATGTCTGCCGCCGGCGCCGCCATCGACATCGGCCTCGGCACGGGCGGCTTCGATTTCGGCACCGCGGCGTCAGGCAGCTACGCCTGGACCAACCGTCTGGCGCAGCAATCCCTGCAGGCCGACTTCGATGCCAACCTGGTGCGGCTGTTCGACAAGCAGGCGCAGGGATGGGTAGGGCAGTCGGTGGTGGCGTCGGGCGAGGACGTGTCGGTGTCGATCAACGCCACATCGGCCCACGCCATGCAGGGGACGCTCAGCAGCCCGTTCGGCTTCGCCGACTTCGTGTCGGACGGCGGCGCCGTGCGGGTGGCGCGGGCGGTGGCGGTGGCGGAGACGGCGGGCGGAGCGGACGACCAGATCGCCGTGGTGCGGGTGCGCCAGAACGGTGAGAACAACCTCTCTCTCATCTTCTACGAGGTGGACGACCTGGCCGGCACGATCGACGGCAAGCGGCCGGGCCATGAAGCCTATGCCCTGGCCGTCGAGGGGCGGGCCTATCAACTGACCTCGGGCGGCACGTCGCTGGGCGGTCCGGGCTACGGCAACTACGAGCAGGCCGGCCTGATCGGCGTCGATGCCGGCGACTTCATCGCCATGAAGCTCACCAACCAGACCACCGGTGCGTTCTACTGGGCCTTCGCCCATGCCAACGAGACGGTGGCGGGCGAACAGGTCGGCCACCTTTGGAGCTACGGCCTCAACACCTGGGGCTGGGAGGACATGTACGGCGGCGGCGATCGCGACTTCAACGACCTGATCGTGCAGCTCGACTTCACCAGCGCCTCGGGGCACGGCTGGCTGGTTTAGCACGAGGTGCCGCCGCTAGAGCGTTTTCCGTTCAAATGGAACCGCTTGCGGTTCCATTTGAACGGAAAAGCGCGCTATGGCGATGCTGATGACACAGGCACATTCCGTTCGGCTGATTCCAGCCGAACGGAATGTGCTCTAGACAGACAACGCGTTTACATCGCCCGCTTCGTACTTCCGGATCCGCTCGGCGCAACCAAGCTGCTCCATTGCCCAGCTTCTGCTGTACTTGTAGACCTCCGAACACCAATCGAGCTTTGCTAGCCCCGCTTTCTCCCGCTCCAAATTCTGCTTGCGGAAGTCTTCGGTAAATTGCTTCTTCTCCTCCCGGTTTCGGGTGTGGTCATGGATCAGTCCACCGACCAAGACTGCCG
The DNA here is from genome assembly GCA_009377525.1 of Rhodospirillales bacterium. Lineage (GTDB taxonomy): Bacteria > Pseudomonadota > Alphaproteobacteria > Reyranellales > Reyranellaceae > Reyranella. The sequence goes on from WHTW01000069.1 coordinate 21,376, forward strand.
CACACCCGCTCAACAGGATTGAGGCCAGCCACCGCCGCGGCTCTTGCGATTGCGCGCATGAGGACCTCCCAACGAGGTGGGAAGGTGAGGGGAATAGGCTGACGGGCTTCCCATCCCCCGTCGCTCCAGCGATTGGCTCAACTCCAACCACGAAGATTGGACGAAAGAACTCGTCCGGCCGTTACACGGTTCTTGCTATGGGGGTGTCGGGCGAAGAGCTCCCCGTATCGGCCTGCTGAAGCTGCTCGCTAAGGACTATAGTCATTGACAATCACTAAAGTGTTGCCTTACACTCAGGACCGTCTGTCGCTCTATGCATCGTTTATCCGACCATGTGCCGGACCGCTCCCGCCCGGGAGCCGGTCATCCCGTCCGGCTGCGTCCCGCCGGACGGGATGGGCTCCACGGCCAAACCACGTCGAGGAGGATCTGGGTCAGCGCAAACTGCGGGAACTGCGCAAACCTCAAAAACCCCAATGAAATGCGCAAGAAGCACGTCATTGGTTTTCAAGTCGCAAACTGCGGGAACTGCGCAAACCTCGCCTGGCGTGCAGTCGATGCCTGCACCTTCCGTCCCAAGGGTCAGTCCAGCGGGAGGGCAGCAGAAAATGCTGAAAATGCAGAAAATTCAAAAGCGGTGTGCATTCAATGGCTTGGTGGGCATCGGCCGGCCTGCAGAAATTGGCAGAAAATGCAGAAATTCACGGGCGAGACGACTGCAGTGCATGCACCCCTCCGGCAAGCCGACAGGCCGCTGCGTGCGCCGGCGCAAGCGGCACCCAACCGTCAAAACCACTGTGACGAGCTACTAGGCCGCCAGCTCGAGGATCTCCTTCACCTCAGCCGGCCCGTCGATCTTGCGCGGGTTGCGCGGCACCCAGGGCGTGCCCATGGCCTGCGCCGCGATGCGCTCGAAATGCTCCTTGCCGATCTTCACCTCGGAGAGGCTGCGCGGCATGCCGAGGCCGCGGATGAACTGGTCGAGCACGTCGCCTGCGTCCTTGCCGGGATGGCCCATGGCGTTGGCGATCAGCGCCTGGCGGTCGGCGTTGGCCGATTTGTTCCAGCGCATCACCGACGGCAGCATGATGCAGGAGGTGTGGCCGTGCGGGATGTCGAACACCGCGCCCAGCACGTAGCCGATGCCGTGGCTGGCCCCCATCGGCACACCGGCCGCCAGCCCGCCCATCGACAGCCACGAGCCGATCTGGCAGTCGAGCCTGGCCTTCATGTCGGCGGGATCGGCCTTCACCCTGGGCAGGCCGCGCGCCAGCAACGCGAGGCCGTGCAGGGCCGAGGCGTTGGTGAACTCCGTCGATTCGTTGGAGCACACGCCCTCGACGCAGTGATCGACGGCGCGGATGCCGGTCGACAGGAACAGCCACATCGGCGTATGGCGCGTCACCTCGGGGTCGAGAATGACGGCCTGCGGGATGATGAGTGGATGGCGGAACAGCTCCTTCACCTTCGTGGCTTCGTTGGTGACGCCGGCGATGCCGGAGAACTCGCCGGCCGACAGCGTCGTCGGGATCGAGACCTGGCGCACCGTCGGCGCGTGCACGTCGGCGTTGCGGACCTTGTCGATGCCCTCGACGGTCGTGATGTCGTTGGCCAGGCAAAGCTGGACGGCCTTGGCGCCGTCGGTGATCGAGCCGCCGCCCAGGGTGACGATCAGATCCGCCCTGGCGTCGCGCGCCTGCTGCGCGGCGGCGATGACGGCCGAGCGCGGCGAATGCGCCGGCATTTTGTCGAAGGTGCCGACGCACTTGTTGCCGAGCGCGCGGCGGACTGATTCGACCTCGTCGGTCTGGCGGTTGAGCGTGCCGCTCACCATCAGGAAGACGCGCTCGGCGCCGTTGGCCTTCACCAGCTCGGCGACCGATTCGGCGGCCGGCTTGCCGAAATGGACCTGTTCCATGTCGGTGAAAACGATGCGACCTGATGTCAGCATTGGTTTGCTCCCTGGACTTCATTCCTCCCCAACGAAGTTGGGGAGGTGGCCCGCAGGGCCGGAGGGGTCATGAGCACCAGTGGTGACCCCTATGACCCCTCCGGCCGCTGCGCGGCCACCTCCCCATCGCGCTAGCGCGATGGGGAGGCTCATGACGGCGATATTTTGCTATTGTGCTGTCAAACCACGCAAGGAATCACATGACCGGATCACGTGACGGCGCCATCGCGCGCGCGGAAAAGTATTTCGATGACGGCGGCTTCCTGGCCGAGCTGCAGCGCCGGGTGGCGATCCCGACGACCAGCCAGGAGAAGGATTCCATGCCCGCCCTGCAGGAATACGTGTCGGGCGAGATGAGCCAGTCGCTGCAGAAGATGGGCTACGACTGCACCGTGCTGCCCAATCCGCGCGCCGAGTACGGCCCGTTCCTGATCGCGCGACGCATAGAAGACCCGGCCAGGCCGACCGTGCTGACCTATGGCCATGGCGACGTGATCCGCGGCCAGGAGGAGCAGTGGCGGCAGGGCCTGTCGCCCTGGAAGATCGTGGTCGAAGGCGACCGTCTGTACGGTCGCGGCACGGCCGACAACAAGGGCCAGCACACCATCAACATCGCAGCCCTCGCCTGCGTGCTCGAGGAGCGCGGATCGCTGGGCTTCAACTCGACCATCCTGATCGAGACCGGCGAGGAGACGGGCTCGCCGGGCCTGGCCGACTTCTGCAAGGCCAACAAGGCGGCGCTCAGGGCCGACGCGCTGATCGGCTCGGACGGGCCGAGGCTCGATCATCGGCGGCCGACCATCTTCGGCGGCACGCGCGGCACCTTGAACTTCAACCTCAAGCTCACGATGCGCGAGGGCGGCCATCACTCGGGCAACTGGGGCGGCCTGCTGTCCAATCCCGGCATCATCCTGGCGCATGCGCTCGCCACCATCACCGACCGGCGCGGCCAGATCAAGGTGCCGGAATGGCGGCCCAAGACGCTGACCAACTCGGTGCGTGCGTCGCTGGCCGATGCGCATATCGATGCGGGCGAGGGCGCACCGACCATCGATCCCAACTGGGGCGAGGAAGCCCTGACGCCAGTCGAGCGCGTGTTCGGCTGGAACAGCTTCGAGGTTTTGGCCTTCAAGACCGGCAACCCCGACCGGCCGGTCAACGCCATCCCGCCCAGCGCCATCGCCTACTGCCAGCTGCGCTTCGTCGTCGGCACCGATCCGCACGACATCATCCCCGCGCTGCGCCGCCATCTCGACCGCCATGGCTTCGAGATGATCGAGGTCGACCAGGCGCGCGAGGTGATCATGAATGCGACGCGGCTCGACCCGGAGAACCCATGGGCCAGGTTCACCGCCACCTCGATCGAGAAGACCGGCGGCCAGAAGCCCAACATGCTGCCCAATCTCGGCGGCTCGCTGCCCAACGAGGTGTTCACGGACATCCTCGGCATGCCGACCGTGTGGGTGCCGCACTCCTACGCCGCCTGTTCCCAGCACGCGCCCAACGAGCACCTGCTGGGCCCGGTGGCCCGGGAGGGGCTCCGACTCATGACCGGCATCTTCTGGGACCTCGGCGCGAACGGCCGTCCGGGCTAGACTCCGGCCGATGCTTTCGCCCGACGAGGCCGCCAACCTGATCGAGGCCATCGCGGCCCGCCAGGACCGCGCGGCCTTCGCCAGCCTGTTCCGCCACTACGCGCCGCGCGTGAAAGCCTTCATCATGCGCGGCGGCACGGATGCGGAAACCGCGCAGGACGTGGCCCAGGAAGCCCTGATAATGGTGTGGCGCAAGGCCGCGAGCTTCGACCGCGGGCGGGCGTCGGTCGCGACCTGGATCTACACCATCGCCCGCAACAAGCGTATCGACCTGGCCCGGCGGGCGGGCGGGCAGGTCCTCTCGACCGAGGACTGGCTGACGGTATTTGCACCCGAAGAGGAGGATGCCGATAAATCCGTCCTTGCCGGACAGACGTATACGCGGGTGAAGGAACTTTTGGGCGGCCTCTCGGCCGATCAATTGGTGGTGATCCGGAAGGCATTTTTCGAGGACAAGACCCATACCGCCATCGCCGAGGAGCTGAAGCTGCCCCTTGGGACCGTGAAGTCCCGCATTCGCCTGGCCCTCGGGCGGCTGCGGGACGCGTTGGAGAAAGACGAGACATGAGCCATCCGGCCCCCGAAGAGCTGCTGCTGGACTACGCCGCCGGCGCGCTTGCCGCGGGCCCGGCGCTGGCCGTGGCCCTGCATGTCGCTCTCGATCCGGCGGCGCGCCGCACGGTCGAGCGCCTGGGCGCGCTCGGCGGCGCGCTGATGGAGGGCGAGAGCCCGTCTGCGTTGGAGGGGGCGCCGTTCGACGAGGCCCTCCTGCAGCGCACGCTGGCGCGCCTGGACGGCGTCGCCGTCGAGCCCAGGCCCGCACCCTATGTGCCGCGGCCCGGCGTCGAATGGGCGCCGGCGCCGCTTGCCCCTCATCTCGGACCCGAGATGCGCTGGCGGCGCGTGTTCGGCGGCTTCGAGGAGATGCGCCTGCGTCTGCCGGGCGAGCATCGCGTGTCGCTGCTGCGACTCGAGCCCGGGCGCGGATTGCCGATGCATCGTCATGTCGGCGAGGAGTTCACGGTCGTCCTGCAGGGCGGCTACACCGATTCGACCGGCAACTACGGAGTTGGCGATTTCGCCGTCGGTCCGGGGCCCGAACAGCACGAACCGATCGCCGATCCCGGCGACACGTGCATCGCCCTGATCGTCGTCGAGAAGCCCATCGTGCTGAGCGGCCCCTTCGGCCGCTTCCTTAATCCGCTGGTACGGCGTGGAGTGATCTGACAGGTTTCCTGTCTTCATGTTCCTCTCCCCCGCCAGGGGGAGAGGCTAGGTGAGGGGGCTTCGACAGCTCGTGCAACCCCCTCACCCAACCTCTCCCCCTAGCGGGGGAGAGGAGCAATGAGCGAGGGGAGCCGATGCCGCGCATTCCGTACTACGAAGTCGAAAACGCCACCGGCAAGCACGCCGAGTTCCTCGACAAGCTGAAGCCGCACCTCAACATCTACCGCATGCTGGCGAACTCCGAGGCCGGGCTGAAGGGCTTCATCCGCATGGGCAACGCGCTGCTCTATCGCTGCGAGCTCGATGCCCAGCTGCGCGAGCTCGCGATCCTGCGCGTCGGTCGGCTCAGCCGCGCGGCCTACGAGGTCTTCCAGCACGAGCGCATCGCCCGCGAGGCCGGTGTCGCCGAGGAGAAGATCGCCGCCCTGCGCGACGCCACCATCGAGGCTGCCGTGTTCACCGACAACGAGAAGGCCGTGCTGCGCTACACCGACGACGTGGTGCGCAACGTCAAGGCGTCGGATAAGACGTTGAAGGCCGTCCAGGGCTTCCTCACGCCGGGCGCGGTGGTCGAGCTCACGCTGACCATCGGCTACTACATGATGGTCTGCCGCCTGCTCGAGACCACCGGCGTCGAGGGCGAGGAGGGGCAGGCGGAGTGGCTGAAGACGGCGAAGTTGTAGAGGTTCGGCAATGGCGTACCGCGTCCTGATCGCGCAGTTCATGCATGAGACGAACACGTTCTCGAAACTGGCAACCACGCTCGACGACTACCGCAAGCGCTGGCTGATCGAGGGCGAGGCGATGGTGCCGCGCTTCACCGGCACCAAGAACGAGATCGGCGGCTACATCGATTCGGCAAAGAAGTACGGCTGGCAGCCGGAGTGGGCGGGCGCGGCCAACGCCACGCCGTCGGGCAAGCTCACCAGGGAAACCTGGGAGACGATCCGCGATATGATCGTCAATGCCGCCAAGAAGGCCGGCACGCTCGACGGCATTTGCCTGTCGCTGCACGGGGCGATGGTGACGGAAACCGAGGACGACGCCGAGGGCGCGCTGCTCGAATTGTTGCGCGGCGTGGTCGGGCCGGACCTGCCGATCGCCGTGACGCTCGACCTGCACGCCAACGCCACGGTCCGCATGGCCAGGAACGCCAACGCGCTGATCAGCTATCGCACCTATCCGCACATCGACGGTTATGAGCGCGCCGCGCAGGCGGCGGCACTGGTGCAGGCGGCGATGGAAGGCAAGAAGAAGCCGCGTTGCCTCCTGGTGCAGCCCGCCATGCTGGAAGGTGCGGAGCACGGGCGCACGACGCAGGCCGGCCTGATGCTCGATCTGCTGGCCAAGGCCGACGGCTTCGAGAAGGAGTCGGGCATCGACGCCGTCAGCATCCAGGCGGGCTTCACCTGGGCCGACATTCCCTACACGGGTCCGTCGATCGCGGTCGGCCACGAGCCTGGAGCGGAGGCGCGCGCCAAGGCGATCGCGGCCGAGCTCATAGACGAGATCTGGCGGCGACGCGAAGAGGGGGCGAAGTCCTACTATCGGCCGATCGCCGACGGCATCGCCGCGGCACGCTCCTTCCAAGAGGGGGCGGGGGTGGGCAAGAAAGGTCCGCTGGTCATCGCCGACGGCACCGACAATCCGGGTGGCGGCGGCTACAACGACACCACGCCCGTGCTGAAGGCGCTGATCGATGCCGGCATCGAGAACGCGGCGTTCGGCACGATCTACGATCCGGGCACTGTGCAGCAGGCGATCAAGGCGGGGCGTCGGCGCGGAGATCGAGGTCAGCCTGGGCGGCCACACCGATCCGGCGATGGGCGCGCCAGTGAAGACCAAGGCGATCGTCAGGATGCTGTCGGACGGCAGCTTCAAGAACGACGGGCCGATGAATGCCGGCGTCGAGACGTCGATGGGGCCGACGGCGGTGCTGCGCATCGGCGGCATCGACGTGGTGACGATCTCCAACCGCATCCAGACCATCGACCTGCAGGTGTTTTTGAGCCAGGGCATCGATCCCACGGCCAAGCGCGTGCTGGTGGTCAAGAGCGTGCAGCACTTCCGCGCCGCCTACGCGCCGATCGCGCGCGAGATCGTGCTGGTCGATTCCGGCGGCATCTGCTCGCCCGACATCTCGCGGCTCGAGTTCACCAAGCTGCGCCGGCCGATCTGGCCGTTCGACGGCATCAACGAACCTTACGCGGGCGCGCGTCCCATCTAGAGCACAATCCGTCCCAGCTGGAATCGGCCGGCCGGATCGTGCTCTAGGCTTTCGCGCGGAAGAACGTGGTCAGCACGAAGCGCCGGCCGCGCGTCACCGGCAGCGCCTGGTGCAGCAGCGAGCAGGAGAAGACGGCGGCGCCGCCCGCGGGCGGGCTCACGCGGACGCCGGCAAATTCGGGAAAGACCAGCTCGCCGCCCTCGAAATCGTCGTTGAGGTTGAGCGACACGGCGAAGGCGCGATCGGCCGTGGTCGGCGCGCCGTTGTCGCGATGGGCGCCGAAGAAGTGTTTTCCGTCGGCGCTGTAGGACAGCACGACATGCGAATCGAAAGTGAACTGGCGGTCGAAGGCGAAGACCTTGGTGAGTTCCGGTCCGATGCGGTAGGCCAGGCGGTCCGAGATCGCCTTCAGCATCATCGGCTCGACGATCGTGTAGTCCTCGGTCCTCTTAAGATGATCCATGTTGACGTTGCCGTAGCGGCTCGAGACGCCGCTGTCCTTGTGGTCGCCCTTGCCCCACAGCCGCACGAGCTGCGTGCAGAAGTCAGGTTCGAAGACGCGCGGCAGCACCAGGACCGGCGCCATCGGCGTCGTCACCAGCAGGTCGCGCCCGCCGTCACTGCGCGCTGAGCGGGCGAGCCCGTCCATCGCCTCCGCCGCGGCGGGGAGCGCCCGGCTGTCGAAGGTCCCGGCGACGCGCTGGTTGGGATCGAGCACGATCACGCGCATGCGCAAGGCGCCGGCGGGTCCGAGGCCCATGCCGCCCTGGGCCAGCAATGCGGTCAGGAACTTTCTGTCGGGATCGCAGAGCAGCAGCGGCGCCTCTCGCGTGCCGCCGAGCTTGGACCAGGGTGCCGATGCGTTGGCCACGGCGTTGCCGGCGACCACGACCGGAACGACGGAGGCCTTCGCGCACGCATCGATCAGGCTGGAGAACTGGCCGGCATCAAGGTTGGCGAGATCGTCGACGGCGACCAGAGCCACGGGCGCGCCGGTGAACGACCAGATGAACTTGCGCAGCTTGCCGTCGAGGCCGGGCAGGGCGAAGTCGGGGACGCGGTCACCGGGACGAAGGCTGAGCGCGTTTGTCATCGGTTCCGGCGGCAAGGAAAATGGTGGGCGCTGTAGGGATTGAACCTACGACCCCACCCGTGTGAAGGGTGTGCTCTCCCGCTGAGCTAAGCGCCCGGAAGGGGCGCGTATAGGGCCTGCAGGCGAAACCGTCAACTTGGCCATCAACGGGCGGCAATCTGCCCCAGCGCGTCGGGCAGGGCGTCGAAGCGATCGATCACGGCCTCGGCGCCGAGCTCGCTGGCGGGCTTGGCGGTATAGCCCCAGCTCACCAGCACGGCCGGCAGCCCCGCGGCGTGGGCGGCGGCGACGTCGTGGATGGAATCGCCGATCATCACCGCACGGTCGCGATGGCCGCCCATCTTGTCGATCAGCTGCAGGATGTGGCCGGGATCGGGCTTGCGCACCGTGAAGGTGTCGGCGCCGGCCACGGCGGTGATCGGCGGCATCAGCTTCAGGTGCTTCAGGATGATGCGCGAGGGGTTCTCGAACTTGTTGGTGCACACACCTTGCCTCAGGCCCATCCGATCGAAGCGGGCGACGACCTCGGCCACGCCATCGAACGCCGTCGTGTGGCTCACGGGGTCGGCCTCGTAGCAGCGCACGAACTCGCGCGTGACGGCGCTCGCCTCGGCCTCGTCGAGGGGGCGGCCGGCCTTGGCGAAGGCGCGGCGCATGGTGACCTTGCTGCCTTCGCCCATGAACTGGCGGGCATCGTCGTCGCTGATCGGCGGCAGGCCGTGGGCGGCCAGCACCCGGCTCACCGCCACGCACATGTCGCGGGCGCTGTCGATCAGGGTGCCGTCGAGGTCGTAGATCACGGTGTCGAAGCGGCTGGCGATCAGATTGTCGGCATTGGGGTGCATGGGAACTCCTTAGCACATCCGTCTTGCGGGACCGCCAGCCCCATGGCATCGGACGGGCATGAAATCGCCCATCGCCGTGGTGGTGCTGGCCGCCGGGGCCGGAACGCGCATGAAGTCGGCCCTGCCGAAGGTCCTCCATCCCCTGGCCGGATGGCCGATGGTGCGCCATGTGCTGGAGAGCGCGGCCCGCCTGAAGCCCAGCCGTATCGTCGGCGTGGTGGCACCGGGCGCCAAGGACGTGGCCGCCGCCTTCGCCCCGCATTCCAGGACGGTCCAGCGCACGCCGCTCGGCACCGGCCACGCCACCAAAACCGCGCTACCTGCCCTCAAGGGCCATCGCGGTCCCGTGCTGGTGGTCTATGCCGATGCCCCCTTGATCACGACGGCCACCCTGCAGCGCCTGGTCGACGCCTGTCGCAAGGCCAAGTCCGCCGTCGGCGTGCTGGGCTTCGTCGCCAGGGATCCGTCGCCCTACGGCCGGTTGATCATGCGCGACGGCAGGCTGGAACGGATCGTCGAGAGCCGCGATGCCGATGCGACCGAGAAGGCGATCGACTTCTGCAATTCCGGCGTGATGTGCCTGGACGGCGCGCTGATCGGCTCGCTGCTGGGTGCGATCAAGAACGACAACGTCAAGAGCGAGTTCTATCTGACCGACGCCGTGGCCGCGGCGCGCGCCGCGGGCCACGTCACGATCGCGGTCGAAGGCGAAGAAGCGGAATTCCAGGGCATCAACTCGCGCGCCGAGCTGGCGGTGGCAGAGAAGACCCTGCAGCAGCGCTTGCGCGCGGCTGCGTTCGAGGCAGGCGTCAGCATGGCCGATCCCGATACGGTCTGGCTCGCCGCCGATACGAAGTTCGCGGCCGACGTCACGATCGGCCCCAACGTGCGCTTCGGCCCCGGCGTCAGCGTGGCGTCAGGGACGGAGATCAGGGCCTTCTGCGACATCGAAGGCGCCCGCATCGGCCGCGATGCCATCATCGGCCCGTTCGCCCGCATCCGGCCGGGCTCCGACGTTGCCGACCAGGTCCATATCGGGAACTTCGTCGAGCTCAAGGCCACCCGCATGGGCCGCGGCGCCAAGGCCAACCACCTGGCTTATCTCGGCGATGCCGACATCGGCGCGGCCTCCAACATCGGCGCTGGCACGATCGCGGTGAACTACGACGGCTACGGCAAGTGGCGCACCGTGGTCGGCGCCGATGCCTTCGTCGGCTCCAACAGCTCCCTGGTCGCACCGGTGAAGATCGGCCGCGGCGCCAACGTGACGGCAGGCAGCGTCATCACCGAGGACGTCCCGGCCGGCGCGGTGGCCTTCGGCCGGGCCCGCCAGGTCACAAAGAAGGGGCGGGCCGCGCCGCTTCGTGCGAAACTGAAGGCCCGTGCGGCGGCTGCCAAGCGGGCCAAGAACAAATAGCTCTCCCCCTCTCGGACGACCTTCCCCCTCGGACGATCCCATGTGCGGCATCATCGGAATCATCGGCAAGGCTCCCGTCACCCCCTTGCTGGTCGAGGCGCTGAAGCGCCTGGAGTATCGCGGTTATGATTCGGCCGGAGTCGCCACCCTGGTCAACGGCCACATCGAGCGCCGGCGCGCCGAAGGCAAGCTTGTGAACCTCGAGGCGCGGCTCGGCAGCGAACCATTGCCGGGCACGATCGGCATCGGCCACACACGCTGGGCGACCCACGGCAAGCCCTCCGAGCGCAATGCCCATCCCATCGCCACCGATCGCGTGGCGATCGTGCACAACGGCATCATCGAGAACTTCCAGGAACTGAAGGACGAGCTTCTGGCCGAAGGCCGCCGCTTCGACAGCGACACCGACACCGAGGTGGTGGCGCAGCTCCTGACCTCGCATCTCGAGCGCCAGCTCTCGCCCGAGGAGGCGATGGGCAAGTCGATGGAGCGCCTGCGCGGCGCCTTTGCCCTGGTCGCCCTGTTCAGCGGCCGCCACGACATCCTGATGGGCGCGCGCCGCGGCAGCTCGCTGGCGGTCGGCTATGGCGACGGCGAGATGTACATCGGCACCGACGCGCTGGCGCTGGCGCCCTTCACCAAGCGCGTCACCTATCTCGAGGACGACGACTGGGTCGTGCTCGACGCCAAGGGCGCGACGATCTTCCAGGGGCACGAGGAAGTACAGCGCGAGATCCGCCAGAGCGGCATCTCGGGCGCCATGATGGGCAAGGGCAATCACCGCCACTTCATGGTGAAGGAGATCTACGAACAGCCCGCCGTCGTCGGCGACACGCTGCAGACCTATCTCGATCCCGCCACGCGCAAGGTCACGCTGCCGGCGCTGCCGTTCGACTGGGCCAAGGTTTCGCGGCTGACCATCACCGCCTGCGGCACGGCCTGCTTTGCCGGCATGGTGGCCAAGTACTGGTTCGAGAAGCTGGCGCGCCTGCCGGTCGAGGTCGAGGTCGCGTCGGAGTTCCGCTATCGCGAGCCGCCGTTGCCCGAGGGCGGCGTCTGCATCGCCATCTCGCAGTCGGGCGAGACCATCGACACCCTGGCGGCGCTGCGTTACGCCAAGGCGCAGAAGCAGACCATCCTGTCCGTCGTCAACGTGCCGGAGAGCGCGATCGCCCGCGAATCGCACGTCGTGCTGCCGACGCTGGCCGGCCCGGAGATCGGCGTCGCGTCGACCAAGGCCTTCACCACGCAGCTCACCGTGCTGCTGGTGGCTGCGATCGCCGCCGGCCGTGCGCGCGGAGTGCTGTCGCAGGAGGAGGAGGCGCGGCTGGCCAACGCGCTGATCGAGCTGCCGGCGCACATCAACGAGGCGCTGAACATGGAGGAGCAGTACCGGCGCATCGCCGAGGACATCCTCGCCGAGGCGCGTGACGTGCTCTACCTCGGGCGCGGTTCGGCCTTCCCGATCGCCCTCGAAGGCGCACTGAAGCTCAAGGAGATCTCCTATATCCACGCCGAGGGCTATGCCGGCGGCGAGATGAAGCATGGGCCGATCGCGCTGATCGACGAAGCGGTGCCGGTCGTCGTGGTGGCGCCGACCGACGCGATCTTCGACAAGATCGCCTCGAACTTCGAGCAGGTGAAGGCGCGCGGCGGCAAGCTGGTGCTGCTGAGCGATCCGGCAGGCAATGCTCGCCTGGGCGGCCACGCGGCGGCCGCGATCTGCCTGCCCCAGGTCGATCCGATCGTGGCGCCGATCCTCTACACCGTGCCGGTGCAGTTGCTGGCCTACTACACGGCGGTTGCGAAGGGCACCGACGTCGACCAGCCGCGCAATCTCGCCAAGAGCGTGACGGTGGAGTAGCGGAGCATGGACCTCCAGATCCGCGCTCCAAATGACGCCTAGAGCATATTCCGTTCGGCTGGAATCAGCCGAACGGAATATGCCTGCTGCAACAACTAACCCCAGTGCGCGCATTCCCGATTTGATGGAACCGCTCGCGGTTCCATCAAATCGGGAATCGCTCTAGCGCGTTCCCTGCGGCAGGCCCGGCGCCAGGCCTTGCGGCTGCTGCGGCTGCGGCTGGGCGGCGCGCGGCCGCACCGGGGCGGGGGCCGGGCGCGGCTGAGCGGGCTGGGCCGGCTGCATCGCCTGGATGATGGCCCGCATCTTCTTGGTCTCGTTCTCCTGCGCCTTCTTGAACTCGTCCTCCGTGAGGAAGCGGTCCTTGTTGGCGTCGATCTCCAGGAACTGCTTGACCGCCGCACCCGTCAGCTCGACGCGATCGAGCTGGCTGTCCTTGTTGGCGTCGATCTCGGCGAACTTGCGCAGCACGAGCTGTTTGCGGATGTCGTAGGGCAGCAGGCCCTTGGCCTGCGGGCCGTCGGCCGGGCCGGTCAGGACGAGATATTCCTGCTGGTTGATCCTGCCGTCGTTGTTCTTGTCGAGCTTGTCGGCCTCGCGCAGCTGCATGTCGATGAAGTCGTTGATCGCGGCCATGCCCTGGCGGCGGCGCTGCTCGATCTCCTGGCGCGCGGCGGCCTCACGGGCGAGTGAGCGCTGAACGATCAGGCGCACCTCGGGCTCGGTCACTTTGTTGTCGCGGTCCGTGTCGTACTGGTTGAACTCTGAATGGACCAGCGCCTCGGCCTCGGCGCGCTCGATGAAGTTGTCGCGGTTGGTGTCGAGGTTCTGGAACTCGGTCTTGGCGCGGTTGCGGCGCTCTTCGAGCTTCGGGCCGTTTGGCACGTCCTGCGAGAAAGGCGGCTCGGCGACCTTGAGAAACTCCTCGACCGAGAGCTTGCCGTCCTTGTTGGCGTCGAGTTCCTCGAACGACTTCATGCGGTACTTCAGGAAGTCGGCGCGCGAGACTTCACCCTTCTTGGCGGTGTCAATTTCCACAAACCATTGCGGCAGGGGAATCGGTGGCGGCGTACCCGTGGCCTGCTGCGTCTGGCCGCCTGGCGCAGGCGCGGCGGGTGCGCCCGCTGCCGGCGGCGTGGCCTGCGGCGTCGGCTGCGCGGTCGGCGGCCGATTGGCCGGCCAGCCTTGCGTCGGCGGCGTCTGGGCGGCGGCCGGCAGGCTCATGACAGCGACGGTAAAGAGGAGAGGGCGGAAGAGGCGTTTCATCGGCGGCGAACCCGCATGGAGAGGGGAGGTGTCGTATCGGCGGCAACGCGTAGCGTGTCAACGTCCGCGCTGCGGATCAATCCTGCGGCGCAATCGCGCCCAAAGCATGGCGCGACGCCATTTGGGTTGCGTCGTCGAAGCGGATAGGCCATCGTCTTTCAAGTGACGATTCCGCAGAAGGGTCGCAAGTGTTTGGGAGGCAAGGGTAATTTCGCGGCGCCGGAGCGTTGAATGAGCCGGCCTACGAAACCAGCGTGAACATGGCAGGACCGACTTCTTCCAGCGGCTCGCCGCTGCTCAGCGTGCGCGACGTCTCGGTCCGCTTCGGCGGCATCGTGGCGCTCGATGGCGTTACCTTCGACGTCACGTCCGGACTGATCGCGGGGCTGATCGGCCCCAACGGCGCCGGCAAGACGACCCTGTTCAATTGCCTGAGTCGGCTCTACACGCCCAACGGCGGCGACATCCTGTTCGAGGGCGTGTCGATCCTGAACCGGCCGCGCCACGACATCCCGCGCATCGGCATCGGCCGCACCTTCCAGAACGTGGCGCTGTTCGACCGCATGTCGGTGCTCGACAACGTCAGGGTCGGCTGCCACAGCGTCAGCAGCACCAGCTTCTTCGACAACGCGCTGCGCCTGCCCAAGGTCCAGCCTGAAGAGGCGCACGTCGCGGCGCGCGCCCATGAGCTGATCGCCTTCATGGACCTCGTGCCCTTCACCAACGCCATAGCGGGCGGCCTGCCGTTCCCCATCCGCAAGCGCGTCGAGCTCGCCCGCGCCCTCGCCTCCAGCCCCAAGCTGCTGCTGCTCGACGAGCCGGCGGCCGGGCTGAATCATGAGGAGATCGAGGTGCTGAAGGGCCAGATTCGGCGCGTGCGCGACACCCAGCACGTCACCGTGCTGCTGGTCGAGCATCACATGAGCCTGGTCATGTCGGTGTCCGACAAGGTGGTCGCCATCGACTTCGGCAAGAAGATCGCCGACGGCACCCCGGCGGAGGTGCAGCGCGATCCCGAAGTGATCCGTGCCTACCTGGGGACCTCGTGATGGCCGCGTTGCTGGAAGTGAAGGGACTGAAAGCGTTCTACGGCCAGACGCAATCGCTATACGACGTCGGCTTCGAGATCGAGACCGGCGGCATCACCACGCTGCTCGGCGCCAACGGCGCAGGCAAGACGACGACGCTGCGGGCCATCTGCAACATGGTCCGCCGCGAGGGCTTGGTGCGCTTCGACGGCAAGGACATCAAGAACATGCCGACCGAGGAGGTCGTACGGCTGCGCATCGCCCACGTGCCCGAGGGCCGCGGCACCTTCACCACGCTCACGGTCGACGAGAACCTGCGCATCGCCGCCTACACGCGCCGGGACAAGGTGGCGGTCAATCGCGAGCTCGAGCGGGTCTTCTCGTATTTCCCGCGACTGCAGGAGCGCGTCCAGCAGCAGGCCGGCACGCTGTCGGGCGGCGAACAGCAGATGCTGGCGATCGCCCGCGCCCTGATGCTGGGACCGCGCTTGATGCTGCTCGACGAGCCGTCGTTTGGCCTGGCGCCGCTGATCGTGGTCGAGATCTTCCGCATCCTGCGGCGCATCAACGAGGAGGAGAAGGTGAGCATCCTGCTGGTCGAGCAGAATGCCGCGCTCGCCCTCGACCTCGCCGACCACGCCTACGTGCTGGAAACCGGCCACGTCGTGATGTCCGGCCCCTCGGCGGTCGTGAAGAACGACGAAAACATCCGCAAGTCCTACCTCGGGTACTGAGGCAGAAGAATGGAACAGTTCCTCCAGCAGCTCGCCTCCGGCCTCGCCAACGGCGCCATCTATGCCTGTGTCGCTCTGGCGCTGGTCATGATCTACGTGTCGACGGCCCACATCAATTTCGCCCAGGGCGAGATGGCGATGTTCAGCACGTACCTGAGCTGGCAGCTCATGTCCTGGGGCATGAGCTTCTGGCTGGCGTTCATCGTCGCCGTAGTGCTGTCTTTCCTCATGGGCGTGCTGATCGAGAGGCTGATCCTCAGACCCCTGCACAGCGCGCCGGTCCTGTCCCTCATCGTGGTCTTCATCGGCCTGCTCGCCATCTTCAACTCGCTGGCGGGCGCGATCTGGAGCTATCTGATCAAGGAATATCCTTCGCCGTTCCCCAAGACCAGCTTCGGCATCGCCGGGGTCATCGGCCCGCACCAGCTGGGCGTCGTGGTCGTGACTCTGATCGTGCTCGGCCTGCTGTTCGCCTTCTTCCGCTACACGCCGCTGGGACTGGCCATGCGCGCCGCGGCGCAGAACCCGCAGATGGCCCGCCTGGTCGGCGTCCGGGTCGACTGGATGCTGGCGTTGGGTTGGGGCCTCGCCGCCTCGGTCGGCGCCGTCGCCGGGATCATGGTCGCCCACATCGTCTATCTCGATCCCAACATGATGGGCGGCATCCTGCTCTATGCCTTCGCCAGCGCCCTGGTGGGCGGCATCTCCAATCCGGCGGGCGCCGTGGCCGGCGGCTTCATCGTCGGCATCCTGGAGAACATGGTGGCCTTCGCCGGCAACCAGATCGAGAAGACGACCGGCATCTACATCATCGGCAACGGCGAGAAGCTCACGGTGGCCCTTATCATCGTCATCTTCGTCCTGACGGTGAAGCCGGCCGGCCTGTTCGGCCGCGTCGTCGTGAAGAGAGTCTGACATGAGCAACAACAAGACCTGGGTGCTGGGCCTGATCGTTGCGGCCCTCGTGCTGCCGCTGCTGAAGCCCGTGTTTCCGGAGCAGATCTCGGACTACAGGCTGTTTCTTTTCAGCACGATGATCATCGCCTCGATCGCGGTGCTGGGCTTGAACCTGCTGACCGGCTTCAACGGGCAGTTCTCGCTGGGCCATGGCGCCTTCTATGCCGTCGGCGCCTACACGGCGGCGATCCTGATGGACCAGCTCAACTTCCCGTACTGGGCGACGATACCGGCCGCGGCGATCGTCTGCTTCATCGTCGGCTATCTGTTCGGGTTGCCGGCACTCAAGCTCGAGGGTCATTACCTCGCGCTGGCGACGTTCGCGCTCGCCCTCGCCGTGCCGCAGATCCTCAAATACAGGTGGCTCGAGGGCCTGACCGGCGGCGTGCAGGGCATCGTGCTGCTGAAGCCCGAGGTACCGTTCGGCCTGCCACTCAGCGAAGACCAGTGGCTCTACTACTTCTGCCTGATCACGATGATCATCCTGTACTGGGCGGCAGCGAACATGCTGAACAGCCGCAGCGGCCGGGCCATCATGGCGATCCGCGATCAGAACATGGCCGCCGAGACGATGGGCATCGACATCGCCCTCTACAAGACCGTCACCTTCGGCATAAGCGCCGCCTATACCGGCATCGCCGGCGCACTTTCGGCCTTGGCCATCGCCTTCGTCGCCCCCGACAGCTTCACCATCTTCCTGTCGATCAAGTTCCTGATCGGCCTGGTCGTCGGCGGTATGGGCTCGCTCATCGGCTCCGTGATCGGCGGCATATTCTACGTACTGGTCGACAACTCGGCGCAGGCGCTGTCGCAGTTCGTCAAGAACGACCTCGGCCTGCCATTCGACCTGTCTGCCTACACCGTGTTCGGCATCCTGCTGATTGTCATCATCTATGTGATGCCGATGGGCATCGCCGGCGGCCTGTACTTCCTCTGGCGCAGGCTGCGGACGGCCGGTGCCTTTGGACAACGCGTTCCCGGACGGATGCAGCCGCAGGCCGTTCCGTCTGACCGCAAACCGCACTAGCGTTCGCAACCACAGTTTCAATCGAGTGAGGAGTAGTTGATGGCGTAAACCAACAGGGAGCAGCACCATGAAGACCAACAGGCGTACTTTCGTGGGCGGCGTTGCCGCTGCCACGATGCTTTCGGGTTCCCGAGTAGCGTTCGCTCAGAAGAAGTACGATGACGGGGCGACCGACAAGGAGATCAAGATCGGTCATACCAATCCCTACAGTGGGCCGGCGTCTTCTTACGGTGTCATCGGCAAGTGCGAAGAGGCCTACTGGAAGAGTGTCAATGACAGGGGCGGCGTCAACGGCCGCATGATCAAGTTCATCACGCTCGACGACGGCTACAGCCCGCCCAAGACCGTGGAAATGATCCGCCAGCTCGTCGAGCAGGACAAGGTGCTGTGCACCTACAACACACTGGGCACGCCGACCAACACGGCGATCCACAAGTACATGAACCAGAAGAAGGTGCCGCAGCTCTTCGTCGCCACCGGCGCGTCGAAGTGGGGCAAGCCCAAGGAGTTCCCGTGGACGATGGGCTATCAGCCCGACTACCACACCGAAGCCGTCATCTATG
>WHTW01000006.1 GCA_009377525.1 Rhodospirillales bacterium
GCTACAAGGCTTCACTGGCCAGATGAATCCCATGCATAAGACCAGTTTCATGGAAGCGATGGTCTAGGGGCCAGTCCATCACGTGTCGTGGCCGGACTCTCAACGGGCTATAATGGAGCTTCAGACCGGCGCCGGCAGAAAGAAGGTGCGCCATGCTCAAGAGACGCATTGCGATTCTGAGCGCGATCGCCGTCCTTGGCCTGATCGCGCTCGGACGCGTGGGCGACACGCTGGTCGACTGGCTATGGTTCTCGTCAATCGGCTATGTCGGCGTGTTCTGGACGATCCTCGCCACCCGCACCATCCTCTTCCTCGCCGTCTTCGTCCTCTCGACCGGGGCGATCTGGCTTTCGGGAGACTTGGCGTTGCGCTTCGCCCGGGGACCGGCGGCCGGCCCGCCGCGCGCGGCGCCATCCAGGCCCTCGTCCTGGTCGCCCTACGGCCAGGGGCCGGGGGTGGGGCCGCAAGCCTCGCGCGCCCTGGTGGGCTATGTCGCCACGCACGTACCCCGGCGCCTGCTGATCGCCGGCGCGGCGGTCCTTCTCGGCCTGCTGGCCGCCGCCATAGAGCTTTCCAACTGGGCCGTGGTGCTGCGCTTCCTCTACCAGGTGCCCTATGGCGAGAGCGAACCGGCCTTCGGCCAGGACATCGGCTTCTATCTCTTCTCGCTGCCGGCCTACGTCGCGCTCAAGAACTGGCTGCTGCTGGTCCTGCTGTTCAGCGCGGCGCTGGCCGGTACGGTCTATTGGGTGCAAGGCGACATCGAGCTCGACCCGCCGCCGCGGCGACTGTCGCCCGCCGTCATCGCCCATGGATCGGCGCTGCTCGGCCTGTTCTTCGTGCTGAAGGCCGCATCCTATGTCCTCGACCGCTACCTGCTGCTCTACAGCGACAACGGCGTTGTGGTCGGCGCCGGTTACACCGACCTTCATGTCCGGCTGCCGGTGCTGTGGCTGCTGATCGGCCTCGCGCTGGCTTGCGCTGTCGCCTGCTGGGTGAATGTGCGGCGCCGGATCTGGAAGATTCCCGCGGCGGCTCTGGTGCTGCTGTTCGGCAGCTCGTTCGCCTTCTACGTGCTGGTGCCGGCGTTCTTCCAGCGCCTCTACGTCAAGCCGAGCGAGCTCGAGCTCGAGACTCCCTATATCGCGCGCAACATCGCCTTGACCCGGCAGGCCTACAACCTGCACCAGATCGAGGTGAAACCCTTTCCGGCCGAGGAAGGGCTGAGCCTCGCCGCGCTCGAGGCCAACCGCCCGACCATCGATAACATCCGCCTGTGGGACTGGCAGCCACTCGCCGCCACCTACGCGCAGCTGCAGGAGATCCGGACCTACTACAAGTTTCTCGACATCGACATCGACCGCTACCGGCTGGACGGCGCCTATCAGCAGGTGATGCTGGCGGCGCGTGAGCTGGAACCCTCGCTGCTGCCGCCCAATGCCCAGACCTGGGTCAACCTGCATCTGCTGTTCACCCACGGCAACGGGGTCGTGATGTCGCCGGTGACGCGCAAGACCAGCGAAGGCCTGCCGGTCTTCTACCTGCAGGACATACCGCCGGTCGCCAACGTCGGCCCCGCCGTGCGCGAGTCGCGCATCTACTTCGGCCAGGGCCGCGAGCGCTATGCGATCGTCAAAGGCAGCACGCCGGAGTTCGACTATCCCAAGGGCAAGGACAACGTCTACGCCTCCTACGACGGCGCCGACGGCGTTGCCATCGGCGACCCGGCATGGCGCAGCCTGTTCTCGTGGTATTACGGCGATCCCAACATCCTGCTCTCGGGCTATGTCACCCCCGAGAGCCGCATCCTGCTTCATCGCAACATCCAGGACCGGGTGCGCACCATCGCCCCCGTGCTCCAGCTCGACCGCGACCCCTACATGGTAGTGAGCAACGGGCGGCTGTTCTGGATGCAGGACGCCTACACCACCAGCGACTGGTTTCCCTATGCGCAGCCCTACACCGGCGGGTTCAACTACATGCGCAACGCGGTCAAGGCAGTGATCGACGCCTACAACGGCACCGTGGACTTGTATGTCAGCGATCCAAGCGATCCGCTGATCCGGACCTACCAGCGCATCTTCCCCGGCCTGTTCAAGCCGCTGGCCTCCATGCCGGCCGAGCTGCAGCAGCACATCCGCTATCCCGAGGATCTGTTCCTCGTCCAGGCGCAGCTCTATCGCGCCTACCACATGGACACGCCCGAGGTGTTCTACAATCGCGAGGATCTCTGGCAGTTCCCGCGCCAGCATGCCGCGCCTGGCCTCGACAACACGGGCGGCCGCGACGTGCCGCGCATGGCGCCCTACTACATGATCATGCGGCTGCCCGGCGAGGCGCGCGCCGAGCTGGTGCTCATGCTGCCGATGGTGCCGAGCCAGCGCGAGAACATGATCGCCTGGCTGGCGGCGCGCTGTGATCCACCCGAGTACGGCAAAGCCGTGGTCTACCAGTTTCCCAAGGACAAGCTGGTGTTCGGGCCGTTCCAGATCGAGGCGCGCATCCAGCAAAACACCGATATCTCGCAGCAGATCTCGCTGTGGAACCAGATGGGCTCGCGCGTCATCCGTGGCCATCTCCTGGTCGTGCCGATCGAGAACTCGATCCTCTACGTCTCACCGCTCTACCTGCGCGCTGCGACCGGCCAGCTGCCGGAACTCAAGCGCGTGATCGCCGCCCATGGCGATCGCGTGGTGATGGAGGAGACGCTGGGCGCGGCGCTGGCGGCGCTGTTCAAGGACACCGTGCCGCCGGCGACACGTCCATCCGAAGCGGGTGTGGCGACGGATGCGGCAAAGGGGGTCGGGCCGCAAGAGGAACGCGCCCGCGAAGCACTCGCTCGTTATGACCGCGCCATCGAGCGCTTGAAGGCGGGAGACTGGAGCGGCTTCGGCGCCGAACTCGACGCGCTGCGGCCGCTGCTGGAGTCACTCGGCCGGCCGGCCGGCAGCCGGTAGAGCACATTCCGTTCGGCTGGAATCAGCCGAACGGAATGTGCCCGTTGCAACAAATACCCCCAGTGCGCGCATTTCCGATTTGATGGAACCGCTTGCGGTTCCATCAAATCGGAAATCGCTCTAACGCGTGTAGACGGTCGTCGTCGTGGTCTTGGGCGCCGTGTCGGTGTAGACGACGGCGGACGGCACAGGTGCCACCACTGCGGTGGAGGGCGCCGGTTGAACGGTCCGTTCCTCGCGGACCGTGCAGGCCGCCGCGAGGATGGAGCTCGCGACGCAGGCAAGGACAAGGAGCGGCTTCATGGCTTGCTCCCTAGCGGCTGTAGACGGTTGTGGTCGAGGCAGCCGGCACCGGATCGGTGTAGACCACGGTGTTCGACGCCGGAACCGGCGTGGCGACGACGGTCGTCGCCGGAGTGGTAGGACGCTCCACGGTCTCATGCCGAAAGGTGCACGCGCTGACCAGGCCGACAACGACGATGGCAAAAACGGGAAGAGATTTCATCGGTGGTACTCCCTGTGTGGCACGACAACGGGTCGTCCGGTCGCAGGTTGCGTTCAAAAACAAGCCACCGGCGTGGCAGGAACTCATCGGATTGCGCAACCGCCGTTCGCTGCACTGCGTTCATGTTTTGCCGGTTTCTCCCACGTACCGGCCCCCGCCTCGAAGGCCGCTCCTCGACCAGGTCGGTGAGTGCGCTCGAGGCGGGGCCTGACGGAGAACGCGCGGCATGTCCGTCGCGGGGGACTGAATGGCCGCCGAGAGCGCGGGTATCCTCCTGTACAAACGCGAAGGCCGCGGGTTGCTGGTGTTGCTGGTCCATCCCGGCGGTCCCTTCTGGCGCAACAAGAACGACGGAGCCTGGTCGATCCCCAAGGGCGAACGCGGCGGTGGCGAGGACGCGGAGACGACGGCGCGCCGGGAGTTCCTCGAGGAGTTGGGCGTCGTGCCGACAGGTGTGCTGATCCCGCTCGGACGCATTCGCCAGCGCGGCGGCAAACACGTCGATGGCTTCGCGCTCGAAGGCGATCTCGACGTCACGCGCATCTCTGGCAACACCTTCGAGATCGAATGGCCGCCACACAGCGGCCGGCGGCAATCCTTTCCCGAGGTCGATCGTGCGGCGTGGTTCTCGCCGAGCGAAGCGCGTCAAAAGATCAATGCCGGCCAGAGGCCATTCATCGACCACCTCGAAGAACTCTGTGCGAAGTCGTGAGAAAGGCGGCCCTTGCGGGCCGCCTCTTCTTGGACGATCGATTTCAGCTCGGTCCGACGGGCCGGCCTGGCCAGCGGTAGCCGGGTGCCGGGAGCGGGATCTTGTGGGCGATCAAGGCATTCTCCAGCACGGGAATGTCGCCCTGGTAGTCGCCTGCTTCGCACTTGGCGATGGCCGCCGCTTCAGGCGTATCGAGCTGGGAGGTGCGGTACTCGCGCCACTTGTCGCTCAAGGCCTTGCAGTAGCTGCGCGGGTCGGAGAACACCGTGGTGGTCGAGACCATCTGGGTGCCATCGATCACGATTTCGACGCGCCGGTTCTGTGGCTCGCGCACACCGTCGCCGGTCTGCACCAGCAGGCCCGCTTCGCCGCGGCCGATCACCTGGATGGCCTCGGCCGGCACGCCTTGGCGGACCAGTTCGTTCTTCACCGCGTTGGCGCGGCGCAACGACAGTGCCATGTTGTAGTTCTCCGGTCCCGACGTATCGGTATGGCCGGTTGCCGTGATGCGCGCACTTCCGCGCGTCTTGAACGCGGCGGCTGCCTGTCCGATGGTCTGCACCGCCTGTTGCGACAGGTTCGAGCGATCCCAGTCGAAGAAGACCATGAACGACCGCGGCGCCGCGACGGGCGGCGGTGGCTCCGAGGCGCAGGCGGCCACGAGCAGCGTCGTCGCAAGGACAACCAACAGTTTCCTGTGCATGATTTGCTCCCCTCAAAGCAGAGGCTTCGAAGGGGCGGGGCTCCCCTCCGGATCGCGCACCAACGTGTGCGTTCGAAGGGAAACGCCACAATCCTGCCCAGGGTCCCGCGCCGTGCAGAATGTCTGCGCAAGCCTGTTTTTTGCAGTGCCGGTTCAGGCAGCGAGCTTGTAGAGCTCCGCTACGTTGTCGCGCAGGATGCGCTTCTTCAGCTCGGGGCTGAGATGCGCGGTCTGCTCAGCGATCACGTCCTGGCTGCGCGGCCAGGTGGAATCACTGTGCGGGAAGTCGCTGGCCCACATGAGCTGGTGAGGATCGAGCTGGTCGGCAAACCGGAAAGCCGTCCAGTCGTCCTGAAAGGTGAGCGCGATGTGCTTGCGGAAATACTCCGACGGCAGGCGCTGGAGTTCCTTGCCCTTCATCCAGTAGCGATGGCGCTTGTAGGCGTGGTCCATGCGATACATGAAATGCGGCGCCCAGCCTGCATCGGCTTCGACGCAGACGACGCGCAGCTTGGGATGCCGTTCGAACACGCCGGAATAGACCAGCATGCCCATGATGTCCTGACAGCCGCGGATGATCGACAGGAAGCTGTTAATCTTGGGTCCGCGCGGCTTGATCATGGTGTTGTCGCCGCTCGACGTCAGGATGTGGAAGCTGAGAGGCAGTTCGAGCGCAACTGCCGCCTCCCAGAACGGATCGAACGCGGGATCGTCGTAGTCCTTCTCGCCGGGATTACCCGGCATCATGACGCCACGAAAACCCATCGCCGTGATTCGCTCGAGATCCTCGATGCCTTCCTTGATCGTGCGTATGCAGGTCTGGCCCATCCCGATCAGGCGCTCGGGATCATGCGAGACGTAGGTCTGCAGCCAGCGATTGTAGGCGTCGAAGCACGCCTTCTTGTAGTCGAGGTCGGGATGATTGCAGAGCAGCATGCCGACGCTGGGATAGATGACCTCGGCGGCAACGCCGTCCTTGTCCTGGTCGGCCAGGCGCCCGGTCGGATCCCAGCCGCTGCGGTGCAAATCGTCGAACCTGGCGCCGCCGATCCGGATATCCTTGGGGTCGACGCCGGCCGCGGCAATCAGGCCCATCGGCACCGGCGTCTTCATGCCCTCGACGACGTAGATGTCGCCCATACCTTCCTTGTAGACGACGTGCGGCGCCCTCCCCCGCCACGCCGGGTCGATGTGATCGACATAGCAGTTGGGCGGCTCCGTGATGTGCGAATCGGCCGAAATCGGACGCCAGTCCATTGGGTTTCCTCCTGCCTGCGCGGTCCGAATCGTAGGCAGACGCGGCGTCCCGCCGCAAGCTGGCGCGGAACGCCCGTTTCGGCGGGCGGCAACGGTTGAACCGGTTCCGGTGCTATGGCATACCCCGCCCCTCCGAGGCCTCCGGCCTCCGGGCGCTGCCGTAGCTCAGTGGTAGAGCACTCCCTTGGTAAGGGAGAGGTCGACAGTTCAATCCTGTCCGGCAGCACCACTCCAAAGTGCCCATTTATCAGGGGAATACAGGTTTCATAGGCATCTTCGTCGCCGCGCTGGTACAAAGGAGAGGTACAAAGCGATGGCGATCCTGTGCATGGCGCGACCGTGGAAGCATCCGAAGACTGGCGTCTACTATTTCCGCCGGGTGATCCCCGAGGGACTGCGTCCGTTCGTTCCCGAGGGCGACACGGCCGCGCCCGAGCGGCGCCTAGCGAAGCACGAATACAAGCGCTCGCTCCACACGAAGGATGCACCCACGGCAAAGCGTCTCTATGCGGATGCCGCTGCGATTTGCGATGACTACTTCTCCTCACTGAGAGCCGCGAAGGAACGAGCAGCCGCCACTGAGGTAGGAGGGCTCGCCAGCCAAGCGGCCGGCTCCAGGCACGCCACACCCGAGGCCTCGGCCACCGGGCACCCGACGACGTTCTCCCTCCGAGCGCTCGCAGCGGAGCTTGGTCAAGAGATCATCCAGCGCAACGCCGGGGCGCCGCCGGCTGCCGCATTCAAGAACAACCGAGCGATACCGCCGGGACCCTGGGGTACTCCGAGAGAACCTTGGGCCAGCCATCGATACGCCCTGGCGACCAGCCTTCGCGCGAAGATGCGGGCCAGTCAGCATGAGTACGTGACCACACCTTCAAGGGAGTTCCTCGGGGCACGCGGCATTACTCTGTCGCCCGATGAACAGCAGTGGGAAGAGTTCTGCGAGCTTTCCTGCGAGGCGATCGACGCGGCCCTAGAAACGCTCCAGCGACGCTACCGGCACGGTGACAACGACACTGCCACGAGCGACGCACCGTTGGTCCAGCGCTTCCCCGTAGGGATGCCTGAGAGCCGCCCGAGGGTTGCTATAGCGCCGCTAGGCGCGGCTATCACGGGCCTCATTGAGACGTGGGCGAAGGGGCGCGAAAACCCGAGACAACGAACACGCGAGCGTTTCGCTCGAAGGCTTGAACAGTTCTCAGCCTTCCTCAAGCACGATGACGCGATGGCCGTCACAAGCAAAGACCTGAGACGTTGGCGTGACCACCTTCGTAATGAGGGCCGCACGGCAAAGACTGTGAACGAGGATTGCGTTGCGGCGGTGACCACTGTCTTTCGGGCAGCATCGGCAGAGGAAGTTCTCCCGACCTACCCCTTCCACGATTACAAGGCACTGAGAGAAGACAAAACGAAAGAGAACGCCCGCCGCCCCTACACCGAAGAGGAAGCCCGAAGGCTTCTCACTTGCGCTCGATTGCGCACGGACGCGCTACGCTGGCTGCCGTGGCTCATGGCCTATACCGGCGCGCGCATTGGCGAGGTTGCCCAGCTTCGCAAGGAAGACGTGAGAACCGAGCACGGCATTAAGGTCCTGCGGATCACGGGCGGCACTGAGAAGGGGCATGAGGTCAAGACCGGCTCGTCACGACGCGACGTACCGTTGCACCGCGCGGTAATAGACGAAGGCTTCTTGAAGTACGTTGGCGGCGCGAAGGAGGGACCGCTCTTCTCCGACCTTCCGCCGGGCCGTCTCGGCAAGCGTGGGGATGCGGCCTCCACTGAGTACCGCCGTTGGGCGCGCGGGGTGGTAGGCATAACGGACAAGCGGGCTGTGGCGCACTCTTGGCGTCACCGCATGGAAGACCAGCTACGCGAGATAGAGGCACCCGAGGAGGTAGCAGCGGCGATCACCGGCCGGACCCGCCAAGGGTCGCGGGCTGGATACGGCAAGGGACCGTCACTGGCGCTCCAGGCACGATGGCTGGCAAAGATACCGGCGGTGAAGCTCGGGGCGGACACCCGCACTTAGGCCCGAGCGGTGCACGATGCGTTCGGGACGACCCCGACGAAGACCGCGAGGTTTGCCCAGATACTCCGCGAGGAGTTCGCCAAGATGTACGCCAGCGATCCATTTGAATGCTTGCGCGCGTCATTACGCTTCTGGGGCGTGACACTGCCCGAGGAGCCCGCCATGGGCACCCTGGACCCCGCCCAGATCGCCCACGCCGAATACCTCTTCGCGTAGCCCAATACATTGTAAAGGCTATGCTTTCTCTCTGAGTATAACCATTGCGGCCCAAGCAACATCGGGACGGACACCGCCCCGCAAGGGAGCCCGCCATGTAACCCCATCAATCGGAGGTCACGAATGCCCCATCTCACCATCCGCCGCTCGGTCGGCCAGATCACACTCACGGCCGCGCCTAGCCGCGCCTGTATCAGCGGACCGTCGTGAACCCCCGTTTGTCGCGATAACCCATTGGTGGCGCTGAGGGTTATTCGCTGAGTATAGGTAATGTGGGCCGGGCAACATCGGATTGACCCCCCTTGGCGGGGGCCAAAGCAGGGCTCAAGCCACTGCGTTTGCGATGCTTTACCTCTTTCGTGCCCATATGACGGACAGCCGCACCTAGCCGAGCACGAACGTCCCCCGTTCTCTTTTGTTTTTGGACAGTGGGCCCCCGCCCCGCCGTCCGCACCTGTAGCAGTCCGCAACCCTGTCTCCTCTCTGTGGAGTTTCCAAACCAACTCACATGACAAATGATCTCATCTCTCTGGCCGACGCCGCCGCCGAGCTTCGCATTAGCACGAAGACCCTCGATAGGTGGCGACGTGCCGGCAAAGGCCCCGACTACCTTCGATCCGCAAGCGGCCACGTCCACTATAGCCGGCAGACCCTCGATACTTGGCGTGCACAGCAAGTGACCACCGAAAGCGTTCGCTACCTCTTGCTTGAGGGCGTTGCGTGAAAGCGCGCGAGGCGACATCGCCGCTCCAAGCCATTCGAGCCAAGTGTTTGGACTGTTCAATGGGCAGTCCCGCCGAGGTTCGCCGCTGCCATTTGACCGACTGCGCACTGTGGCCGTTTCGCCTTGGCAAGGGGGCACCCATCTCCGAAGCCCAACGGGAAGCTCGCCGTGCGTCCGTCCGTAAAGCCGCCGCCAGCCACCTGAAGCCCCATACGGTACGGCGATTTGGAACAACGGACGAGACAGGTGGGGCTACCCCCCCGGTGAGACTGCGCTCTAAAAAGTCCCATACGGTACGGGGGACACCGAGCGAAGCGCGGGCCGACGCTCTCGCCCGACGCCAAGCCGCAACCATCGTCGACAAGGGTATCCGCTATCGGAAGAAGCCTCTTACCTTTGAACAGGAGTACCACCTCATAATGCGGAAGCCGAGGACTGCCCACCCGAGCGGAGCGAGGGGCTCCCGTGGATGAAGCCACGATGCAACGCATTCGGGACAGCATTCAGCACGCCATCGACAACCGCACCTATTCCCCGCCGCAGCACCAGGAGCCCACTGACTGCTTCCGGGAAATCCTCGATATCGCACGAGACGCTCTTTGCACCTTCGGCTGTAGCCTCCGCGACCTAGCGGCGCTCATCGAGACGCACCTAGTCGCCGCGATCCTTGTATAGAGCGACATGGACGAGGCACTTCTAAATCGTATTCGAGCCAGCATAGCCGGCGCTCCAGTCCCGCCAGCCACTTCGCCACCGACAGCCTCGCCCAAGGCCGGCGCTATGGACGAAGCTACGATGGAAAGAATTCGAGCCAGCATCGAGCGTGGGCGTACCGTCCCACCTCGCCCCACGGATCAAACTGCAATCGCGAACCCGACACACGCGGGCCTTCCACAGTCTGAGCCTCACAGCGCCGACGCCGCGCCCGGCCCGAACCTTGCTGCAGCCGTACAGGGCAACCGGGACACCCTCGGGATGCTCGCCAACACGCTCCTAGGGGGCGCCCGAGACGCTCTCCAGGGCACCCTCGAAACAGTCCATAGCGCAGCCGGCCTCGCGGGTGACGTAGCGGAGAGCATGGGCACGCTGCCCGATAGCTTCCCGCGGCCTACCGCCGACAACGCGCCGAAGCTTCCCGAAGTCCCCCGTGCGGACGAGAGCACGAACGAAGGCGTCGCCATGAACGTCGCCCGAGACCTGGAGCGCTTCGTGCTCGGCTTCGTGGGTGGTGGTGCGATCCTGAGAGGTGCGGGAGTGGCGACGAACACCCTTCGAGGAGCGGCCGGCGCTGGCTTCGTGGGAGACTTCGTGGTCACGGGAGCCAACGACAACCGCTTGGTCGACCTCTTCGAGAAGGTGCCAGCGCTACGGGGGCCGTTCCTTGAGTACATCTCGACGGACGGTGATGAGGACCTCCTCAAGCACAAGCTTGGCGCGGCCGTAGAGGGCCTGTTCTTCGGGGGAGCTATCGACGGGCTCCAAAGGATCGCTGGCGTTATCCGAAGGTCCATCAAGGCGGAGAAGACGGGCGGTGCTGAGGCGGCTGAAAGGGTGATCCAAGAGTCAGCGGAGGAGATGCAGGAGGCTGCCACGGAGATCAATGCGTGGAGCGGCGCACCTAGCGAGGCTATCGACCCAGGTGCTCCCGTGGCGACGCACCCACCGGTCCGGCTGGACGAACGTGGGCAAATCGAGATGTTCCCCGAGGTGGTCCGCCGTGAGGAGGCGATCGAGGATATCCAGCTTCAAATCAAGGGCGACCGCTACCTCGACCCTGAGACAGGCAAAGAGAAGCTACTTCCCATCTCCAATCGAGCGCGAGAGGAGTTGACCAGTGTTGCCGCCGATCCTAACGCGCCCTTGCACATCGACAAGCTCACCCCGGAGACCCGAGAAGAACTACTCCGTGCCCTTGCGTCGGACAATGAAGCGGCTCGCTTCTTCAATCCGAAGACTGTTCGCGGCAAGACGTTCGCGCTGGACGATGCGCGGCGGGCCGACTTCGACGCGGCTATGGAGCGCTCGCTCTCGATCCCGTATGCCACGCTGAAAGCCGAGAACCCCGGCGCGGCTATCGAGGACACCCTCAGCACCTTCCTGAACTACCGCTACATGGAGAGCGCCGATAGCGTGAAGGTGACGCTGGACGAGATGGCCACGGCTATGGAGCCTCAGGTTGCAAAGCACCTCGGCGGCTTTCCCCAGACGCACGCGCAAGTCCAGGAGACGGCAGGATGGCTCGGCATGAAGCCCGAAGTCCTCCTTGCATCACTGTCCCAGCAAGCACGCGCTGCCGAACACATGCCCGCTCTTCTCGTGGCAGGTAAGACGTGGATACAAAGCCTCGCCCGCGACATTCACCAGATTAGCAAGGCGATCGATAGCGGCATGGCGACGGACACCGCGAAGATAGAGCTTGTGCGCCGGCAGGACATCCTTGCCGATCTCATCTCGACGTTGAAGTCCGTCCAGACAGCGAGCGCGCGCACGACAGCGGCGGGCAGGATCAGGACGAGCGACGCGCTCACCCATGAGGAAATGGGAACGCTGCTTCGCGAGGTGGGCGAAGACAACTTCAAGCTCATCAGCCGCAAGCTCGCGCTTACCGAGGGCAACCCGCAGGCGGTCATCTCCATCCTTGAGCCAACGTTCGGGCAGAAGTCGTGGGGCGTGGCGAACGAGTTCTGGATCAACGCGATCCTCAGTGGCCCGGCAACGCACGTTATCAATCTCACGACGGGCTTGCGTAACACTGCCCTCTTCCCGCTCTTCAAGATCACTGGCGGCCTGCTTACGGGCGACATGAAGTCGGTCCGCATCGGCATCGGCCAGTACGCCGGCCTTCGTGGTGCGGTCTTCAACAGCTTCGAGATGGCCAAGCGGTCCCTCCTCACGGAGAACGCCTACGTTGATGCGAGCTTCCACCAGATCGAGCGCGAGCGGCTCTGGATCAAGGCGGACACCTTCAGCACGGACCCCAGCGGCACGCTTGGGCAAGGCATCGAGGCGCTCGGCACGGCCATTCGTATGCCGTCGCGGTTCCTCACGGCTGAGGATGAGTTTTTGAAGCAGTTGACCTATCGTGCTTCGGTGACGGCGAGGGCTCACGAGGAAGCTATTGAGCGGGGATTGTCGGACAACCGGACGGTCTCCTACTTCGTGGACGGCGAGAAGAAGATGATATCCGAGGTGGATGAGTACGTCCGTGATCGGATGCAAGAAGCGTTTCACCCCAGGATGGAACACGGGCTAGACCAAGCGGCCCTTCGGGATGCTCGCCGTGCAACGTTCACGAGCCCGCTCAAGACAGCGACTTGGGGCAACATGACCAGTCTTGGCGAGATAGCCCAGCAAGCCGCAGCAAGGGCACCGTGGATACGACACACGATCCTGCCGTTCACGAGGGTGCCCACGAACATCTTCCGCGAGATGATTTTGGAGAGCCCACTGGCTCCGATCCGGAAGCAGTTCTGGACCGACCTGAGGGCCGGCGGAGAAGCACGGTCCGACGCTATCGGGCGCGTGGCGCTCGGCACAACATTCTGGACTGGCGCGGCAATGCTCGCGAGCGAAGGGATCATTACCGGCAAGGGTCCTACTGATCCGAAGCTACAGAAGCAGTGGCGAGCGGCGGGCAATCAGCCGTATTCAATCCGGTTCGCGAGCATGGGGCCGGACGGCAAGGACCTGTTCATCTCCTACAACAGGTTCGACCCGACAGCCGGTGTGCTCGCGCTGGCGGCCGACTTTGCGTACATCGCCGCTCACGTAGACGAGCGCACGCAAGATGCGCTGGCCATGACGCTCACGCTCACGCTGGCGAACAATCTCAACAGCAGAACTTATCTTCGTAGCCTGACGGAGTTGACTTCGATCCTCGGGTCTAATGATCGCGCCGGCCCGCATCTAGTGGAGCGCTGGTTGAATTCGCGGGCTGCTTCCTACGTACCCCGGATCGTGTCGGCGGTTAATCCAGATGATACGTTGAGGGATGCCCGTGACGCGCTGGAAGCGATCCAGGCGAGGATACCGGGATTGAGTGACGGACTACCGCCTCGGCGAGACACCTTCGGCGAGCCCATCGTGCCGTCCGTTGGCTGGCCGTACAGCCAGGTCAATCCCTTTGCAATAGCGGTGGGCAAGGATGGAGCGGCGCGGCGCGAGCTAGGTTACTGGGCTGAGAGCGAAACCCGCAGTCAATTTGAGATGCCCTCGCCGAAGATCGATGGACTTATCGATCTACGCGACGCCAAGAACTCACAGACTGGCCAGAGCGGCTATGACCGCTGGCTCGAAATCCTGACTGAGCCAAGGTTCGGAGGAAAGACCGCAGAGGAGCGGATTGACGATATCGTGGCAAGCGATGGCTACAGGAATTTGAAGGAGCGTGGCGTTGAAAGCCCGATCTATCGCCGGCACCCCGCCGTTGAATTCTTGAGAGAGCAACTTGGATCACACTACGGCATTGCCCGCGAACTCATGCTTGCGGAAGTCGGCTTCGAAGACCTCCGCGCCGCGTTGCAAATCTATGAGGCGAGCAAGCGCGCCGTCCCTGTGGGCGCCGTAGCACCGTCCAACCCGGCGCTTGATCAGTTGCTAAAGCGGTAGCCCGTGACTACCGCCAAGTTACACTCAGCTGAAGAGCTAGCAGTGGTGCGGGCAACGTTTGCGTTGGACGGGGACGAGCTTCTTCGCAAAGGCAAGCCGGTCAAGCACCGGGCCAATGCCAACAAGTCGCCGTACAAATCCGTCGAATTCAGGTTGGGCAACGCGCGAGTGCATTGGAAGCTGTCTCGGCTGAAATTCTTCTTAGCTCATGGCTGGCTCCCGCCCGTGGTCGACCACAGAAACGGAGACAGGTTGAACGACAGTCTTGCTAATCTTCGGGCAGCCTCTTATGCCCAGAACAACCAAAATTCGCGACGCCGAAAGACCCGTCTTGGTCTCCCGAGAGGCGTGGAGCGGAACGGCAAACGGTTTGTGGCTAGGCTCAAAACGGATGGCCGCATGAAATACCTGGGAACTTACGACACCCCCGAAGCCGCGTCTCTCGCCGTCCAGGAGAAGAGCAAAGAGCTTCGTGGCGCTTTCCATCGGTACAGGCGGAAGGGGTAAAGGGCCATCGGCTCCTACCAATGCACTTCCCGCAATCGGCGAAGGCGGAGAGCGAGAGCGAGAAGATATGTGCGGCTCGCCGAGGGCGCTCCCGATAACTCCCTCAATAGAGAGGTGACTGATTTGCCCGATACCAAGCCGACACGGGACGATTTGATAGAAGCTGGATTTGAAAGTCCGTCGACGAAGGAGCCGAGCGAAGCGAGCTACTCACCGCCGCCAACGCGGAAGCCGAGCGAAGCGAGGCCTTCGCCGCCCAACAAGGTTCCACCGGGGCTCCCTCAGCCGCGCCCCGTTGACGGCGACTTCCATTCAAGCCCCGTTCGTCGCTCTTGGGATCGCCTCCGCATAGCCGCCGTTCCATCACCCAACAAAAAGGGATAACCCAACCTCCATGTCTTTCACTTCCAAAAACAAGAACAAGCCCACCACGATCGACGGCCACGCGCTTCCCCCTGGCATTCGCCCGAAGAACGCGACGATGCGTCTTGTCCGTGACAAAGACGGCAAGGCTTCCTTCAAGATCGTAGAGCTAGGCGTTCCCGAAACCGTGACGGTCGGCCGAACCACAATCAATCACCTCGCAGACGGTCCTTACAGCCGCCGGGAAACCGCCGAGATCAACGCGGAGCAACTCCGCAAGGGCTTGCCAGTTCAGCGCGTACAACAGCACTGGCAGCATTCGGTGTCGGCCGACTTGACCGAGAAGCCGAGTGAGCTTGCCCGGAGCCTCGCAAGCGACAAGGGCAAGGTGGGCGTCGCCAAGAAGGCCGGCGCGAAGTATGCCGAAGACGAGAACGCGCGCCGCAAGAGTTACAACGGCCCGCAGCAGACTTCCGTGTCCGTGCGGATGGGTGAACGCGCCCCGCGCAAGGCCGGGACCTAAGCGCGCGATGACGGCTAAGACACGCGTGCTCGACGTTGAGGCCCGCATCGCGGTACTTGAGGTACTTCTAGAGCAGTCCCCAGCCTCTCCCCCGCTGGCTCCCGGCGGCCCCGTGAAGATGCGCGTGAGCAACTTGGAAGTTCGCCTGGAGGCACTGGAGGCGGCTGTCGGTGGTGGCTATGAGCCGCCGTTCGATCCGAGCGCGACGTTACCGCTTGCATGGTGGTCGCCGTCGCCGTGGAAGAGAAGGTTGGAGAAGCTGGAGGCGCGCTTGGAGGCACTGGAGACGTTCGTAGCAGCCCTTTGAGTTGACCGTGGCTCAGTATCGAGGACTGCCCCCAAAGGCGCGAGTGGAAGCCGTTGAGGCGCGCGTGGCGGCCTTGGAAAGCGGTGGCGGTGGGGCCTCCGATCTCTCCGTGATAGCCGCGCCCCGCTTCGCTATGGTGCACTTGTCAAACTTGGAGACGCGCATGAGGGCGCTTGAGATCACGCAAGAGGGATATAGCGCCGCCCGGACGTGGCCATCGTGGTCCCCGTGGAAGCGTCTAGAGGCACTTGAGACGCGAGTGGCAGCCTTGGAGAGCGCGAGCCCTAGCACGTCGCCGTAGTAGTTAGCCCAATCCAGAAGAAGGTGGACGCAGTCAGGGCCGAGCCCCTGTTGCGCCCGCCTTTTTCTCGCTCGCCCAAGCCTCCCTTACTCAGCGCTCCCACACACTCCCTGTGATAACTTTCGAAAAGGGGGACCATTACCGATGCCGATAGGTGCCAGTCTTATTGCCAAAGCCGAAGTCCGAACGCTTCTTTGTGTTGATGACAAATGCCTTCACGCGTGGCGCTCGCGTCATGCCGGTCCTGCTCGGGAAGGGGACGGATACGACCTCGCCCAAGTTGAGGAAGTGAGAGCACAAATGCTCATACTCGGCAGCTATGGGCTCCAGGTGAAGAATGCCGAGCGGCCGTTGGGCTCGATAACCTTCTCACGAGAAGACGACACTGAGACACTAGGCGCGGCCCAAGTTAAGAAACTGTTGGCCATCGATCAAAGCATCTTGTCTCACTGGCTTGCCGCTCTCCCATTTCCCATTGGGCCAATACCGAAGAGGACGAAGATCAAAGGCCCGTGGAAGTACCGGAAGAACCAAGTGCTAGAAGTGCGGGCTGCGCTTCTCATTCTAGGTGATAGGTACAAGTTGGGCCTAACCGACACTCCTCATTTCCTGACACACGCGGGACCGACTTGGCAGTAATCCCGGTGGACGCCGACTTGATAGCGCCGCTAGAGGAGCCCTCGCTCCGCTCGGGCGCGGCTATGCGCGAGCAGGAGAACTTGGAGCGCGAAGCGTTTGAAACGGGAAGGCGGCGGCTCAATGCATTCCTAAGGAAAGCCCGAGAGACAGGCACGGAGAGCTTCACAGCGCCGGGACAGTGGATTGTCCGGCAAGTGATCGGCCCCATGGCGGATATGCTGTCGCAAGAGTTTGTGACCAGCAATAGCGCCCGTGCCACGAGAGGCGGAGCGATGATCCACGCCATCAAGGACATGGACCCGCTCTTCCTTTGCGCCGTTGCGGCCCGCACGGCTCTAAACGGTGCGTGGTCTCGGGACAACGGAGGAAAGCTCTCGCTAACGCTGGTGTCCGCCAAGATCGGCGCGGCCATCGAAGACGAGTGGCGGTGGCACGAGTGGCGAAAGCTCGACCCAAAGCAAGCGCGATGGGCACAAGACGTTGTGAACGAAGGTCGTAGTGCGGGCGGAGCCCGTTACAAGCGAGCAGCGGCGCGCAAGGTGGGCGGCTTGTTCCTCCCGGAAGAGCTATTGGCTCCGTGGCCGTCCGACAAGCAAGTAGCGCTCGGGTTGCGCTTCGTGGACTACATGGTTAGCCCGTCAGTCGGCCTTTTCGAGGTGACTAAAATGTTGTCCGGACGCCGTGGACCCTCAAAGGCCAAGCTCGCACTTAAGCTCAGCCCAATCGCAGTCCAGCGAGCCGACGAAGTCGTAGACCTCTTCGCCACTTCTCAGGCGCTCACGTGGCCGCTCATCGTTCCGCCAAAGCCCTGGACGGCGCCTACTGGAGGCGGATTTTGGTTCCGCGAAAGGACAGCCACCGACATTTGCCCGGAAGGTCTCAAGCCGTTCCCGCTGGTCCGATGGGCAAGCCCCGAGCAACGCAAGGCGCTCGATCGCGCTGATCTCTCCACCGTGTACGCGGGTCTCAACGCGGTCCAAGAGACTCCCTGGAGGATCAACAAGCGCGTCCTTGGGGTTTGGTCTGCGATGCTCGACGGCGGCTTCGGCCCAACAGACGATATCGTCGAGTGGGATAACGAAGAGCCGCCCGAGCGCGTCCCCGATGACGAGTGGGAAGACATGTCGGACGAAGACCGCCTCGAACACCGGCACGAAATATCAGAAGTCTTTGGACGAAACCGCAAGGCCGTCTCAAAGCGCGTGCGTCAGCATCGCCTCAAGCGTGTGGTTGATCGCTTCGCCAAGTATCCGGCGATCTACTTTGCTTACAACTGTGACAGACGAGGCCGCGTCTATACATCGTCTTCGGATATCTCGCCTCAAGGGAGCCGTCTAGAGAAGGGACTGCTGGAGTTTGCGGTCGGGGATGAGCTTTCGGATACAGGCGAGGCCCCCTCGCCGATCCGCTCGGGCGTGTACTGGCTCAAGGTGGTAGTGGCGAACTACTACGGCTTCGACAAGGTGAGCTTCGATGACCGGGCGAAGTGGACAGACGCAAACAAAGAGATGATCCTCTCGGTAGCAGCCCGTCCTCTTGATGACCAAAGATGGTGGAGCGCGAGCGAGAAAACGAGATGGCAGTTCCTTGCCGCGTGCTTTGCCTATCAGGAGTGGAAGGAAGAGACGACGGCCGGCCGGCGGTACGTCTGCCACTTGCCGGTGATGCTCGACGGCACTTGCAATGGGCTCCAGCATTGGGCGGCATTATTGCGTGACGAGAAGGTTGGGCAGTTCGTCAATCTTGTGCCCGGTGACAAGCCCATGGACCTCTACGGGAGGGTTGCCAGTAGGGCGAGGGAGGAGATCGAAAGAGCGGTCGAGAGACGGCAACAGTGGGCGCTCGAATGCCAAGCGCTCGGGATCGACCGCAACTTCGCCAAGCCGGTCGTCATGGGCTTCCCTTACGGGCGGACCCGGTGGTCGATCTACGAGGAGATTGAGAAGGCGTTGCGGCGGAAGATAGAGAAGAGCGACGGCTCAAGTCCAAACTGGTGGACCGACAAAGAGGCTCGCTCGGGTGTCGTCAAGTTCCTCGTGGAGACGCTTTGGACGGCCACGATTGCGGAGACTGAGAAGCCCGATGCGGGGCGCAAGTATCTACAAGCGGTTGCCCAAGAGTGGAAGAAGGCCGCACCGGATACGCCGTTGGCTTGGATGAGCCCGAGCGGCTTCCCCGTGGTCCTGGCGCGGCGTGACCAAGGGCCAATCGAAGGGCGCGTCCGGGAGAAGCTCTTGGGAAAGCTTGTCATGCCCAGATTGTGGGCCGGCAAGGGTGCGCTCTACTGGTCGAAGCTGATCTCAGCCATTGCACCCGGCTTCATTCATAGCTTGGACGGAGCCCACTTGGTCATCGCGCTTGGGGCGGCGGCCCGTTCGGAGATCAATCAGCTAGCGTGTGTGCACGATAGTTTTGGGACAACCCCGGAACGGGCTGGTGATTTGGCGAAGGTGCTCCGGGAGACGTTCTCGGAGATGTACGCCGAGGGTGATCCCATAGCCGCCCTTGAGGAAGCCCTCAGGCAAGCCGGCGGGCACCCGAACGCAGCACCGATCCCGCACGGTCGACCGGAACCGGGGGGCCTTGACGTGGGCGCCATGCGCGGTTCGCTCTACGCGTTCGGGTAAAGGGCGGTTGCGGACCCGTACAGACGATCCAGGGCTTCGCGTGGGGAAAAACCCTCCGGGAAACCTAAATCGTCTGTACGGGCTCCCTAGCCTAGCTAGCGTCGATCAGGGCACTTGACAGGCCGGCGGGAAGTCGATAACGGCCGCACCACCGACTGTGGCCCGCTTGCCATATTTAGTTAGCCATCTACCTTGCGGAGAGAGATCACTCAAGGACTTCCCCGAGAGCTTAATGAGGAAGCCCACCGGAGGTGAAGGGCTCATGGCTAATGAGGAGCCCACGTAGATAGATTATCAATGAAACTATCCTACCTCTTCCCGAGGCCATCAGGCCGAAGGGCTCTCTTCCGAGCGAAGCGAGGCTACTACCCTAGAGGGATCATGAGGGAAGCCCACTGACAGTGGATGTCCTCATGGCGTCCTAGAGGTAAGGGAAGATAGCCCCTCGGCCCGAAGGCCTCGGGGAAGGGAAGGATAGCCCACCTATAAAGAACCAATGGAAGGATAGCCCTAGAGCCGGTTCAGGAGCTAGCTCAAGAGACAGCCCCTCGCTCCGCTCGGGGATCAGGATTGATAGCCCATGGATGATCCACCGTCGACGAAGCTCTCGACGAAACCCCCGTTGTTCCCGAGACCTCCACCGAGGCGGAGCCGATGGGCTACCGAGACGTTCCCAGGGACTTCGCCCGGAGGCCCCCTGGGCCATGGCTGGTGATGGCACCACTCGACGCAAACATCTGGGTACCTACGACACTCCCGAAGAAGCCGGAGCGGTCGCCAAAGCAGCCCGCGTGGAGCTTGCAGGCGTGTTCCTGCCCGGCCCCACTCGATACCGCGCGAAGATGGCGTCCGGCCGATGATTTGGGCTGGGGAAAAATTCCAGTTGGGAATATACGCAAACCCCTAAACGTATCACCTCGGCGCGCGCGACCCCCCTCTACCCGGCCCGGCCGCCCCTGGCTGGGGCTGGGCACCGCTTCTACGTGTGGGCTCCAGCGAAGCGTTTACGTGCCGCCGCCCACGGGAAATCCTTCGCCGCGCCGCGCCCACACCAAGCGGAGCCGAAGGGGTCATCCGTCACTCAATCGGTCACCTCTCTGCCCTAACTCACTGAGCGTGCTCGGCGCACATGGGATTGCTCGTCCCATAGCGCCGCTTGGGCGCGGCTATCTGGGCAGAAAACCCCATCGAACTGCCCTCGGGAAACCCCAATGAATTCAACGGCACACTCCCTCGGATTTGCGTGGGCAGAAACCAATTGATTGTTGCCCAGCCGTGGCGTACAAGTGGGCACCTACCAAGGAGCACACACGATGACCACCAGCACCACCCCGAGGAAGCCCAAGAGAGCCGCCCTGTACCTCCGCGTATCGACCGACCGGCAGACCGTCGAGAACCAGCGGCAAGCCCTGGAGGCCATCGCAGGCCATCGTGGATGGGATATCGTCGCCACCTACGGTGACAGAGGAGTTAGCGGCGCGAAGGGCCGAAAGGATCGCCCCGAGTTTGACCGGATGCTTAGCGAAGCGGGACGCGGCAAGTTCGATGTAGTGATGGCCTTCGCCCTGGACCGCATCGGCCGCTCCCTCGGGGACTTGCTTCACACGATCCGCCATCTTGAAGAGTGCAAGGTCGACCTGTTCATAGACAAACAGATGCTCGATACGACAACGCCCCAAGGGAAGCTCTTGTATGCGGTGACCGGCGCGTTCGCCGAGTTTGAGCGCGACATGATCGTCCAACGCGTCAACGCTGGGCTAGACCGTGCGCGCACCGCTGGCGTCACCTTGGGCCGCCCGAGGATCGCTGAGAAGACCGAGGCAGCCATCCGCAAGGCCATCACCAAGGGTGACAAGGGCAAGCACAAGCTCGCCGCTCAGTTCGGCGTGGGCTCGGGGACGGTGGCGCGCATCAAGGCGGAGATGGGCCGCACCTAAACGCCGTGTACGTGTGAGCACGTAAGAGAAAATGGATATCTGTCTTTTTCAGCAGAGCCATCACAGCCTACCCGAGAGAACCTAATAGGGTTGACGCATCGCCTTTGCAATGCATCGCGGGGCCATCTCCCGATGCATCACTTACTTGCGCTCCTCTCGATGCATTGCAAAGACGATGTTCACACTGCAACCGGGCAATACTTTTGATCGTTTGAACGCTTCACCGGAAATCCCTCATGTTGCGCAGACGCGGTGCGAGGGGCTCGCTCGCCCGTATTTCATAGGAGGAACGATATGGGCAAGGTCAGTATGCGAACAGTCTTCTATTCGCAGCGTCTTGAGTTCGGCATCTTTGCGTACCGGGGGCTCGCGCCGGTCCAGCCGTGGGTCGCCAAAGACGGTCCCGGGAACTACTGGCTTGGCCGCTTCAATGTTCTATGGGGCCGCCGTCGCTAGAAACGGGGGGCGCGCCAGTGGTCCAGTGAGCGGGGTTGCTTCGGCGGCCCCGTTTCCGTTTGGGGTTAGGTACCCGCTCACCCGAAAGGCGGGCACTTCCAAGAGGTCCTCCAGGGTGGTACAAGGGAGTACAAGCGCGGCTTACCTAAGTCCTTGATTTATAGGCACTTGGGCATGGTCCACCGGCAATTCAATCCTGTCCGGCAGCACCAGTTTCTTTCCCGATCATGTACGCAAATGCTTGCCGGGACACGATCACGCGCCCCGGCAGCACCTGTCGTTTCTGGTTAGCGGGTCGTGTAGACCGTCGTCGTGGCCGGCGCCGGGTCGGCATAGACCACGGTGCGCTCGGAGACGGTCGGCGCGGGCTTCTCGACTACGCGCTCGGAAGTGGCAACGGTGCAGCCCACCACCAGAGCGCTGGCTGCGATGGCAATCAGCGGAACGTATTTCATGTTCGGCTCCCTCTGCTGTATCGCCGAGCCAACGGAGCGGCGTCGCGGCGGGTTGCCTGAACAACGTCCGTGATCTTTGCCGGACCAGGGAACCGTAGCACGCAACCAAATGCCTGCACCGGCTCGCCGGCGGGCCTCATGCCGGTTGCGCGTTGCCTAGTTCCGCATGAAGCCTTCGGGCTCGCCCTGGGCCCAGCCCAGCGTTCTTCATCGTCTCGCCTTTCATCTGCCGCACCACCATCTGCGTCTGCGGGGCCTGCACCGCGATCTGCTCGCCGATCTTGTGCGGTGCGGGGAAGGCAGGGACGGACAGGACCTGGTGATCGTGCGGGTTGGGATAGTGATGGAGCGTGCCCTTGGGCGGGCCCTCCTCGGCCCAGGTCTTGAACGCCGCGAAAGAGGTGAACGGCGGCAGGTCGTAGCCGGCGCTGGCCTCGACCACCTTCTCGGCGGCAGCCCACGGCGAGAGATGGACGATCGGCGAGTTGCTTCATCAGGTCGATTCGTGAGCAGCGAGAAGTTGTCGTGTCCCGACTTGGCCTGCACCTGGGCAGCGTCGATCAGCAGGAGCTTGTTGCCTTGCAAGGTGATGAAATCGACCTGGACCTCGACCTTCTCGTTGGCTTAGGTCGATCTGCGCCTTGCACGCCTCGTTGGACCCAGGCACCCAATGACCCCACAGGGCAATCGCCAGCTTGCCGGCAGCATAGGCACCGTGCACGAACGGCGCGGCAACGAACGTCGACGCAGCAACGGTACCACCAACAACGCGACGACGCGTGATCTGAAGCCATGGTTTCCTCCGTGCTTTCGGTCCTCGACGGGGCCGTCGGAGGAAACGCCAGGAGCCTCGATCCTTCCTGGCAACGGAATTCCGCCGCCACTTGTTTGCGCTAAGATGCCGGGCAACGAACCGAGGAGGAGACGATGCGCCTGTTGATCGAAGGTGCGATGGTCTGGGACGGCACCGGCGCGCCGGCTTTTCCAGGCAAAGTGCTTGTCGAGGGTGAACGGATCGCGGCAATTGCACCGCAATCCGAGACTGTTGCATCAAACGGCGCCGAGCGCCTCGATGCCACCGGCAAGTTCGTGATGCCGGGCATGGTCGAAGGCCATGCCCATCTGTCGTTCGTCGACACGCCGCGCGGCACGTGGCTGGGCGAGCTGGCGCCGGAAGACCATGCGCTGCTCACCATGGACGCCGCTCGCAAGCTTCTGGGCGCGGGCTTCACCAGCGCCTGCTCGGCGGCGGCGGCCAAGGTTCGTCTCGACGTGGCAGTGCGCGACGCCATCAACCAGGGGCTGACCGACGGTCCGCGCCTGCTCGCCGCCAGCCCCGAACTCACGGTCACCGGCGGTCTGGGCGATGGCCGCAAGCTGCATCTGCATCAGGACAGCTTCGGCATCGCCGTCGACGGGCCCGACGAGGTGCGCCGCCTGGCGCGGCTCTGCCTGCGCGAGGGCGTCGACACCATCAAGCTCAACATCTCGGGCGACTTCGGAACCGAATCCGCGCCGTCGGAGGCCGCCGTCATGACCGACGCGGAGGTGGCGGCGGGCGTCGAAGCCGCCCACACGATCGGCCGGCGCGTCGCCGCCCATGCGCGCGCATCGGCTTCGGTCAAACGCGCCGTCAAGCATGGCGTCGACGTGATCTACCATTGTGACTATGCCGACGAGG
Organism: Rhodospirillales bacterium; assembly: GCA_009377525.1. Classification (GTDB taxonomy): domain Bacteria; phylum Pseudomonadota; class Alphaproteobacteria; order Reyranellales; family Reyranellaceae; genus Reyranella. The sequence goes on from WHTW01000006.1 coordinate 23,508, forward strand.
AAGCGCTCGACCTCCTGGAGGCGGCGAAGGACCGCGTCTTCACCGGTCCGGCGATCGGCATCGTGCTGGCGCGGCTGGACCAAGTGCGCGGCGACAACACGCCCCAGGGCCGCATCTTCTTCGAGCGTCTGAAGCCGCTCTACGAAGCGACCTGCCGCACGCACAACGAGATGCGCCGCCGCGGCATCCGCGTCGTCGTGGGCGGCGACTATGGCTTCGCCGCCAACCCGCAGGGCACCAACGCCCGCGATCTCGATCACTTCGTGACCCATTTCGGCTTCAGCCCGAGCGAAGCGCTGCAGGCGGCGACCCGCACCGGCGGCGAGATCATGAAGCGCGGCCACGAGCTCGGCCTGGTCAAGCCGGGCTATCTTGCCGACCTGCTGCTGGTCGACGGCGATCCACTCAAGGACGTGCGCGTGCTGCAGGACAAGAAGCGCCTGGCCTTCATCATGAAGGGCGGCGTGCGATACGTGCCGTGCGAAGGCGCACCGCACGTCAGGCGGCTGCACTAGTTCCATGGCACGATGATTTTGACCCGTTGGCAGCCGGCTGGCTGAGAAGCCACCGGGCGGTGCATGCAGTGCCGTCAGCGGTGCGAGAGGTTTCCGGCGTTTCCGGCGTTTCCGACAGAGAGCCTGGTTGGACTGCACCCCTCGGGTGAGACAGCAAAACGCCGGACAGCTGGTTGATCATTGATCGAGCTTCTGAAGCTTGAGGTCAAGGCGATGCTCGGGCGGGGGCGGCGCGAAGCCGTCAGCTCGCGCAGCGCCTCCAGCCCACCCTGCCGTACCTGGTCCTGCCACTCGTACAGACGCTGCCGGTGGACCTTCAGATCCGCCGCCACTGCCGATGCCGACTCGCCGGCCGCCAGCCGGCCGACCGCTCCTCGCTTGCTCTCTGCCGATATCACTAAAGGTCGTTTCATCAGTTCCTCTCCTTGCGAGAAACTGTCCGCATTTTACATGTCTCACTTTCGGGGTGCACTCCAGGTGGCCCTTTGAGATCGTACCCCCTATGGGTTGGGCCTCCTTCCGAGTTCGGACAGTTACGCAAGTTTCACAACCGGATCGCCGCACCGAAGATCCGGAGCCCCGAGGCCGTCCCGTCCGCATGCAAGCGTCCGCCGGGCTGCGCGGTGTCTGCCGCGCCCTTCTGGTCTCGGATCAACGATGCATAGAGCGGCAACGCGGGGAAGCAACGCGACAGGCCGATATTATAACTCAAGTCCATCTCTTGTCAAGAACTTCAGTCAGAGGCAGCCCGTTTCGTTTTCGCGACTTCTTGCGCTCCGTAGAGGGCCACATCTGGCAGGCCGAACGGGCGATCACGCCACTCCTTGTGTCGCTGAGCCCAAGTGCCAGCAATGCTTTCAACGCCGACACGACGTCCCGACAGGCGACAATCCGCGCAACGGCTTCATCACGATCCTCATCCGGCCACGCGATCTGCAAATCCTTGCGTGACTCACACTCCAACCCGTCAAAACCTCTGTGACAAGCTACTGGCCGCAGGCCGGCGCAAGGTGATGACGACGACCTCGCCGCGCGTGTTGAAGCGTAGCGGAAGGTCCGACACGCCAAGGCCGCGGCTGGTGTAGCCGATCATCCGGCCCTGCCGCCACAGGCCGCTCGCGGCGTGCCGGCAGCGCTTGAGATGGGTGACCAGCGGCCGGCCGCCCGGCAGGCAGATCTGGCCGCCGTGCGTGTGGCCGCAAAGATAGAGCGCGTAGCCCGCGTCGTCGGCATCGTCGGCAACCTCGGCCGAATGCACCAGGGCGATGCGGAACTCGCCGTCATGATCGCCAAGCGCCGACAGCGCCGCCTCGGTGTAGAAGCTGTGGACGTCGTCAAGGCCGGTGACGCGCAAGCTGTCGCCGCCGCGCTGCAAGAGAATCGAGCGGTTGACCAGGACGTCGAAGCCCGCGCGCTCGAGCGTACCGACCATAGCCGCCGGATCATGGTTGCCCAGCACGGCGAGGCGTGGGCCGCGCACGCGAACGCCGGACAGCGCCTCCATCAGCAGCCCGGTCGAGTGCTCGATCGGCGCGCGCGGATGGCCGTGGACGTCGCCGGTGACGGCGAGCATGTCGACCTCGACGCCATCGAGCAGCACCCGCGCCGCCTGCGCGAGTTCGGGGAAGTGGTCGAGATGGGTATCGCTCAACTGCAGGATGCGATAACCGTCGAACGCCGGCGGCAGATCCGGCAGGGCGAGTTCGAGCTCGACCTTGCGCAGGTCGAGCGCGTTGCGCCGGCCGCGCGCAAACACCGGCGTCCGGCGCAGCGTTCCACCCAGCACCGTGACGACAGCCCTGAAAGCGAGCTTGCGCCAGCGGCCGTACGGGCCGGCACGGCTGACCAAGTACCGGCTGTCCTCGATGGCGCGCCGTCGTGTGGCCCAATCCTCCATGACGCCGGCAGACCTAACACAGGACGGAATGGCGCGCCGCCGCGACATTGCATCGCCGCGGCGGCCGTTACAGACTTGAGCCCTTGCTTCGTTGGCTCGTCGACCATGCCGGCCTGCAGCGGCCCTATCGCTTCGATCGCACCTTCACGGTGCTGGCCGCGCTGGCGCTTGCCGCCCTTGTCGGCGCCGTGGCCCTGCGGCTGTCGCTGCGCGACGAGCTTGCCCTGCAGACACCGCGCGGCTGGTACTTCGTCTATCTGGCAGCCTTGCTGGCGCTTGCCCTCGCCCTGGCGCGCCGGCCGCGGCTGGCGGCAATCGCCCTGTCGCTGGCCGCGCTGGAGATCGGGTTGGGATTCGGCTCGGCGGTCCTCCACAAGTACCGCCTGACCGGGGCGGAGATCCTGTTTCCGCGCAACTACACGCGGCCGGCCTATGGCTGGCATCCGCTGCTGCAGGCGCTGCCGCTGCCGATGGCGCCGGACCAGGCGGGCAAGGCCCGCGTGTTCATCAATGCCGAGCGCCTGCGCGGCCCGCAACGCTCCAACGACCAGCTCAAGGGCAAGATCGTGATCGCCCTGTTCGGCGGATCGACCACCCTCGACTTCGTGTCGCCGGAGGGCCGGACATGGGCCGACCAGCTCGAGCGGCTGCTCGGGCCCGATCGCCATGCCGTGATCAATCGCGGCGTCAGCGGCTACACCACCGCCGAGCATGTGCTGCAGACCGCCTTCTACCAGCGAAGCTTCGGGGTCGAGCCGACCTGCGCGATCTACTACATCGGCTGGAATGATCTCAGGAACGCCCACATCGTCGGGCTCGATCCCGGCTATGCCGACTATCATCTGCGCACCATGGTCGACGCGTTTGAAGCGCGGCGGGCGGTCAGGCCCTCCCTTTCGGTGTCGCCGACGCTCAGCCTGCTCGGCCGCCTGGCGGGCCTGGCGTTCGACACGGTCCGTCCGGCGGGGTCGCCGCGCGGCCAGGCGAGTGCGGCGCCCGATCCCGCGCTGGAGGCGATCTATCGGCGCAACATCGAGACGATCTCGGCAATCAACCGCCAGAGCGGCGTCAGGACGATATGGGTCGGCCAGGTGATGAACCGGGCCGTCCTGACGCGCGACCAGACCGACGGCTGGCTGCCGTTCGTGCACGACAAGGACGTATGGCCACTGATCAGCCGCCTGAACGGCATCGTGCGCCGGGAGGCAGCGAGGCTCGGCGACACCTATGCCGACATTCCCGTCGATGATTTCCACCCGGCCGATTTCGGCGACGAGGGCCATTTCACGCCGGCCGGCTCGCTCAAATTCGCGACACTGCTGGCGCCGCAGGTGAAGCAAGCCTGTCCCTGAGCAGCCGACGCGACATGAAAAAGGCGGCCCCCTTTCGGCGGGCCGCCCTCTTCAACCGGCGTGAGCCGGGTTTATGTCATCAGGTGCGCGGAGGCAGCTGGATCTTGGCGTCGGTCAGCAGCTTCTCGAGCACCGGGATGCCGCCGGCATAGTCGCCGGCGTCGCACTTGGCGATCGCTTGCGGGCCCGGGCCCTGAGCGGTCGTGCGGTCATAGTTGCGCCACAGCCTGGAGAGCTGCGCACAATAGGCCTGGTCGTTGGTCATCGGTGCCGCGGCCATCTGCGGCATGGTGACCTCGACACGACGATTCTGCGGTTCGCGCACGCCGTCGCCGGTCTGCACCAGCAGGCCCGCTTCGCCGCGGCCGACGGTGGTGATGGCGGCGGCGGGAACGCCGAGCTTGACCAGCGCGCCCTTGACGGCGTTGGCGCGGCGCAGCGACAACGCCATGTTGTAGGCTTCGGTGCCGGTCGTATCGGTATGGCCGGTGGCCGTGATACGTGCAGCCTGCTTGGCCTTGAAGGCGTCGCGCGCCTGCTCAAGCACGTTCAACGAGGCATCCGACAGCCGGGTGCTATCCCAGTCGAAGAACACCATGAAAGCCTGCGGCGGCGGCGGTGGCGGCGGCGGTGGCGGTGGCGGTGGCGGCTCAGACGCGCATGCGCCCAACAGGTAGGCGGCTGCGACGAGACCCAACAACTTCTTCAGCATAGATTTTCCCCCTCAAACGTGGCGTCACGCGACCGCGGGCCACAAAACACGGTGGACCGCCGGGCACGCGGCGCCATTTTGCCGGCGCGCGCAACCCTAGGCAATGGAAACACGCGGCGGACACCGTCCCCCGCCAAATGCTTCGGACATGTCACCCGCCAGTCACACTGCAAATATCGATCACTCGCGAACGCCTGTTCTTCGCGAGTCAAGGAACGAATGGGGCCGCCTTGCAGCACCGGCTCTGCTGGCCATGGCTTGCGCGCTGGTATTCCTGCTGTTCCATCTCGGCTCGCAGCGGCCACCTTGGATCTTCGCCGCCGCCCTGGTCGCCGGGCTGGCGATCGGCATGCTGCGGGGCTTCACCCTCCAGCTCCAGGTCGACCACATGTTCGACAAGGTCCGCCTGCCGCGGGCGCGCGGCTCGTTCCTGGTCGCCCTGGGCCTGGTGGCCGCCGTGCTGCTCGAGATCGGCGGCTCTTTGGCGGGGCCGGACGGCCTGCCCTTTCGTCTGATCGCGCCCGAGATTGCCGCAGCCTGCGCCGGCATGCTAACCGGGCGGGCATTGGCCATTGCGATGCGTTGGCGGGGAGCGCCGCATGTCGACCTTCATCGCCTGTAGAGCCCGGCAACGCGCCGTCGAGGGCCAATGCTGAACGTCCTTCATCTGCTGGCGGCGCTGGCGATGGCCGGCTGCCTCTACGCCCTGTGGCGCGAGGCGCGCGGTATCTCCCAGTCGCGCGGCCATCTGATGGTGGCCCCGCCGCTGGCCTTCGGTTGCGCGCTGCTGATGATCGGCCTGACCGAGCCCGACCTGCAGCAGCCCGACGTGTTGCGTATCGCCATCGCGGCGGGCGCCCTGCTGGGCGCCGCCCGCGGCTGGTTCATGGCCGTCGACATCGACCCGCTGTGGTCGACCGTGCGGCTGCCGAGCGGCAGCGACGGCTTCTGGATGGTGATCCTGCTGGCGTTCGTGGTCGCCATGGCCGCCGCCGCGCCGTTCGTCTCGACGCAGGGCCAGTCGTACGTGCCCTATGCCACGGCCGCCGTGGCGTTCGGTGCCGGCTTCCTGTCGACCCGGGCCGTGGCGGTCTATCTGCGCACCCGGAGCTGACTACACTGATCCCCGTGTGGGAGGGTTTCATGGTCGTGGCCAGGGTTGCGCTGCTGTCGCTTGCGCTCGCCGGATCGGCGGCGGCGCAAGGCACTCGGCCGGCGCCCAACCAGTCGGCCCCCGGCCCGCAGGCGCCGCTCTCCGCTCCCGGCCCAGGGAGCGGTTCGGGCAGCGGCGCAAGCGACGAGCTCGCCGACCCCAAGACCGGCTGCAAGATCGTGCGGGCCGACGACGAACCGAACATCAGCATCGCCTGGTCGGGCGAGTGCTATCACGGCTTGGCTCACGGTCAGGGCATCCTGCAATGGTATCAGGGCGGCAAGCCGATCGCGCGCTACGAGGGTGAGATGAAGGACGGCCTGGCCAACGGCTCGGGCAAGATCACCTATGCCAACGGCACCCGTTACGAGGGCGAATGGCAGAACGGCGAGCGATACGGGCGCGGCATCTTCACCTTCGCCAACGGCGCGCGCTACACCGGTGACTTCCGCGACAACAAGCCCAACGGACGCGGCACCTACATCTGGACCAACGGCAACCGCTACGTCGGCGATTTCCGCGACAATCAGCGTACCGGGCGCGGCACGCTCTACTACGCCAATGGCGACCGCTATGAGGGCGACTTCGTCGACGGCAAGGCGCAAGGCCGCGGCACGCGCACCTATGCCGACGGTGGCCGCTACGACGGCGAATGGCGCAACGACCTGCCCAACGGCTACGGCACACGCTACGCCGCCAATGGCCAGAGCTACGCCGGCAACTGGCAGAACGGCTGTTTCCGCGAGGGCCGTCGCTGGGCCACCATCGGCGTCACCGCCCAGCACTGCGGTTTCCAATGACGTTGATCTCCAATGTCTATCTGACGCATGGCCTGATGCTCTTGTGCGCGTTCGCCGCGGCCTACGCCGCCCGGCCCGAAAGCACCGGCCGCATCGTTCCAGAATGACGGCCCGCGGTGGCTGCCCTGCTTGCGGCGATGTCTCGCGCTGATTGCCTATCCGACGTGGGGCAAGCTCGAGAATCCCGGCCTCTGGATGTTCGCCATCCTTGCCGCTCTTGCCGGCTTGGTGCGCGGCTACTGGCTGCGGATCTATGTCGACCATAGTTGGCGTTTGCTACGGCCGCGGAAAGCATATGATTGCCTCATCGCGGCCGCCGGGCTGATCGGTCTGGCGCTGGTCGAGATCGCCCTGCCCGCGACTGGCCCTGCCGACCAGCCGACGATGGAACTCGGCCTGACCGTGATAGCCTCCTTCCTGGTCGGCCGGTCGGCCGCCGTGCTGTTGCGCTCCAGGCAGGAGCACCAGTCGGATCTGCACGACAGCTATCGCCGCCCGCCGAAGGATAGTGGTCATGCAGCCGGTTGACTGTTCGCGTCCAGCAGGCCGTGTAGGTCTGTCGGGGAGAACATCGTGTGCAGACGCGTCACTCCGTCGATGACTTATCCAGTCAGCCTCGTAAACATCCTGACGGTGATCGCCGCCGCGGCCTGCCTGTGGGCTGCGGTCCCGGAAGCCCGGGGCAAGCCGCAGAAGCTATGGCGCCTTGCCGTGCCGCCGGTCTTCGCCACGCTGGTCGCCCTGGTGCTGCTGGCCGGCGCGGTGACGAGCTTCACGCACGACGCGACGTGGGCCGCCACCGCCCTGGTGGGCACCGTGGGCGGGTATATCCGCGGCCGCTCGATCGGCGTGCAGACCGACCAGGTATGGGGCGTGGTGCGCCCGCAGCCGGCGCTTGACGGCGCCGTGATCGCCGTCGGCGTGGTCGCGGCGGCCCTGATCGATGCCATCGCCGGCTTCCTGCCGCCGGGGATCTTGCCCCGACAGGCTCATATCGCCGCTGCAAGCTCGCTGTTCGCGGGCTATCTTGCCGGACGCGCCTGGACCATGGGCACGCGCGCCGCCGGCTCGCCGCACGTCGACCTGGAGCATCCGTGACATGCCGACCCAGCCCAGCCTGATCATGATCCAGTTCCTGCAGTGGGTCGCCGACCGGCCCCGCAGCCGCGAGGACGTCATGGACGCCTGGCGCAGCTCCTGCCCGCGCTTTCCGGTGTGGGAAGATGCGCGCGCCGACGGGCTGATCCGCCAATGCGGCGGCGAGCGCGGCGAGCACCGCGTCGAGCTGACCGAACGCGGCCGGGCGGCGCTTCGCCGCGCCGATATCCGGCCGCGCCCAACGCGCGATCAGGCGGCGGCCAGCAGATCGGGACCGTAGCTGTTGGGGCCGGGCGTGCCGCGCAGGAAGCCGCACTCGATCAGGTACCACAGCCCGCCGATGATCGGCACCAAGACGATCAGCACCCACCAGCCGCTCTTGTCGCGGTCGTGATAGCGCTTCACGGCGACGGCGATCGAGATCCAGGTCGCGATCACCACAAAGACGAAGATCACGACGCCGGCAACCGGGCCGATGGCCGACGCGATCTCTTCGGGATCGCCCGACATCGCCGCGCCGCCAAGGATCGCGGCGAAGAGGATCACTTCAACGACGACGATTCCGAGCGCGACCAGCCAGAATTTGGCGCGATTGGCCCGTCCCTGAAAGCTGAACAGCAAATTTGCCATTTGTCATCTCCCCCGAACCGGAGTGGCAGGTTCGTCGCCGCGCATCATTTCTTGGGGCGGCGCGACCGTGCCTCAGGTTACTATAGATGCGCATGACCCTCCAGCGCGCCGCCCTCTGGGCCATCGTTGTTGCGGCCACGATGTACCTTCTCGTGGCGGGGCGCGGCCTGCTTCTGCCCTTCGTGCTGGGCATCGTGCTCTGGTACATGGTCGACGCCCTGGCCGACGCCTTCGAACACCCACGCTTCGGCCGCCTGCGCCTGCCGCGGCCGGTCGCCCTGGTGGCGGCGGTTTGCATCATGGGCGGCCTGCTGTGGGTGGTCGGCCGCACCATCGGGCGCAACGTCAGCGCCGTGATTGCCGCCGCGCCCAACTACGAACGCCGCCTGCAGACCCTGATCAATGAAGGTGCGCGGCTGATCGGCGTCGAACAGGCGCCGACTATCGGCGAGCTGTTCGATCGCATCAGCCTTGCCGATACGCTGAGCAGCATCGCCACGGCCGCCGCCTCGGTGGTGAGCGTGGCCGGCATCGTCGTGATCTATGCCGGCTTCCTGTTCGTCGAGCAGGTGCGCTTCCGCCGCAAGCTCGTCATTGTACTGGGTTCCGGCGACAACCAGGAACGCGTGCAGGCCGTGCTCGACCAGATCGACCATGACATCCGCGTCTATATCCGCATCAAGACCACGCTCGCCGTGATCACCTCGGCATTGGCCTACATCGTCATGGCCGCGGTCGGCGTCGACTTCGCGGCCTTCTGGGCGGTCATGGTGTTCTTCTTCTATTACATTCCGACCATCGGCTCGATCCTCGCCATCGTCGCGCCGGCCATGCTGACGCTGGTGCAGTTCGATGATCTGACGCCTTTCCTGATCGTGCTGCTGCTGTTCGGCACCATCCAGGTCGTGACGGCGAACGTGGTCGAGCCCGCCATCATGGGCAGCACGCTCAACCTCTCGCCGCTGGTGGTGATCGTCTCGCTGATGGTGTGGGGCACGATATGGGGCGTCGTCGGCATGTTCCTGTGCGTGCCGATCACGGTGGTCAGCCTGATCGTGCTGGCCCAGTTCAAGACGACGCGGCCGATTGCCGTGCTGCTGTCCTCCGACGGCAGGATTCCCGAGCCGCGGCGATGAGAAAGCTCGCCCTTCTCGCGATCCTCGCCGCCACGGCGGCGCAGGCGCAAACGCCGCCGGCCGAACCCCGCATCCAGGGCCAGCCGCCGGGCTCGCAGGTGATGTATGCCTGCCCCGGCGGCACCGATTTTGCCGCCGCCTTTTCCACGGACGGTGGCCTCGCGACGATCAGCGTCCCGGGTCAGCCGGAAGTCGAGCTGTCACGTCTGCCTTCGGGCTCGGGTTTCGCTTTCGGCGATTCCTACTACGAGCTGCGCGGCCGGGGTCGTGAAGCCACCCTGACGGCCGGCGGGCGCTCGATGCGCTGCCATGCCATCGGACGACCTGACGAACCTCCGCGCACCTATCAGGGCGGCGGCCTCACAATCACCCTGTTCCCCGACGGCATCTTTCGCCTGCGCGATCGCAGTGGCGACGCCGAGACGCTCGATCTCGGCCAGTGGGCACAGGAAGTCGATGGCGGCGTGCGCATGGTGCTGCGCGGCGGCACAGTCGCCCGGCGCGTCTTCCGCGAGGCCAATGGCGACAAGCTGATCGCCGAGAACGGGAGCGAGCTCGAGCGCGCCGCCACCGCCGATCCGATCGATGATCGCTTCCGGCTCGCCGGCCTCTACCGCGACACCCAGACCGGCGGCCTGTTCACCGAGTGCCTGACGCGCCGCACCTTCGAGGTGGCGCCGACCGGCGCCGAGCCCGATCTCGAACGCGCCTGGACCGAAGCGACTCCGTCAAAGGGAGCGCAGCTCTATGTCGAGATCGTTGGTCGCTTCGTCTCCGGCGAGGTCCGTGCCGAGCGGTTTCTCAGCCTCAAGCGCGACGGGACGTGCCCGCCTCTGGCGCCACGCAGCTCGGCGCTGCGCGAAACCGAATGGCGGGTGACCGAGATCGACGGCGAGCGGCCGGTCTACGACGACTGGCGGCAACGGCCGAGATTGCGACTCGACGATCACGGCAAGTTCAGCGGCTCGACCGGCTGCAATTCGATGTCCGGCAGCTACCAGCTCGATACCGACGGGCTGCGCTTCGAACCGGCGGCCACGACCCTGGCCGGCTGCCCGCCGGCGCTTGCCGCTGCCGAGAAGCGCTTTCTCGATGCGCTGTCCGCGGTGCGCCAGGCGCAACTCGCCGGCACGACCCTCGATCTGCTGGACAGCGCCGGCAAGCGCCGCCTCCGCCTCGAAGCGCGCGGACGGTAAGTGCTGGAAGCCACTCCGTGGCGCTCATGGTCAATGGAGCGCGGACCTCCGGTCCGCATCATGATCATGAGCGGACCGGAGGTCCGCGCTCCGAAGAAGACGCGCCACGGAGTGGCGCTCTCCCAGCAAAGACTATGGCTCGGCCGTCGGATCGGCCCGCAGAACCAGCACACGGCCTCCATCGTCCAGGTCGATGCGCAGGAAGGGCATGCTGGCGCGCGGCAGATCGGCATCGGCATGGCCTTCGAACTCGCGGTCGATATCGTCGAACAGCCGCACGTAGAGCTTCCATTCGACCATCCCTGGCTCGATCGGCACGCGCACCGCCTCGCGCCAGTCGAGGGCGCGAACGCCGCTCTTGGCCACCGTCTCATTCGGCCGGTCACGCACCAGGGTCGCCTCGAAGCGGCCGATCGTCGCCGTTCGTGCGCTGCGCATGACCGGGCGGGCGATCACGGCGATGCAGACCTGTGCGGGCTCCTCGGCGGGAACGAACTCCACCGAGCCCGCGTTCAGCGCCGGGTCGCTGACGTCATCCCGCCAGCCCAGCCGTTCGACGATGACCACGCGCCGACGCTCCTTGTCGAAGCGCCAGCCGGCCGGCGGATCGAAGCAGCGGCGCACCGTACGGGTCTCGCCTGCGGGCGCACGCGACAGGATCTCGGGTGACACCAGGGTGTTGGCCTCCAGCGTCGTCGTACGCACCAGCTGGTCGAAGGCGAACGAGCCCGGACGGTCGGGCAGCACGGTGAACAGCAGCTGGAACGACACCGCGCGCGAGGCGCGTCGGAAGGAAAGCGTGGCCGCCGCGAAGCTGGTTCGCCGCCCGTCGGTCGCGAAGGCCGTGCGCGGCACCACAAAGCGCAGCCGCTCAGGCCCTACCGTCGCCCGCCCTCGCCATGTACCGATCGACAACACCGGTGGCGGGCCACCGGCGGTCGCCAGATGCGGGCCGACGATCTCGATCTCCAGCGGCGCGTCCTCGTTGCCGGCCTTGGCGAAATCCGGCGCGTAGCGCGGCACGGCCTGCACTGCCGGGTTGGCAGTCGGTCCGCCCGGCGCGTCGAGCCGAAGCGCGCCCTGCGGTGCGGCGCCCGGCGCGCCAGGCGCCAGCGTCAGCTCGCCGGTAGCTTGGCGCGGCGGCACGAAGCGTGGCGTATAGAACAAGATCAGCGGCGCATCATCGGCCGCCAATCGGTCGAGCTGCGCCGCAGCGCCGATGGCCGCCTTGTGGGCAGCCAGGCGCGCGCCCTCGCCCGGCTTGTCGAGCGCGTCCTTGAGCGCGCCATTCAGCGCGTCGAGCTCGCTGAAAGCCTGGTGCCGGAAGGCCGGCAGAAGATCGAAGGCGCGATCACCATCGGATTCCGTGCGCACTGTCAGGGCGTCCATCAACAGGCCGGCGGTTCGGAAGGCAGGCAGCAGGCCGATCCGCGCTTCGCCGTCGGCACGGGCCTGTAGGCCGGCGCGCTCGGCCCGCAGAAGGGCGATCCTTTCGCCGACCGTCGGTCCGCTCGCCGGCACCTCCTCGCGCATCACCGCGAAGATGACGGCCGCCAGCATCAGGCCGGCCGCGGCGACCACGGCGAGCGCCCGGCGCACGCGCCGTGCATCGTCAGTCGAACGGGAAGCCGCAGCCATGCCGCGATTTTAGCATGGCCGGTGGCGCCGCGAGCGGCGGTGCTTTGTCAGAACGACGTCAGTACGAGAACAGTACCGGCAGGGTCGAATTGAGAATGAGATGGCGCGTCATGCCGCCGAAGATCATCTGCCGAAGGCGACTTTGCGTGTAGGCGCCTTTGACGATCAGGTCAGCGCCGCCGGCGACCGCGGTGTCGACGATCGTCTGGCCGGCCGAGCGATTGCCTGGCTTGACGTGCTGGCTGGTGACGTTGAGGCCGTGGCTTCTGAGCGATTCGGCGATCTCGGCCGCACTCGGCCCTGGTACCATCGCGCCGTCGACGCTCAGCACGTCGATCGACTCGGCGCCGCTCAGCACCGGCATGGCGAGGGAGATGGCGCGCGCGCTCTCGGTCGAGCCGTTCCAGGCGAACAGGATCCGCTTGCCGACCATGCCGCCGAAACCCTGCGGCACGACCAGGACCGGCCGTCCGGAATCGAACAAGGCGGTCTCGAAGACGCTCTCCGGCATCTTGGGCAGCGCGCCGGGCTGCGGCATGACGATCAGGTCGTAGGCACGCCCGATGGTGCCTATGGCGGTCGGGCCGCTGTCGTCGGACGAGCGCCATTCCGAGTTGAGCCCGGCCGCCCGCTGCTCGAAGGCCTGCTTCACGGCCGCGACGCGCTGGCGTTCCTCGGCGTCCTCGGCCAGCCCTCCGCCGATCGGCGCGCCCATGCCGGCGTCGGCCCAGGCCATGCTCATGACGCCATAGGAGGGCGGTTCCAGCCCTACCAGCTTGGCGTCGAAGGCCCGCGCGAGCTTCGCGGCCAGATCAAATGCGGACGGGTCTTCTGCCGTCCAGGCCATTGTCAGGATTGACTTCATGACATGCCTCCCCTGTCGTTGAACGATAGCACGGGCCTGGATCGCAGTGGGTCTGCAAAAGTAAAGCCGGCCAAAGGTTCAGCGCCAACGATGAAGTTGATACAATTATAGCGTTGAGGGTCTGTTCGTTATCAATATGTTAGTTCTCAGACCTCAACCATTTAATGAGGTCAGGGACGCATACACGTCCCAGCGTTCGGGTCGATCGCTTCATTGGTCCCCAGAACCGTGGGGCGATGGGCCAGGAACGCCGGTCAAGGCCAGAAGAACGTTCTTTTTCTTTGGAGATACCAATGCTGTCCATTTTCCGTCGTCTGATGAAAAGCGAACAGGGCGCCACCGCCATCGAGTACACGCTGATCGCCTCGCTGATCGCCGTCGCTGCGATCGCCGCCATGACCACTGTCGGCGAGAATATCACCAACGTGCTCACCAACGTCTCCACTGCGTTGAACTGATTACGCCGACTTTGGTTAGACGTGGGCAGTCCGGCAACGGGCCGCCCACTTCTTTTTGTCGGTGCGCCGGCCGGGCGCACAACTTGGCCGCTACAAAGCTACACGCAGAATGGTTGTACCGGTCGGCCAAGCCGACAGGGTTGACTACCAATGCTGCCTCGCCTGCCCTCCGTCTTCTGCCGCCTCGTCCGAAACCAGGGCGGCGTCACGATGGTCGAATATGCGCTGCTGGCCGCGCTGCTTTCGCTGGCGACCGTGGCGACGTTGAACAGCGTCGGGCAGGCGATTCAGAGCGTCATGAGCGCCGCCACGAGCGGAATGAACTGATGTTTCGAGCCATCCCCCTGCATCCGCATGCTCACCTGTCAGCTGTGTCGGCGCGGCTCGAGCATGGTCGGCTACAGCTCGCTGGCGCTGCTGGTGGCGATAGCGGCGATCACGTTGCTGGGGCACGCACACACCGAGGCCGGCGGCGCGCCAGCGCGCCGGCGGCACCGTTTCGTCGGACTGACCGAAGCTCAGCGAATCTGCGCTGCCTTGGGAACGATCCATGCGAAGCGGTCGGACAATGCCGCCAGCGTGATGCGGTTGATGGCGTCGGCTGTGACGGTGGCGCCGCCGGTCGCATCCGGCAGGTCGCGCGTCGCCACCGTATCGGCCGCGATCGTGCTCATGAAGCCGTTGTCGGTCGCGCACCGCACCGTCGCCGACACGCACATGTGGGTCATGAAGCCGCCGACGATCAGGTTCTTGCGGCCGCTCGCGGTCAGGTGCTTGGCAAGATCGGTCCCGGCGAAGGCATTGGGCAGGCCCTTGTCGACGATCGTCTCGCCAGGACGTGGCGCGAGGGGTGCGACGATTTCGTAGCCGCTCGACGACGGGTTGAATGCCTTGCCCGCCGACTTGTGCCGCACATGCACGATGGGAGCCCCGGCCGTGCGCGCCTTCTCGAGCAAGCCGGCCAACGCCTCGATCGCCGGTTGCACGCCGGGCAGGGGCAGCAGGCCATCGGTGTATTCCCGCTGTGCATCGATGATCAGCAGAACGCCATCGGCCATGGTCGCCGGTGTCGGCGCCATCCCCGCCATCTGCAGCATTGTCATCGCCATGTTCGCTCCCTTCTATTACGCTACGGTTGTGTAAGTCTTGGCCCCATCAACGCCTAAGGCGATGCATTTTGCAAGTCCCCCGGGCGCATGACACAAGCCTGCGCGTCACGATCCTGTCATTGGCGGCAATGCCATGATGCGTGCGCCGACGGCCCCTCCCGGACGCCGTGGCGGCTATCCGCAGCTTTGCTGTAAGAAATATAGGAAAATTTCGGAACGCCAATCATACAATTCATCGTAGACCGTTCCGATCGCCGCTGGCAGGATGATGCCAGCATGGATGTCCCCCGCAAGATTCTGGTCGATACCCTGGCGCGGCGGCCCGACCTCGACCTCAAGAACCTGTCGCTGGCGATCGGGCGCAATCATGCCTACCTGCAGCAGTATCTGATGCGCGGCTCGCCGCGTGAGTTGCCCGAATCGGCGCGGCACGGGCTTGCCCCGCTGCTGGGTGTGTCGCCGGACGACCTGCGCTCGACGGCGCCGCCGGCCGGCGGCGGGCTGGGTGGCGATCCGCGCGGCTCGGTGCTGCGGGCCGACCGCACAGACCTGCCGGTCTACGCCTCGGCGGAAGGCGGTGGTGGCGCGATTATCATCACCAACGAGCCGATCGACTACGTGCGCCGGCCCGAGCCCTTGTTGTCCGTCCGCGACAGCTATGGCTGTTACGTGATCGGCGACAGCATGAGCCCCGCCTATGAACAGGGGGACCTGCTGCTCATCCATCCCGGCCGGCCGGTGCGGCCGGGCGATGACTGCGTCTTCGTGCGTGATCCGGGCGATGGCTCCCAGCATGCCCTGGTCAAGCGCCTGCTGCGCATCACGCCGGAGAAATGGCGGGTCCGCCAGTTCAACCCGGCAAAGGATTTCGACCTCGATCGCGGGCAGTGGCAGAAGGCTCAGCTGATCGTCGGCAAGTATGCCCGCTAGGCCGTTGTATAGGAAATATTCCTATCTCACCCGATCATGGCGGGACGGATCGTCGCCATGAAGGCCATCGTCGTGGGCGGCGGCATCATGGGGCTGGCGACCGCATGGGCCTTGGCGAGCGAAGGCCACGCGGTCGAGTTGTTCGAACAGGGCCCGCTGCCCAATCCGCTGGCCTCGTCGATGGACGAGCATCGCCTGATCCGCCATCCCTACGGCGATCATGTGGGTTATGCGCGCATGATCGACCGGGCCTATGCCGCCTGGGACCTGCTGTGGGGCGATCTCGGCCAGCGTCTCTACGCCGCCACCGGCACGCTGGCCCTTACCGGCAACGGCGAGACCTGGGCAGAGCGCTCGGCCGCGGCATTGGCCGCCATCGGCAAGTCGATGAGGGAGATGCCGCTCGACGAGCTGCCGCGGCGCTTTCCAGAGCTCGACGCGCGCGGTGTCGAACGCGCCTTCTGGATGGACACCGGCGGCGTGCTGTTTGCCCAGGACATCGTCATGGCGCTGGCGCGGCTTCTCGCCGGGCGACCGAACGTGGTCCTGCATGCCGAGACACCCGTCCGCACGGTCGATCTCGAGCATGGACGGATCGTCACCGACGCCGGCGTCCACCACGATGCCGACGTGGTCGTGGTCGCGGCGGGCGCGTGGGTCGGCCGGCTGCTGCCAGCGGATCGCCGCCTGATCCCGTCACGCCAGGTCGTCATCTATTTCAACCTGCCCACAGACCAGCGCGCGATCTGGACAAGCTATCCCATGGTCATCGACAAGACCGGCGATGTCGGTCTGTACCTTGTGCCGCCGGCCGAAGGCCGCGGGCTCAAGATCGGCGACCACGTCTTCAGCCGGACCGGCGAGCCTTCGGCCGAGCGCCAAGCGCATGCAGAGGAGATGCAGCCCCTGCTTCGGCGCTGCCGCGACTTGATCAAGGACTTCGATCGTTGGCGCATCGAGCGGCTGAAGGTCTGCTTCTATACGGTGACCGACGACGAGCGCTTCGTCGTCGAGAAGCAGGGCGCCAGGGGCTGGCTGATGTCGCCCTGCTCAGGCCACGGCTTCAAGTTCGGAGCGGTGATGGGGCTGGAACTGGCGCGCACCATCGCGACGGGACGCGATCCTGCGGCGCATGCGCGCTGGGCGGCCGGCCTGGAAGGCGATAAACCCTCCTGACAGGAGTTAGGGAGAAGAGACGCCATGGCTTCCCGCAAGCGACGCACCAACGGCACCCCAAAGGCCACCGGAATGCGTCAAGGCCTCGCCACCTACGGCGACGCAGGCTTCTCGCTGTTCCTGCGCAAGGCCTTCATCAAGGCCGGCGGCTACTCCGACGACGCGCTCGACCGGCCGATCGTCGGCATCACCAACACCTTCAGCGACTACAATCCCTGCCACGGCAACGTGCCCGACCTGATCGAGGCGGTGAAGCGCGGCGTCATGCTGGCCGGCGCGCTGCCCATGGTCTTCCCGACCATATCGATCCACGAGAGCTTCTCCCATCCCACCAGCATGTTCCTGCGCAACCTCATGTCGATGGACACCGAGGAGATGATCCGCGCCCAGCCGATGGATTCGGTGGTGCTGATCGGCGGCTGCGACAAGACCCTGCCGGCCCAGCTCATGGCGGCGGCCAGTGCCGACCGGCCGGCAGTGGTGCTGCCGGTCGGGCCGATGCTGGTCGGCCACTTCAAGGGCGAGGTCCTGGGCGCCTGCACCGACTGCCGCCGCCTGTGGGGCCAGTATCGTGCCGGCACCTTCTCCGAGACCGACATCGAGAAGGTCAGCGAGCGGCTGGCGCCGACCAAGGGCACCTGCATGGTGATGGGCACCGCCAGCACCATGGGCTGCATTGTCGAGACGCTGGGCATGGGCCTGCCCGGCAGCGGCTCGATCCCGGCGACGCATTCCGATCGCCTGCGCGTCGCCGAAGCAAGCGGCAGGCTCGCCGCCGAGATGGCGAAGAAGCAGGGCCCGCGCCCCAGCGAGATCATGACCGCCGCCGCCTTCCGCAACGCGCTTACGGTGCTGCAGGCGATCGGCGGCTCGACCAACGCGCTGGTCCATCTCACCGCCGTGGCGCGCCGGCTGGGCGTCGACATCGAGCTCGAGGAATTCGACCAGATCGGCCGCAAGGTGCCGGTGCTGGTCGACCTCAAGCCGTCGGGCGACCATTACATGGAGCATTTCCATTGGGCGGGCGGCAACTCGCGCCTGATGCGCGAGATCCGCGCGCACCTCGACGAGAAATGCATGACGGTTTCCGGTCGCACGCTGAAGCAGGTGATAAATGCAGCCGAGATCGTGCCCAACCAGACGGTGATCCGCACACAGAAGAACCCGATCAAGCCGACCGGCGGCATGGCGGTGCTGCGCGGCAACCTCGCGCCGCGTGGCGCGGTCATCAAGCACGCTGCCGCCTCGCCGGCCCTGATGACCCATACAGGCCGCGCCGTCGTGTTCGATTCGCTCGCGGACCTTGCCGCACGCGGCGATGATCCCGCGCTCGACGTGAAGGCGGAGGATATCCTCGTGCTGCGCAACGCCGGTCCGAAGGGTGCCCCCGGCATGCCCGAAGCAGGCTCCTTCCCCATCCCGATGAAGCTCGCGCGGGCCGGCGTGAAGGACATGATCCGCATCTCCGACGCGCGCATGAGCGGCACGGCCTTCGGCACGATCGTGCTGCACGTGGCGCCGGAAGCGGCGGTCGGCGGGCCGCTCGCCCTGGTCAAGACCGGCGATCGCATCACCCTCGACGTGCCCAAGCGCATCCTCAAGCTCCATGTCGACGCCAAGGAGCTGGCGGCGCGGCGCGAGACTTGGAAGGCCCCGACGCCGCCCGACGGCAGCGACCGCGGCTATACCGGGCTGTTCCACAAGGAAGTGCTGCAGGCCGATGAAGGCGTCGATTTCGGCTTCCTGGGTCCCGCCAAATCGTGACCGACGCGGCACTCCCGGGCATCTCGGTCGTCGTCACTTGCTACAACTGCCGTGACTATATCGGCGATGCCATCCGCTCGGTGGCGCGCCAGACGCTCAGCGACTTCGAATGCGTGATCGTCGACGACGCCTCGACCGACGATTCGGCCGAGGTCGTGCAGCGCACGCTCGACGAGCTCGCCGATCCACGCTTCTCGCTGATCCGCCTGGAGAAGAACGTCGGTCAGACCGGCGCGACGCGTCGCGGCCTGGCGGCGACGCGGGCGACCTTCGTCTGCTTCCTCGATTCAGACGATCTGTGGAATCCGGATTTCCTCGAGCGCCATCTCGCTGCGCATCTCAACGAGTCATATGCCGTGGGCTTCACCGCCTGCAACGCGCGCCTGATCGACGGCCAGGGCAAGCTGATCGCGGGCTGCGTCTACTGGTTCGGCAAGGACCGCGCCAGCGCTGACCGCGACCGAGCCTTCGCTCCCATCGATCCGGCACGCGTGCCCAAGGTCGACGCCGCGGCCAACACCGCGCATTGGCAGAAGCAGACACCCTACCGGCTCTACACCAGGCGCGTCGTGCACTGGGTTTGGGTCAGCACGTCCTCCATGATGTTCCGCCGCTCGCTGATCGATCTCGTCTTCCCCGACGACGACGAGACCTTCCGCCTGCACATGGACTTCTACGTCGTGGTCATGGCGCAGATGGTGGCGGGCTCACTGTTGATCGACGAGGCGCTCTACGCCTACCGACTGCACGGCCGCAACGGCGCGGCCGACAACCCGGTGCTGGGCGGCCGCTTGCATTTGTCCAGCCGCAATTGGGGAAACACGTACACGGTGATGCTGGACCGCATGCTCGCCGCGATGCATCGCGACCGCGAACGATTCGTAACCGCATTGGGCGAACGACAGTACCGACGCATGCTGCTGCGCCTGCAGGCGGCGCGCGCGGCTTGGCCGGCCTCCTGGCTGTTGGTGGTTCGCAGCTGGCTAGTGTGACGAAAGCCACATATCGACGTTTCCACTTGCCCTATGCAGATGCCGCGAAGGCGGTATTTGCTGTATATTTTCTTGCAGTTAGGCGACCCGGGGGTTGGATGGGGGCCGGGGGAGTGGGGGAATTTGGGGCGACTTCATCGGCTTTGCCGCGTCGTGATTCTTTGCGCCATTGCTTGGGACATGGCGGTTGCCGCGGTCCATTCGGCCTTCGCGCAGGCGCAGTCAGCGCCATCGTCGGAGCTGAAGAGGCAGTACGACGAAGCCTTTCAGGAAACCCTGGACAAGCCGAGCGACCTCGACGCCCTTTTCAAGTTCGCAACCCTGGCTACGCAGGTCGGCGACCTCGAAGGCGCCATCTCGGCCTTGGAGCGCATGCTTCTGATCAATCCCGACCTGCCGCGCGTGCGGCTGGAGCTCGGAGTGCTCTACTACCGGCTTGGATCCTACGAGGCGGCGCGGACTTATCTGGACACGGCATTGAAGTCGCCGTCTGTTCCGCCCGAAGTGAAGAAGAAGGCCGGCGAGTACCTCGCCGAGATCGATAGCAAGACGAGACCGTCCAGCTTCGGTGGCGAGGTCTTCATCGGATTCCGCTACCAGTCCAATGCCAACCTGGGGCCGGCGACCTCGCGCGTACTGCTGTTCGGACAACCGGCAAACCTCAATCAGGCCGGCCTGGGCACCTCCGACTGGGGCGCCGTGAGCTCGGTGCAGTTCCGGCACAGGTATGACTTCGGCCACCAGGACAAGTCCGCGCTGGAAACGCAGTTCACCGCCTATGCCAATCGCCAGTTCCAGCTTTCGGCGGCCAACGTCACGCTGCTCGACCTGACGACAGGTCCGCGCTTCCAAATCTTCAACGGCGTCATGGAGGACTTCACGCTGAAGCCCTTCCTGACCGGCGGCTACGTGTGGGTCGCCGACACCCCCTATTATGGAAGCTGGGGCGGCGGTCTCGAATCGAACGTGCTGCTGGCCAACCGCCTGCGCAATATCTCGGTCACCCTTTTCCGGCGCCAGGACAATCAAGACACAAGCTACCTGCCGACCAACAGCCAGTATCGCGGCAGCTCACTGACGGCCAACACGGCGTTCGAATACGAAATCGTGCCGAGCGTCATGCTGTTCGCCACCGGCAGCGCCCAGCGCTTCTATGCCGACATCGCGCCCTTCCAGAGCCATACCCTGCTCAGCGTCGGCGGTGGCCTGGCCTTCCGTTTCATCGATCCGTTTCTCAAGACCGGCCTGCCCTGGACCGTGAACCTCTCGGTCAGCGAGCAATGGTGGTCTTATGATCAACCCGATCCCATCGTCGACCCGGGCACGATGCGCTATCAAAACGATACGATTTTGAGCCTCCTGCTCGCGATACCGTTCGACGATCGCACGACCTTCAGCCTGTCGGGCGGGCGCTTCGTGCGTGGCGCAACTGTGCCAAATTACGAGTTTACGAATAATAGCTTCATGTTTGGGGTGAGCTGGCGGTTCTAGCCGCCGGCAGGAGTGGGAAGGCAATGTTCAGCAATACGACTAGAGAGGGTGTCCGGCTGTTTGGCGCCACCCTAGTGAGCCTGGCGGCGATCACCATGATCGCCGGAGCCGGTGCCATGGCGCGCGTCGGCGTCACCTCCGGGGCTGCCGGCGATCCGCTCGGCAAGCCGCCGAACCAAAACGAGCGCATCCTGCGCATCGGCATCGACGTGCAAGCCAACGAGCTGATCACCACCGCGGCCAATGACCGTGCGCACCTGGTGTTCCTGGACGGCAGCTCGCTCACCGTCGGCCCCAACGCCCGCCTCACCATCGACAGGTTCGTCTACGATCCCAACACGCAGAAAGGTGATTTGGCGATCAACGCCAGCAAAGGCGTGCTTCGCCTCGTCGGCGGCAAGATCAGCAAGAAAAGCCCGATCACCATTACCACGCCGGCGAGCACCATCGGCATCCGCGGCGGCATCACGCTCATTTCTGTGGCCGCGAACCAGACCATCTCCGACTTCATCTTCGGCGTAAGCATGACGGTGACGGCGGGCGGCGTGACCCAGACTGCGACCCGGCAGGGATCGCAGATAATCACCAGCTTCGGTGACCCGCCCAACCCACCCACGCTGCTCAAGCAGGGCAGCCTGACCGGCGCGCTTCAGCAGCTCGAAGGCGGAAGCTCGAACAACAACAGCCCTGATCAGTCAGCCCAAAGTTCCGGTTTCTCCAGCAAGAATTCTGGCCAGCCGTCCACTACGCCGAATATCAATCAGGCCCCCCGAATCTCAACAACAACACTCTGACGAATGCTTTGAGCAATTCGAATGAGGCGAGCAATCCGACGCCTCAAAATGCTACCCGGGCCGCTGCACCGGTAACCAACCCGACGACGACCCCGAACAATCCAAGCAACCCGAACAACCCCAATCCGCCGCCCAGCGGACCGACGCGGACCAGCCAGACCTTGACGGGTTTTGCGGGCGGACTGGTAGTCATTACCCGAGGAGGTTATGGAGAAGGCAATGCATCCTACAGCAGCTCACCAAAAATCCGTACCCTGAACCAAGGATCGACCGTTTCGATCACGACGGATGCCGCCAACAATCAAGCCGTAGGCACGATTGTCGTTCCCGGGCTCCGCGGCGGAACGGCGACACTGCAGGTTGGCGGCCCGTTCGTCGACGACAAGACATACACCATGCTCACTGATCCCGCTCGCCCATCGACGTTCCAGACCGGCGCAAACACCCAGCCACTGCCGAACGAAACGGTGCTGGTCAACTTCGGCGCCGTGCCGGGCTGCACGTGCGAATATCTGACCTGGGGCTTGTGGGCCAGCAGCTTCACCGACCCGCGGAACTCCAACAAGAGCTACGCGACCATCGGTCATTACGTTGCTGGCAAGCTGACAACGGCCGTGCAGATGCCGACGACGGGCAGTGCGACCTATAGCGGCTCCATGGCCGGCCTCGTCCGAGATCATGGCAACACGCGCTTCGGAACGGGGAGTTTCCAATTGAATTGGAACTTTGCCTCCCGCAGCGGGAATTTCGGAGGCGGCTTCGACAACCGAAACTTCAGCGGCGCAATGAACGCCCACACGGGAACTCCGCAGAGCTATAGTGGCAGTGTTAGCGGGCCGGGCGTGATCGGCGGCGTCAATGGCGGGTTCGCGGCATCGCCGACGGATCCCGCCGCCTACACGCTTGGCAACTTCTCGTTGAAAGGTTCCCAGTACAGGGCTTCCGGCATCTTCGCCGGCCAGCGCTAAAGACGACTGGCGATGAAATCGGCGATGGCCGCAATGTCGTCGCGCCGGAACCAAGGCACGCCCGCGTCCGCCGGCCTTTCATCGGAGGCGATGGCGATGATGGTGGGGTCCCGCGGCGCCATCGGCTCGCCGCCGGCGCGAACCTCGATCTTGCGGTGGGGTTCGCGCTTGTAGCCTTCGATCAGGATGAGGTCGGCCGGCGCCAGGCGGGCCAGAACTTCCGCCAAGGTCGGCTCCTCCTGCTCGCGCATGATGGCGTAGCGGTGCCCGCCGACGACCGCGACCTCGGTGGCACCCGCGGCACGATGCCGGTACGAATCCCGCCCTGGATGATCGACATCGAGATCGTGATGGCCGTGCTTGACCGTGCTGACGGTGAGCCCGCGGCGGACGAACTCGGCGACCAGCCGCTCCACCAAGGTCGTCTTGCCGGCGTTCTTCCAGCCGGTGACGCCGAAGATACGCTGCTCGCTCACGGCGAGATCCGCTGGGCGTTGGCGTAGACCGTCAACCGGCCGTCGCGCACAAAGGCGGCCAGGGCGATGCCCGCCTGCTCGGCGGTCTCGATGGCGAGCGAGGTCGGCGCCGAGACCGCGGCGATCGCCGCCGCCCCCAGGGCCGCCGCCTTGTGCACCATCTCGTAGGAACAGCGGCTGGTCACGACGACGAAGCCGCCGGTCTGGAGCGCGCCCGATCGCGACAGGGCGCCCGCGAGCTTGTCGAGCGCATTGTGCCGGCCGACATCCTCGCGCACGGCGACCAGCGTTCCGTCCGGCCGCGCCCAGGCGGCGGCATGGGTGGCGCCGTTCACGCGATTGATGCGCTGCTCGAGCGGCAGGGCCGCCATCGCTCGCTCGATGGCCTCGCGCGATACCGGCGGCGCGGCACCAACGACGGTCACGGACCGCATGGCCGCCTCGATGCTCTCGACCCCGCACAGGCCGCAGCCCGTGCGACCGGCCAAGCTGCGCCGCCGCTCCTGCAGCCGCGCCATGCGCTGCGCGGCGATGTCGAGGCGCACCTCGATGCCGCCCTCGACCGGCTCGACCTCGACGTCGTAGATCTCTGACGGCTTCTCGACGATGCGCTCGGTCAGCGAAAAGCCGCGGGCCAAATCCTCGAGGTCGCAGGGCGTGGCCATCATCACGGCGTGGCTGATGCCGTTGTAGACCAGGGCAACGGCAACCTCCTCGGCGACGATCTCGTCCAGCGCCTCGCCGCCTGTCGCCGTCAGGCGCTGCGCCGCGCGATGAACCGAACCGTCGGTCATCGCGCGACCTCATCGATGCGCAGATGCCGCCCTTTGCGGTCGAAGAAGCGGCCACGGTTGAGCGCCAACGGATCGGTCTTCACGTCGGCTTCGACTTCCCGGAGCTTGCGCGCCGCCGCCACATCGGGCAGCGGCCCACCGGCATGGCCCAGCCCGACGAAGAACGCCACACCGTCCCACGGAGCACCGGCGCGGTCGAGCAGGCTGCACATCTCGCGCCAAGCCATGTCGTCGCCGATCAGGTGGGCATAGCTCGACTTCACGGGAACGACCTCGTCGTCTGAGATGCGCACCAGCACGATGAACAGCGTGAACGGCCCGGTCTCGCCGAACTGGGTGGAGAGCCACTGCTCGAAGTCGGTCTTCATCCTAGAACTCGACGACCGGCGTCGGCGGCATGTAGCGCTCGAACACCTGCAGGAAGGGCTGGCCGCGGTCGGCTTCGTACCAGGCCTCGAAAGCGCGGAACGCCGCGATCGGATCGGCGATTGCCGGTTCCGTCGGCTCGACGTCGCCGTCGGCCTGGGCTGGATGCGCCGCCGCATGCAGCGCCTCGGCGATCGGCCGCAGCCAGTCGAGCAGCGGGCGAGCGCCCTCGCCCAGTTCGTCCAGGCCGGTATCGATCCAGCCGATATCGCGGAACAACGCCACGAGCTGGCGTTCGACCGCGACCTCGCGGTCGGGCTCGAGGGCGGCGATGCGCGCCATGTCGCCGAGCGCGCTCAGCCGCCGCCAGGCGAAGGCGCGGGCGCGCTCGGCCTCCTTGAGCTGAGCCTCGACCTCGGCACGAACGGTGCGTTCGGCGGCCTCGGCGGCCGTGCAATCGGCCTGCAGGCGGGCGACCAGGGTGTCGGCGGCGGACGGCATGGCCGCCCAAGTTGAACCGGCCGGCGGCCCCCCGCAAGCGTCCCGGGACGCCCGCTACTTGGCCTTCCTGAGCTCGACTTCGCCGATGCCGGCGGCGACGTTCAGGCCGACGCTGCCTTCGACGCTGACCGGCTGCAATGTGACCTGGCCGCTGCCGCCGCCCAACAGGACATTGGCACCGGCGCCCACGCCGACAGTGGCCGACGCGGTCGCCCCGACATAGTTGCCGGCAAGCGAACCAGGCCCGATGTTGCCGGGCGCGAAGACCAGCCAGACCATCTGGGCTTCCTTGGTGAAGCCGAGATCGATGCCGTACTTCTTGATGCTGCCCGTATAGCGCTCGCCGATGCCGTCGGTCCGGGTGAACAGGCAGCTCAGCTCCTTGGACGAGCCGAACACGAAGCCCACACCGCCGGCGACATTGCAGGTCAACGAGCCGACATTGGCGCCGGATCGCCCGGCCGCCTGCGGCGTGCCGGGCGTTGCCGGGGTCTGGGCATGGGCCGCAATTCCAAGGATCAGCGACGCAACGCTTGCCGCCGTCAATATCGATCGCAGCATGGACAAATCTCCTTGTATGGCTGAACGCTCGGGCGATGCGAGCACCTCGCAACAATGCCACCGGAGGCGCAAGGCTGCATGCCGGTCGCACGAACCACCTGTGGGTTACTTTGCGCCAGCCGGTAAGGTGCCCGTAAGGCGCCGCGACGAGAGTCGTCGGGAAGGACCGGGGAACCCTCTTCTGCCGGTTCGACCGCCCTCCTCCCTGAAGCAACCTGAGGCGGTCGTGGACGGCGCGGAACCTCGGTCTCGCGCCGTTTGCGT
Source organism: Rhodospirillales bacterium (assembly GCA_009377525.1). Classification (GTDB taxonomy): domain Bacteria; phylum Pseudomonadota; class Alphaproteobacteria; order Reyranellales; family Reyranellaceae; genus Reyranella. The sequence continues at coordinate 49,144 of WHTW01000006.1, forward strand.
TGCAGGAGGGGCTCGTCGCCTAGTTCGACCCTTGACCGCGGGCCTTCAGCACGTAGCCCATGGCCCGGAACTCCGAGTCCCGGCGAATGCGGTCCGCGACCGCCGGATCGCCGTCGCGATTGGAGACCTCGATCAGCTTGTCGGTTTCGGTGCTGCAGGCCAGTGCCGCGGCTTGCGCAACCGAGCCTGCGTCGAGGCTCATGGTGCCGTCGGCCGCGGCGTTCTTGGCGAGGCAGGCGTCACGTGCCTTGTACGAATCGTCGATCCGCGTCTGCAGCCTGCCGTCGCTGGAGGTGTGATAGGCGCCCGAACAGGCACCGAGCAGCAACACAACCAGAACAAGAGCAATTCGCATGAAAAGAGGCCTCTATCCATGCCGGGCAGGCGCCGGCCAAGCCATTGATACAACGCCGTCATCCGTCCGTCAGCCCGTGACGTACTGTGATCTTGACGGCGTGGTGCATGTATTGAATTTATGGCCGGGGTAAGCGGGGTGCTGCATGCGAATCGTTCTCGTCCTTGTCGTCTTGTTGCTCGCGGCGTGCGAGGGAAGCTTCGTGCGGCCGGGCGACCTGGGACGCAAGGTGAATATCGACAAGAGCTACGAGGCGCGCGACGCCTGCCTGTCGAGGAACGCCGCGGCGGACGGCGTCAGCGCGGAGGATCCGACGATGCTCGCCCATGCCGTGGCGCTGGCCTGCAGTGCTGAAACGGACAAGCTGATTGCCGCCTCGGACCTCAGCGGCGATACCAAGGTCGCCAGCCAGATCCGTCAGGACAGCGAGTTCAGGGCCCTGGGCTTCGTCATGAAGGCGCGCGGTCAGGCGATCTTCTGAGCGCTGGCGGAAGAGAGTGGGAGTCGAACCCACTAAGAACCGGCTAACGGCCCTCTCTGGCTTTGAAGGCCAGCCGCCCCACCGGGAGCGCTTCTCCTCCTCCGTCGTCGATCATTCCCCAGAATGCGGATGCTGTCACCTATCGGTGCCGGCGCGCTCTGCGGCGCCTGCAGGCCCGAACTGTTCGAGCTTCTGCGGCACCGTGCGGCGCAAATCGCCGCGGCGGATCGTGATGCCGTGGCGGTCGAAGAATTCAAGGATCAGGATCGCGACCTTGCGGCCGTTGTCGAGCTTGTCGCGGAACTCGGCGGCGGTGAAGTCGCGATCGAAGGCATGGGCGATGGCGATCATCTCGGCCACCACGGGCCGCAGGAAATACTGATCGGGCGCCACCTCGACGACCCGGCCGACCTTGGCCAGGCGCTGCAGCAGCTTGCGCATCTCCGGCTCGGGCACCGAGTAGGCGTTGGCGAAGTCGCGCACGCGCGGCGGCTTGTAGCGCTCGCGGATGAGCTCCGCCGATATCTTGCGCCACAGCCCTTCGTCGCGCGCGCCGAGCGTCAGCGAATGGCCGGGCAGGCGCAAAAAGGCGCCGTCGACCATCACCGCCTTCGCCTTGATCTCCTGGTCGAGCAGCGCCTTGAACACGGCGGGCGGCCAGCGCTTCTTCAGGGTGAGCCGCAGGCGCTCGGGCTGCAGGCCCGGTGCGTCGGGCTTGGCCTCGTGATGGGCCTTGAGCGCGTCGACGATATCCTTGCGCGCCGCCGCCAGGGTCTCGGCGAGGAAGCCGAAGCCCTCGAGCTTGGCGCCGCCCGCTGTCTGCAGGAGCTTGTCGACGTCGACCGGCCGCAGGTTGCGCGCCAGGCCGAATCGGCCGGTCTCGACGAAGCCCGCTTCCAGCCGCAAGAGCTTGGGCAGCACTTCTGAATCGGACTCGGCCAGGGCCTCGAGCTCGGCCAGCCGGCGCTCCGAGCGGCGGTTGCGCGGTGGGCCGAAGGGGTCGATCACCGCGGCGCCCGCCATCGTGCGAATGGCCGAGGGATCGCGCAGGATGACGCGGTCGCCCGCGAGCGCACCGACCTTCTCCTCGAGCACGAGCTGCGCCAGCGCCGCGTCGCCCGGCGCGAGCTTGTCGCCCTCGAGCAGGGCCACGCGGCCCATGACGTGGGCCGCGCCGAGATGAACGTGCACGGGAGACCAGTGCTTCATCGGCTGGCCCTCCGAAGTAAGCAGGCTCAGCCGCACGTCGAGCCGGTCGGTCGGCGCGTGCAGCTCGGGACTGACCACCCAGTCGCCGCGGCGGATGGCGTCCTTCGACAAACGAGGACCGGCGAGATTGAGGGCGCAGCGCTCGCCCGCACGGCCGACCTCGGCGGGCCGGTTCTGGGCATGCAGCGAACGCACCCGCGCCTCCAGGCCCGACGGCGTCAGCAGCAGGCGGTCGTCGACCTTGATCTCGCCGGCATGGACCGTGCCCGTCACCACGACGCCCGCGCCCGACAGCACGAAGCTGCGGTCGACGGCGAGCCGTGCGAAGCCCGTGGTGCCCCTGCTGCTCTCGCCCAGTGCCAGAAGCCTGGTCTTCAGCTCGTCGACGCCGCGTCCGCTCAGGGCCGACACCGGCACGATCTCCGCGCCCTTGAGCGAGGTCGCGGCGAGCAGCGTCTCGACCTCGGCCATGCGCTCCAGCAACTGGTCGTCGTCGGCGAGGTCGGCCTTGGTCAGCGCCACGACGCCGCGGTCGAGGCCGAGCAGGTCGATGATCTGCAGATGCTCGACGGTCTGCGGCTTGATGCCCTCGGCGGCCGAGACGATCAGCAGGGCGGCGTCGATGCCGGTGGCGCCGGCCAGCATGTTGTGCACGAAGCGCTCGTGGCCCGGCACGTCGACGAAGCCGAGCTGCCGGCCGTCGCCCAGGTCGCTGTAGGCATAGCCGAGATCGATGGTGATGCCGCGCGCCTTCTCCTCCTTGAGGCGGTCGGCATCGACGCCGGTCAGCGCCTTCACCAGCGCCGTCTTGCCGTGGTCGATATGACCCGCGGTGCCGACGATCATGGCTCGGCCCTCATGACGATGCTCGGGCCAACTTCAGAAAGCCCGCGGCGAGCTCGCCGGCGCCGCCCGCTTCCGCCTGCTCCAGCCAGTGCAGCGCTTGGCGGCGATCACGCGCCACGCCCTTGCCGGCGAGATAGGCCGCACCCAGCATCGCCTGCGCCTCGGCATGGCCGAGCTTGGCGGCGCGCTCCCACCATTCAACCGCCAGCGCCGGATCGCGCGGCACGCCGAGCGCGTTGTGATGAATGTCGCCCAGCCGCGCCATGGCGCCGGCGCGGCCCTGCGCTGCCGCCTTCTCGGCCCACAGGCGCGCGCCGATATGGTCCTGCGCGCAGCCGCCGCCCAAAAGCTTCATCCAGGACAGCATGTCCTGGGCGTCGGCATCGCCCTGCTCGGCCGCCTTTTCGTACCAGCGCGCCGCCGCTTCCTGGTCCTGCTCGACACCCCAGCCTTCGTAGTAGCAGAGCGCGAGGTTGCGCTGACCGCCGACATCGTCCTGCTCGGCGGCGCGTCGCAGCCAGTCGACCGCCTTGGCCGGATCGCGCTCGACACCGCGGCCTTCGAGAAAGGCTGCGCCCATGTTGCTCTGCGCCCGTGCATGGCCGTCATGGGCGAGCGGCGCCCACAGATCGAGAGCGACGCCATGATCGCCGGCATTCCAGGCGGCCAGCGCCTGGGCAAGGCGGCGCTCGGCGCCGGACATCCTACCCAGCCACGACATGGAGCTTGACCAGTTGCGCGGCGAACGCCGCCTCGTCGTCGAGCGTGCGCAGGTCGAAGTAAAGCGTTCCGTCGCTGATGCGGCCGATCACGGGAATCGGCAGGCCGCGAAAGGCGGCGGCCAGGCGATCGAGGCCCCTGCCGCGCACCGCGATCGCGAACGACGGCAGCAGGTCGACCGGCAGAGCGCCCGAGCCGATCTGGCCGCGCACCGGCTCGATGCCGACCGCGGCATCGCCGCCGATCGCCTGGTCGACGACGGGCAGCAGGCGCTCGGCTACGCCACGGATCTCATCGGCCGGACGGGCAAGCGCGCGCACCGTCGGCAGGCGCTCGGCGAGCCGCGCCGGATCGGCATAGAGTCTCAGCGTCGCCTCCAGTGCGGCGAGCCGCACCTTGTCGAGGCGCAGAGCGCGCTTCATCGGATTACGCGCAATGCGCTCGATCAGAGACCGGCGGCCGACGATCAGCCCGGCCTGCGGGCCGCCCAAAAGCTTGTCGCCGGAGAACGTGACGACGTCGATGCCCGCCTCGATCGCCTCGCGCGCCGTGGGTTCGTGCGGCAGGCCCCAGGTTTCCAGATCGACCAGCGTGCCGCTGCCCAGATCCTCGATCAGCGGCAGCCCCTTTTCGCGCGCGAGCGGCACCAGCTCGGCGGCCGACACCGACTTGGTGAAGCCGGAGACCGCGTAGTTCGAGGGATGGACCTTCATGATCGCCGCCGTGTCTGGCCCGATCGCGGCGGCATAGTCCTTGAGATGCGTGCGGTTGGTGGTGCCGACCTCGACCAGCCGGCAACCGGCGCGGGCCATGATGTCGGGGATGCGGAAGGCGCCGCCGATCTCGATCAGCTCGCCGCGCGAGACGATGACCTCGCGGCCGGCTGCGAGCTCGGCCAGGACCAGCAGCACGGCGGCGGCGTTGTTGTTGACCGCGGTCGCGGCCTCGGCGCCAGTGAGCCGATGCAGCCAGGGCGCGATGTGGTCGTCGCGCTCGCCGCGGCCGCCGCCTGACAGGTCGTATTCGAGCGTCGTCGGAGAGCGCATGGCCGCGACCGCGGCCTCGATCGCCTCCTCGGAGAGCAGCGCACGGCCGAGATTGGTGTGCAGCACGGTGCCGGTGAGATTGAAGACCCGCCGCTGCGAGGGCTGCACCAGCCCGGCCAGCCGCCGTTCGCACCAGCGCGCGCAGGCGGCTTCGTCGGCCACCTCCTCAGCTCCGCGCTTGGCGTCGGCCCAGGCCCGCAGCGCCTCGATCACCAGCGGCCGGCCGGCGCGCGCGATCAGCGGCGCCAGCGCGGCCCAGTTGGCCATACGGTCGATGGATGGCGGACGCCGCGAAGGGCTTTCATCGGCAGGGTCGGCACGCGACACGGGTCGTTTCCCCAAGACGTCTCAGCCGGGCGGTTCGCCCGGCAGCGCAGATTGGCCTTATTGGCCGGCGGCGGCAACGCCCATGCGGACCAGGACCAGCACGGCCGACGATGACAGGCCGATCATCAGCGCCATCCTGGTCGAAGAAAGGCCAGCCCTGTCCTTGAGCAGCGAAACGATGGTTTGCATGAAAGTCCCCAATTCTCTTCCCGACGGCGCCGGCCGGGCGAACCCCTTCGCCCTGCTGACAAGCCCCCTTCCCGGCAACGCCCGGGACCCCTCCCGTGCGCCGCGCGGGTCTTATATCCAGCCTGCACGTAACGTGCGTTTCCGCAACGCCGGACATTGGTATCAATTGTTTCCGTCGGGCTCGGCCATGACGCCCAGGACAAACGGGTTGGCCACGCGAGAAAAGCCCTCCTCGCCCACCAGCACGTCGAGGCCCAGCGAGGCGAGGTCGTCGGCCAGCGGCTCCAGCGTGCGCGCGCTTTCGATATAGAACACCTTCGAATAGCCCTTGCAGGCCTCGCAGCACTCGGCCCTGAGATACGACGTGCCGGCGAACTGGCGGAACGAGATCTTGTCGGTGCTGCCGCAATGCACGCAGCGCGTCCTGACGTAGCGCCAGGCCGTGGCGCAGAGCGAGCAGTGCAGATGGCGGTGGCCGAACTTGGTGCCGCCCGGCGCCACCATGCCGGCGACCGGCGGCGAGCCGCAGGCCGGGCACTGGCCCGAATCGGCCGGATCGAGCTCGGACGCATCGAGGAGGGCGGCCATGCGCGTCCAGGCAACCTGCAGGGCCGCCGCCACGAACACCATCTCGGCGGCCTGGCCGGGCTTCACGTCGCCGCCCAGAAAGCGGTCGGCCAGCGCCTCGAGATCGTCGGGCGAGCTCGCAACGAGCGCCGTGCGGGCCCGCAGGGCGGGCTCGGGCAGGGCTGCGACATCGATGCGCTCGAGGATGCGCGCCAGCGCCACGCGCCAGCTCTCGTCGCGCCTGCATGTGGCGGGATCGAGCGGCGCGCCCGGCGTTGGCCCGGGCAAGGTGCCGGCCGGCAGGCCTGCCAGCGCCTCATGCTGGGCAGCAACGAGGGCCGCGATCATCTTGAGGAACCCCTCGAGCTCGTGGCCCGATGCGAGCGCCTTCAGCCGCTCCGCTCGCTTGGCGAAGACCGTCGGCAGGTCGGGAAGCCTGACCGGGTCGCTCTCAGCGAACGACCCGACTGTGTTGTCGGACGGAATACTCAGGGCTTGCCGACTTCCTGGCGGAACCACTTGCGATGGTGCTTCCAGCTCCAACCGCGGGTGACCGAGCCGCGCGTCATGGCGCGCAAGGTGCCCTTGATCCAGATCGCGGCATAGACGTGGACGATCCAGATCAGGATGGCGCCGATCGCGCACAGCGCGTGGACGACCGCCGCCAGCCGCTTCTGGTCAATCGTGGTGTAGTCCTCGAAATAGACGTCCCACAGCACGATGCCGCTGGCGAACAGCAGCAGGATCAGGATCGACTGGCCCCAGAAGACGAGCTTCTGGCCGGCATTGTACTTGCCGAGCTCGGGCAGCCCTTCCTCGCGGTCGTTGATCACCGCGCCGAGGTTCTTCATCCACACCGTGTCGTCGCGATTCCACAGGTTGAGCGTGAAGAAGCGGAAGAACAGCCCGAGGAAGCTGAAGAACAGCACGACGCCGATCCACGGATGGATGGCGCGGGTCATCTGGCCGCCGCCGAACAGGTTGGTGAGGAAGAACAGCGAGGGATGGAACAGCGCCATCCCGCTCAACGCCAGCAGGATCAACGATATCGCGGTGATCCAGTGGTTGATGCGGGCGGCCGTGGTGTAGCGCGAGACGACGTTGTTCTCGCTCATGAGTGTTTACCTCCGGCCAGATCGTCGCCCTTGCGTTGGTCGGCTTCGCTGACCTCGTTGGGGCCCTTGGTGATGTAGTGCAGGAAGCCGAACACACCGGCGAAGGCGATGGCCGCCAGCGAGATCGGCTTCATGACGCCCTTCCACAACCCGACCATCGGGCTGATCTCGGGATCGTCCGGCAGGCCGGCATAGAGCGACGGCTTGTCGGCGTGGTGCAGCACGTACATGACGTGCGTGCCGCCGACACCCGGCGGGTCGTACAGGCCGGCATTCTTGAAGCCGCGCGACTTCAGGTCGACGACCCGATTCTCGGCGTGGGCGATCATGTCGGCCTTGGAGCCGAAGTAGATCGCCTGGGTCGGGCACGCCTTGGCGCAGGCCGGCGCCTGGCCGACCGCGACCCGGTCGGAGCACAGCGTGCACTTGTAGGCCTTGCGGTCGACCTTGGAGATGCGCGGGATGTTGAAGGGGCAGCCCTTCACGCAGTAGCCGCAGCCGATGCAGTTCTCCGACACGAAGTCGACGATGCCGTTGGTGTACTGCACGATCGCGCCCGGCGCCGGGCAGGCCGTCAGGCAGCCCGGGTCGTCGCAATGCATGCAGCCGTCCTTGCGGATCAGCCATTCGAGATCGTCGCCGTGCTCGTATTCCGTGAAGCGCATCACGGTCCACGAGGCCGGCGTCAGGTCGGTCGGGTTGTCGTAGGTGCCCTCGAAGTAGCCGATCTCCTGCTTGAGATCGTTCCACTCCAGGCACGCCGCCTGGCAGGCCTTGCAGCCGATGCACTTGGAGACATCAATCAGCTTGGCGACCTCGATGGTCGACCGGATTTGCGGCGGCGCCTCGGTCGAGGCGGAGCGGCGGCGGATGTCGAGCGATTGCAATGTAGCCATGGTGCCCTCCTCCGCCTATGCGACCGCCGGCTGAGCCGGTGGCGTGGTTTTCTTCACGTCGACCAGGAACGCCTTGTACTCGGGCGTGTTCACGCTGGCGTCGCCGACCGACGGGGTGAGGACGTTCATGGGATGCGCCTTGCGGGCGAAGCCGATGAAGCCGTAGTGGATCGGTAGCCCAAGGACGTCGCACGGCTTGCCGTCGACCATGATCGGCCGGATACGCTTGGTGACGCAGGCCTTGGCCTTGATCGCGCCGCGCTGGCTCGAGATCTCCACCCAGTCGCCGTTCTGGATGTCCTTGGCCTTGGCCAGCCGCTCGCCCATCTCGACGAACAGCTCGGGCTGCAGCACGGCGTTGTCGTGCACGTTCTTGGTCCAGTAGTGGAAGTGCTCGGCCAGCCGATAGCTGGTCGCCACGATCGGGAACTTGTCGGGCGTGCCGAACGACTTGGCGTCGGCCGCGAACACCCGCACCACCGGGTTGGTGCTGACCTTGGGGTGCAGCGGGTTGGCGATGTAGGCGTCCATCGGCTCGTAGTGCTCGGGGAACGGCCCGTCGGGCATGGCCGCGCGCGCGAACAGGCGGGCGGTGCCCTCCTGGTTCATGATGAACGGGCCGACCGCCTTGTCGGGCGCAACGGTCGGCGCATAGTCGGGCACGTCGCCGCCGGTCCAGCGGCTGCCGTTCCACCAGACGTATTTCTTGCGTTCGCTCCACGGCTTGCCGCTGGGATCGGCCGAGGCGCGGTTGTAGAGCACCCGACGGTTGGCCGGCCACGAGAAGCCCCACTTGGGATAGATGCCGAGCCCGGTCGGGTCACTGGCGTCGCGGCGCATCGACATGTTGCCGGCCTCGGTATAGACGCCGGTGTAGATCCAGATGCCGCCCGACGTCTTGCCGTCGGCCCGCATCAGCGCAAAGCTCGGCAGGAGCTGGCCGGCGCGCAACAACACCTTGCCGGGATCCGCCGGATCCGGCAGGTCTTCCAGCGCGTAGCCGTTCATCTCCTTCAGGACTTCCGCCGGATCCGGATGGCGCGGCCGCGTGTAGTTCCACGTCAGCTTGACGATCGGATCGGGGAAGGCGCCGCCGTCCTTGGCGTAGAGCGCCTTCAGCCGGAGGTGCAGATCGGAGACGATCTCGATGTCGCTCCTGGACTCGCCCGGGCCGTCCGCCGCCTTCCAGTGCCACATGATGACGCGGCTGGAGTTGGTGGCGCTGCCCTCCTCCTCGGCATAGGCCGACGCCGGCAGCTGGATGATCTCGGTCTGGATCGACTTGGGGTCGACATTGTTGAACTCGCCGTGGTTCTCCCAGAAGCGGGCGGTCTCGGTCTCGAGCGGATCGATGACGACCATCCACTTGAGCTTGGCGAGACCGGTCATGACCTTGGTCTTGTCCGGCGAGGCCAACATGATGTTGAGGCCCTGGCAGAACAGGCCGTTCATCTGGCCCGCCGCCATCATGTCGACCATCTTCAGGACGTCGTAGCTGGTGTCGAACTTGGGCAGGTAGTCGTAGGCCCAGTCGTTGTCCTTGGTCGCCGCCGTGCCGAACAAGGCCTTCTGCTGGCTGACGAAGAACTTCTCGTAGTTCTGCCAGTAGCTGGTCTGGCCCGGCCGCAACGGCTTGAAGGCGCGCGGCTTCATGTAGTCGGCGTAGGTCGCCTCGCGGTCGTTGGGCAGCACCAGGTAGCCCGGCGTCGAGGTCGAGAGCAGCGCCAGGTCGGTGATGCCCTGCACGTTGGAATGGCCGCGCAAGGCGTTCACGCCGCCGCCCGGCATGCCCATGTTGCCGAGCAGGAGCTGGATCATGGCCATCGAGCGGATGTTCTGGGCGCCGGTCGTGTGCTGCGTCCAGCCCAGCGCATACATCGACGTCATGGTGCGGTCGGGCACCGACGTCGTGGCGATCATCTCGCAGATCTGCAGGAACTTCGCCTTGGGCGTCCCGGTGATGCGCTCGACCATCTCGGGCGTGTAGCGCTCGACATGGGCCTTCAGGAGGTTGATGGCACAGCGCGGGTTCTGCAGCGTCTCGTCGACCTTGGCCATGCCCTGCTCGTCGAGCTCGTAGTCCCAGGTCGAGCGGTCGGCATAGGCCTTGCGGTCGGCATCGAAGCCGGCGAACAGGCCGTCGTTGAAGGCGAAGCCTTCCTTGACGATGAAGGCGGCGTTGGTGAACGCCTTGACGTACTCCTGGTGGATCTTGTTGTTGCTGAGCAGGTAGCGCATCACGCCCGCCAGGAACGCGATGTCGGTGCCTGGCCGGATCGGGGCGTAGACGTCGGCCACCGCGGCCGAGCGCGTGAAGCGCGGATCGACCACGATCAGCTTGGCGCCGTTGTTGGCCTTGGCCTCGGTGACCCACTTGAAGCCGCAGGGGTGTGCCTCGGCGGCGTTGCCGCCCATGATCAGGACGAGATCAGTGTTCTTGATGTCGTTCCACGAGTTCGTCATCGCACCGCGTCCGAATGTGGGGCCAAGACTGGCCACCGTCGGACCGTGTCAAATTCGTGCCTGGTCTTCGAACCCCAGTATCCCGGTCGACCTCACGAACTTGTAGGTGAGATAGCCCGCCTCGTTGCTGAGCGAGGAGCCGCCGAAGAAGCCCGTGCTCAGCCAGCGATTGACCGTGACGCCATCGCGGTTCTTGGCGATGAAGTTCTTGTCGCGGTCTTCCTTCATCAGCTTGGCGATGCGTTCCATCGCGAAGTCCCAGCTCACGCGCTCGAACTTGTCGGTGCCCGGCTTGCGATGCATCGGGTACTTCAGGCGATTGGCGCTGTGGATGTAGCCCAGCGACGCCGCGCCGCGCGCGCACAGCGTGCCGCGGTTCACCGGATGATCGGGATCGCCCTCGACATGGATGATCGAGGACTTGGCGTTCTTCGACTTGTCGCCCAGCGAGTAGACCAGCACACCGCAGGCGACGGCGCAGTAGGGACACGCATTGCGCGTCTCCGTCGCGCGCTCGAGCTTGAAGGGCCGCACGCCGGCTGCGAGCGCATCGCCCGCGCCGACGAAACCGAGGGCACCAACGGATGACGCGGCGAGGCCGGCGGCGCTCACCGTCATGAATTGCCGACGCGTGACGGCCATGTTTTGTCTCCATCCCTTCGCGACGCTCGTTGTCACTGAGTGACTTGTTCTTGATGCGTCTCGCCTAGTGAAACGCCGCCAAGTGGCTGAATCAATAGAAATCGGCTCACGTTCCGGGGATTTGGCGACTACTTCTGGTTGCCTGTCGATACAGTCTTCCAACATGGAACATGAACTGTGTGGCATGCCTGCACGCTATGCTGGGCGGTGCATGCATTGCAGTCGTGTCGCTGCTGAATTCTGGCATTTTTCGGCATTTTCCGGCAGATTGGCTGAAGGCCACTAAGACATTGAATCTACTTTTCTTTTGGATTTTCGGCAGTTCCCGCATTTCCGGCAGTTCATCCACGCGATGGCTCCATTCGCCGGCAGCCCCGGACATCGATCGCACGCCATTCGAGGTTTGCGCAGTTTCCGCAGTTTGCGACTTGAAACCGATGGATGTGCTCGATGCCCATTTTGCGGGAGCTTTTTGAGGTTTCCGCAGTTTGCGCAGTTTCCGCTACCCCCCGTTTTGCTGGACCGCATCCCGTTCGGCCTGCAGCCCACCCCGTCCGCCCTGCCATCCGTCGGATGGGATGTGTGTGCCTGACGAGCCACGACGGTTCGCGTCCAGGCACGAGCAGTCGGCCTTTCGCATGGGGTTCGATCAACGATGCATAGAGCGATAGCGTCGTTGAACCTTATCGACAACTAAGGTACTTGTCAATAACTACAACTATAATTAGTTCGCACTGTATGGTGAACCGCGGAACTGGTTGTTGCCGACGATGGTGACGCTCGTCTGCACCGCCAGCGATCCCTCCCGGCTGCCCGCGTGCGCAGGCGAAAGTCCGGGCCGACTGTCGCGGTGTCCGGCGGTCGATTGCAACGATCGAGGTTTGTGCGCGCCGCCCGATTATGTGCGGCGGTCGCCGCTCTCGCTGTTTTCTCAGGACATGGCGGCTCCGTCATGCCCGCCGACCTGGCGGAGCGACTGATATCTCATCGTGCCTTGCGCGCTAGAAACGCGTAGCCATACACGGCGAACCGGCGGGCATTCTTTTCACCGCGCGCGCCCTTGAACGTGTCTACCGGCGGGCCGACGCCGGTGAACCCTGCTTCCTCCAACATTTGCTGCCAGGCTGCGCACGGCAGACCGCCGGCAATTCAAGCCGTCCAGAGGTCGACATTGTCGAGGGCGGAGGCCGGAACCGGATTGCCGTTGGCGATGTCGGGCCGCAGCACCCGATGGATCTCCGAGAAGACGGCCCTCTTGTCGGCGCACAGGTTGATCACCCCGTTGCTGATGACAACGTCAGCCCAGCCATCCTCGACCGGCAGCCGCTCAGCCAGCCCTTCGCGGAACTCGACAGCCGAGCTCGCGAGCAGGCTGGCTGTCGATCGCGCCTTGGTCAGCATCTCCGGCGTCATGTCGACACCGACCACCCGGCCGTTTGGCCCGACAAAGTGGGACGCCACGAACGAGTCGAAACCCGCCCCCGAGCCGACATCGACGACGCGCTCGCCCTTTTGCAGCGGCCGCAGGGAAAATGGGTTGGCTACACCGGCAAAGGACTCGACCGCCGCATCGGGCAACGACGCGACGAAGGCGTCCTCGTATCCCAGGTGCGCTGCGAGATAGCGGCCCGTATGGAAGTGATGTTCGCCGTGGGGATTGGTGGCGACCTCGCGGTACTTGTCCCTGACCTGACCCCGCAGAAGGTCGGCGTCGAGCGCGACGTCATCTTTCGCAGCAATGCTCATGTCCGTCTCCTATCCGATGGTAGTGGGCCATCCGCTACTGGCGGATGGCAAAGCTACACTCACTTCAAATGCAACCAGGGCAGCTGCTCATTGCGAAACAAATGCTTCGCGGGCTCGAAGGTCGCGGGCTCATCGAATGCGCCCACGTGGAAATGCGTCTCGGTCGGCAGTTGGTCGACTTCGCAGGTCAGCGTAGAGTCGCAGGTCCGGCAGAAACCGCGCGTCGTGCCGGGTGAAGACTTGAACTTCGTGATCTCTCCCTTGGTCACCGCGTAGGCGTCGAGCTCGAAGCCGACGAAGACCGACACAGGCGCACCGCTGTGTCGGCGACAGCTCTGGCAATGACACCAGAACACACCCTTGGGAGTACCCGTCGCGAGGAAACGGACGGCGCCGCAGAGACAGCCGCCTGCGAACTTGTCGCTCATCTGGCTCATCGATTGCGCTTCATTCGACATCAGGTCGCACCAGCAGGTTCGAGGTGCCGACGGCGGTAGGCCAGCCAGATCAAGGCTATCCCAGCGACGGCAAGCCAGGGTAGCAGCAACATGTTCAAGGCCTGCCATCCGACAGCCTGCAACAGCGCACCGGCGCCAAGAGAGCAGACGAGGCCGACGGCAAAGATGGCCATATCGTTGGTCGCCTGTGCGCGGCCTTTTTCTGCTGCCTTGTACGTGGTCGTCAGCAGCGTCGTGCCGCCCACGTAAAGAAAGTTCCAGCCGACGCCGAGCAGGACGAGAGCGCCGGCGAACGAGCCGAAGCCGGTGCCCGTCAGGGTCACCAGCACGTGCCCGACAAAGAGAGCGACGCCGGCGAGCATGATGCGGAGAACGCCGAAACGAGCGATCAGCGAGCCGGTGATGAACGATGGCAGGAACATGCCGAGCACATGAAGCTGGATGACGCCCGCCGCCGCGGTGAGGTCGTGGTTGTGATGGACCATGGCAATCGGAGTAGCCGTCATGGCCAGGATCATGACGCCGTAGCCTGTCGCCGCGCCAAACAAAGCGACGAGATAGGCCGGCTGAGACACGATCGCTCGCCACGATCTGCCAGCCCCAACCTCGGCAGCTTCGAGCTTGGGCACAGGCATGCGCAACCCGAGAAGGACACCGGCACCTGCCACTGACACGACGGCGAGCAGCAGGAAGGAGCCGACATAGTGCGGCTCGAAGAGAGGACCACCGAGCCGGCCAAGCATCGGGCCCGCCAGTGCCGCGACAATGCCGCCCGCAAGGACGAGCGAGATGGCGCGTGGTCTGAACGCTTCATCGGCGACCTCGCTCGCGGCGAACCGGTAGAACTGCGCGAACGCCTGGTAGGCCCCGACAAGGAACGTGCCGAGGGCGAGCAACGGCAGGACGCCGAGCCAGACGCCCAGTGCCGCCAGGATGCCTCCAGTGACGCCAAGCAATGCGCCGAAGACAAATCCCGCTCGCCGGCCGACCCGGGCCATCCACATGGACGCCGGAAAGGTCACCGTCGCGGTGCCGAGGAACATGGCGGCGATCGGTATCGTGGCAAGCTCAGGCCGCGACGCAATCTGCCCGCCGGCCAAGCCGCCGACGGTCATGACAAGGACGGATACCGTCTGAAACAACGCCTGGGCGGTCGCAAGCAGGAACACTTGGCCGTGCATCGTCTTGTTCTTGGGGCTGGAGACAGCGTCCATGGTCTACTCGGGTTGAAATCGTGGGGCTGATCAGAGGGCGGTTGGCGGGTCGCTCGGCCTGTCACGTCGATCCAACACCGACGCGGCCATCGACCGGCAATCCTTGCTGGTTCCAGCGCTCCATGCCGCCGCGCAATACCTGGACGTCACGAAAGCCCGCATCGCGCAGCAGCGCCGCTGCGCTGGCGGAACGCTTGTCCGTCCGGCAAACCACGACGAGGGGCGACTTCCCAAGCTCACTGAGCTCGTTCAAGCGACCTGGAAGCTCGCCGACCGGCAGGTTCGAGGCGGCCGGAATGTGGCCTAGAGGCCCCCTGAATTCGTCCGGACCGCGCACGTCGACGATGGCAATGCCGTCGGCCCGCTTGAGCCGGGCTGCAAGCTCGTCCACCTCGACCCAGTCGACACTCCTGTTGCTGCGCAGGCGCCGAACGAGCCGCGGCAGGAATGCCATGGCGGCCAACACCGCCAAGCCGAGCAGGCCGTAGCGAATCGCCGTGGCATTTCCGGCGGCAGCTTCGCGACCGGCGTAGCCGAGCCAGGTATAGGCGAGCGTTCCCGGCAGCATGCAGATCACCGAGGCCATGACGTAGTCCCTGAGGGAAATACGCGTCAGGCCGAGGGCATAGTTGGTGAGGTTGAACGGGAAGAACGGCACGAGCCGCACAAAGGCGACGAAGCGCCAGCCTTCGGCCTCCACGCCGTCGACCAGTCGCTGCAGGCGCGGGCCGGCCCACCCCCTCACCCAGTCAGCCGCAACGAAGCGTCCGACAAGAAATGCCGCCGTCGCCCCGAGCGTCGCCCCGGCGAGATTCAGGATCGTGCCCCAGAGCGGACCGAACAGCAGGCCGCCGGCGAGCCCGAAGAGCGCACCGGGAAGGAAGACGATCGCGCCGAGCGCGAAGAGCACAACATGGCCGACCGGCGCCCAGGCCCCAAGATCGCGTATGGCGCCCTCCACGAGCGCCGGATCGAGCTTGTCCGAATTGAATGCAAGCCAGATCGCAGCACCGGCAATGGCGCCGACGGGCGCGAGGCGCAAAACAAGGCACCGCGCCGTCATGCGGCAGGCTCGCGGCGACTGATCGGGTAGCTGCGGTCGTCATCACGAAAGGGCTGCAACAGCATGCGGTCGAGGCGGAGCTCGCGGGGGTCGCGGAACTGCTCGATCCCGATCGTCATGGCCCCATGGCCGGCTTGCGGCTGCGCCCGATAGGTGCCGAACAAACGGTCCCACCAGGGAAGATTGAAGCCGAAATTGCTGTTGGTCTCGCGCGGCAGGATCGAATGGTGCACGCGGTGCATGTCGGGAGTGACGACCAGCCAGCGCAGCACCTGGTCGAGACGCTGCGGCAGGCAGACGTTGCCATGGTTGAACATCGATGTGGCGTTGAGCAGCACCTCGAAGATCAGCACGGCCACGGCCGGTGCGCCGAGTGCCGCCACGACGCCAAGCTTGATCGCCATCGACAGCAGGATCTCGATGGGATGGAAGCGGGCTCCGGTGGTCACGTCGATCTCGAGGTCGGCGTGATGCATGCGGTGCAGGCGCCACAGGACCGGCACGGCATGGAACAGCACGTGCTGCAGGTAGATGGCGAGGTCGAGCACGATCACGGCGATGAGGATCGCGAGCCAGGATGGGGCATTCAGCGCAGGCAGCAGCCCCCAGCCACCCACCTGGGCCACCAAGGCCACGCCAACGGCCGCCGTGGGAAAGATGAGGCGCATGAGCAGCGTGTCGATAACGACCACGCCGAGATTGCCCGGCCAGCGCCGAAGCCGGCCGACGACCTGCCGTCGCCGCGGAGCCATGAGCTCCCACAACGCCATCGTGGCGAAGACGCCGGTAAAGGCTGCCAGACGAATCCAGGGCTCGTGGGCGAACAGGATGTCTGCCAAGATCAGCTCTTTGGTAGGCGGGCCCTTGACGCCCGTCAGTTCATCAGTCAATTATTCAATTGAATGATGTAGAGATCTGGCACTGATGTCAAGCGAGAGTCCCAAGCACGTCCTGTTCGGCCAGTTCGCGGCCGTGGCCAAGGCCGCCGCCCATCCCAATCGCCTCGAGCTTCTGGAGCAGCTGGCGCAGGGCGAGCGCAGCGTCGAGGTGCTGGCCGACCGACTGAAGCTGTCCGTGGCCAACGCCTCCCAGCACCTGCAGCACATGCGTCGCGGCGGGCTGGTCGCGGCGCGGCGTGACGGCAAGTTCGTCTTCTACCGACTGGCCGACGATGCCGTGCTGGATCTCGTCGCGGCGCTGCGGCGCGTCGCCGAGACACAATCGGCCGAGGTCGAACGGGTCGTGCGCAGCTACTTTGCAAATCGCGATGCGCTCGAGCCTGTCACGCGGGCCGAGCTGATGAGCCGGCTGCGGGACGGAGCTGTCACCGTGCTCGATGTCAGGCCGCAGGATGAGTTCGCCCTCGGCCACCTGCCGGGCGCCATCAACGTGCCGCTGGCCGAGCTGGAGCGGCGCCTGTCGGCGCTCGAACCGGGCCAGGAGATCGTGGCCTACTGCCGCGGTCCCTACTGCGTCTTGTCCTACGAGGCAGTGGCGAAGCTGCGTGCGCGCGGCTTCACGGTTCGGCGGCTCGAGGATGGCTATCCGGAATGGCGCGCAGCAGGATTGCCGGTCGAAGCCGGCATCCAGAGCTGATCACTTGCCAGCGGGCTGCCGCAAAACCAGATTGCGCTTCGGCTGAGTGCCGGCCGCCAGCAACGTCACAATTCGCTTCGTGCGCGTGTCGATCATTGCCACACGGCCAGCTTCGGACAAGGCAATGAAGGCATAACGCGAATCCGGCGCAAAAGTGATCCAATAGCCTTTGGCCGGCAGTCGTATCGCAGAGACCTCGCGAAAATCCGGACGGACCAGCTCATGGACCGTGACGTGATCCGCACACGCGGACCATATCTCGCGTTGATCGGGCCTGATGGCGAGGCCATGACATCGCTTCAGGCCGCCGATCCCAAGACGCCCGACATGATCGAGAAACGGCAGGCGGATGCCGCCGAGCGGCGTCGTATGTTCCACCGTCGCGATCACCGAACCGAGACCAAGGTCGGCGACCTGGAAGCCGTTCAGGCCGTCGATCTGCTGCAGCAAATAGCGCATGTCGACGGACAGCGCCGAGGGGCGCAGCGATCCGCCGAAGCGAATGCGCCGGACCACTCGATGGTCGGCGGCAATGTCGACGACGAAGGCGTCGTGGGTGCCGCCCATCGGTGAAAGGAATGCCCAACGGCCATCGCTGGAGATCTGGGTGTTGTGCGGGCGCCCGCCGGTCTCGATCTGCCTGGTCGCCGTGCCGGCATGACCGTCGACCACCCAGTACCGGCCGTCGCGGCAGGGAACGTAGAGCCACCGGCCATCCGGCGTGGCGGCGAGGGCATGAGGTTCGCGGCAGATCGGACTGCGACTCATAACCCGAAGGGTCATGGCATCGATCCTGGCGAGCTCGCCATGCCGTTGCCCATCCGCCTCGATCGTCGTGAAGACGGTTCGGCCGTCAGCGGTCGCGGCCAAGCCATGTGGCTGGGGTCCCACCACGAGCCTGTCGGTCAATGCTCCGGTGCGAACGTCGATGACATGGATATCGTCTCCGCCCGCGTTGGTCTGCCAGAGAAGCTCGCTACCCGCACCTTGCGCGCCCACGCTCGATGACAGCAGGCAGAGGGCGATCCACCATCGGCACGCTCTCATCTAGCTTGGCCTCGCCGCTACAATGAAGCTCATCAGCTTCGTGTCCACCGCGCGACGGAGGGTGTCGACCGCGTCGAAGCCGGCGCGGCCAACGAGATCGGCGATTTCGCCTTCTGGGCGGATGCAGTAGATCTCCGAGGGATGGGTGGCACAAAAACGCGTGTCCTCGGCCGGGCGGAACGCCAGCACGAATCGACCGCCGGGTCGCAAAACCCGATGAATCTCGGTCAGGTGCTCCAGAGGCGCCCCCCAGAAGTACACGGTGTGGACAGCATAGGCCTTGTCGAACGCCCGGTCGGGG
The DNA here is from genome assembly GCA_009377525.1 of Rhodospirillales bacterium. GTDB lineage: Bacteria > Pseudomonadota > Alphaproteobacteria > Reyranellales > Reyranellaceae > Reyranella. The sequence goes on from WHTW01000006.1 coordinate 67,425, forward strand.
TATGGCAACCGCTCGCTGCCGCCGAGGTGAAACCCGACGCGCCCTTCCCGCACCAGGCCTCGATGGCGCCGGCTGGCATGCCGATGCATCACGGACGAGAAATCGACCCCGCAGTGAGAACCGCGCGAGGCAAGGCCGGCAGCCTTTGCCAAGGTATTGCCGTGGCCGCACCCGACCTCGAGCACGCAGTCGGCCGGATCGAGCCGAAGAAGCTCGAGAACGATGTCGTTCTCCGCGGCGGTTTGCCTTGCCATGACGCGCGCCACGAGCTTGCCCAACAGTCCAGTGGGGCGACGACCCTGTTTTGCAACCAGCAACGGTTTACGCATGGCCAGCCTCCGATTGTTTCGACCTGCCCGCTCGGCAACTTCCTCACACCCGACCGCAGCGACGTGTTCGCCGGCTTCGACCAACCCTGCCGCCAGCAGGTAACGGGCGGTGTCCATCGCCCAGATTCCTGGCAGGGCGGAGGCATGTTTCTGCAGTAGTTCGATCATCGCCTTGCCCTCTTCGTGGCGAGGGGAGCTTGCCGGGGTGTCGCCCTGGACGTCGCGGCACATTCGAAAATCAGCCGCTTTCGGCCCGAAAGGGATTGCCGATTTCGAAATCGACCAGCGTCAATCGCCTCCGGACCCTTATGCCTGGCGGCGGAACTCGGTAGGGGTCATGCCGGTGTCGGCCTTGAAGGCCCGATTGAACGGGGAAAGGGACTGAAAGCCTGCATCCAGGGCGATGGTCAGGATGGGGACGTCCCGCTGCGCCGGGTCGGCCAAGGCCTGCTTGACGTCGACCAGGCGATGGCGGTTGAGGTATTCGTTGAAGTTTCGGAAGCCCAGGCCGCGGTTGATGGTCCGCCGCAGCCGGTGCTCGGGCAGGCCGAGCTTGGTCGCAAGGTCGCCGATGGTGAGGCCCTCCCGGCGGTACAGCCGCTCGACCGTCATCAGGCGCTCGAGTTCGCTCAGCACAGCCGGATCAACCGGCTCCGTCGGCACTTCCTCCCGGATCGCCACCGCTGCCGGTTGGCCGGAATCGGCCAGAAATCCCACCAGATCGGCATGCAGCAGCGCCACGGCGATCACCGCGGCGATCAACGACAGAGCGACGGCATTGAGCAGATGGACAGCCGGAGGAACGTGGTCGGGACCGATTGAAATGTCGACGCCGGCTGAGACTGCACTGTGCAGCACGACCGCGGCCAGGACGAACAACCGCAGCCGGCGACGGCCCTCGACCAAGTCTTCGCGCCAGCCCGAGACGGTCTGAACCACGGCGAGAAGAACAAAGGCTACAGGCACAAGGCGTAACGCCGCTGCCAGCGGCCAGTTCGCGGCGATATCGATGCCGAATGAAGCCGTTCGCGAACAGATGACAAGCAGCAGCCACCACATCGCATGCCATGGCGTCGGCCGGAACGAATCGTCGAACGCCGCTCGCGTGAACAACCAGAACACCACGACATTTCCGACGCAAATCGCGGTCAGGGGAGTGAACCAGAGGGAACGCAGGTGGTCGGGCAACGAACAAAGGGCGTAGGCCGCCGCGCCGACCGACAGGGCGGCGCCCAGCCAGGCGACCGGCCGGCCGCCGCCTCGCCGCAACACGGCGACGGCGATAAGCAGGAAGAGCGCGATGGCAGCGCCGCGCAGGCCTGTGTCGAGACCGCCTATCAAGCTTGTTCCAATCATGCCGCCGCAGTCATACCCGTCATGAGATCAGGCCGCCATGATATCGGCGGCGAAAGACAAGTTCATCGCCTCGCACGCGGCTGGGGCCGCAGGCGATGAAGATCATCGCCGACACCGATATGCTGGTACGCGCGATAACCGGCGACGAACGGCAAAGCAAAGCGGCCCAGGCGCAGTTGGCGAACGCTGATATATGATCGCCCTGGCAATCCCGGTGCTCTGCGAGTTGGTTTGGGTACTGTCCCGGAGATACGAGCACTCTGCAGACGAGATCGCCGCCGCGGTCCGCCGCTTGGCCAGCGGCGCCAATGTCGTTGTGAATCGTCGGACGGTGGAGGCAGGGCTCGATGTGCTCGAGGCTGGAGACGACTTTGCGGACGGCGTGATCGCCTACGAGGGAAGCTGGCTCGGGGCAGAGACTTTCGTTTCGTTCGACAGGAAGGCTGTCAAACTGATGGCAGCCCAAGGCAAGCCCGCTCGGCTGCTGTCGTAAAGACACTCTCGGCGGCAGCCGTACGCAGTCACTGCTTCTTCTGCAGCCCCCACGTCTCGGCGAGCTGGGCGGCGATGCGGGCGGCCATCATGCGGTTGCCGGGGCTCTCGGCCTTGTCGTCGCGCCAGTAGTGGATGTGGTCGGCGTAGATCGTGCCCTTCTCGTTGGCGAAGATGTCGCCCAGGTCGTAGATCGCGAGGCCACGTTCCCTGAGCGTCAGCAGGCCGGTCACCATCTTGCGATAGATGTCACGGTAGGAGAGGTCACCGACCACGCGCTTCTCGTCTTCGGTCAGCACCTTGCCGTAGGCCGGCGCGGGCTGCAGGAAGTACGCCGATTTCAGATTGTAGTCGCGGGCCAGCGCCTCGGTGGCGCGCAGGTATTTCTGGTAGAGGGCGAGTTGGACGGCGAACTCGCGCTCGGGATCGCGGCGGATCTCCTCGGGCATGCGGAAGATGCTGTTGAGCGTGGTCTTCTTGGTCGACTTGAAGATGTCCTGCCCCTTGGCCGCCTGCTCGATGCCGCGCACGACCAGGTAGGCGGCGTGCGAATGGCCCAGCACCGGCATGGCCGCCAGCGAGCCCGCGAGCCGCCCCATCACCCAGCCGATCGCCGCGTCGCCGAAATTCTCGTCGGCGACGAAGGGATTGACCTCGATGAAGTTGCTGAGCGGCCGCTCCAGCCGCTCCTCCGCGCCGGGCCAGAAGAAGTAGTGCTCGTTGAAGCCGCCGAGATTGACGACGGCGTCGACCGAGCTCGCATACAGCGCGAACAGGATGAAGGGCTGCGGCTCCTTCCAGGCGCCGTCGCCGCCGTTCAGCACCAGCCACGGCTTGCCGTTGGGGCTGACGTACTTCTTGTTCAGCTCCTCCTCGAGATAGCGCGGCGCCGGCGGAGCGGAGTTCTGGGCGAGCTGCGAGGCGACCGAGCCGCCGCTCAGGATGACGGTGTAGCGCTCGGGATTGCGGACCGTCGGATAGTCGGGCCCGTACAGGCCGATATTGTTGACCCACGGCTGGCCGCAGGGCGGGTTGGCATGGTGCACGAAGCCGACATAGGGGTGCGGATAGAGCGTGTCGACGTAGCGGCACGTCGTGCCCTTGGTGGCGTCGCGCAAATAGGTGTTCTGCGTGCGCTCGAAGAGCTGGGCCGCGGGCGTGTAGCGGCCGTCCTCGATATACATCCAGGCGATGGCCGCGAGTTCGATCGCGGCCAGCGCAAGGACGATACCGATGAGAGCCGAGATCCAACCGAATATACGCTGCTTCATCACCTAGGTGTCCGCCCGAACGAGTCGGGCGGACTATAACGGCGGGTGGCCATCCGACAAGGCGGCGCTACGCCCTACCTGCAGGGCTATTTGGCAGCCGCCGCCCCGGCCATGGCGACCTCGGCGTCCTGGTTGCTCAGCACGCCCGAGACTCCGATGGCACCGATGATCTTGCCGTCGACCACGATCGGCACGCCGCCTTCCAGCGGCGTGATGCCCTTGACCGCAAGCAGCCGGAGGTTGGCGCCGCCCTGGGCTATACCATCCTGCAGGGCCTTGGTGGGACGCTTGAGGTTGTTGGCCGTCACCGCCTTGCCGATGGCGATGTCGACGCTTGCATGCTGCGTGTTGTCCATCTTGGAGAAGGCCGCGAGGTTGCCTGAGCTGTCGACGATGGCGATGGCGACCGGCCAGTTGTTCTTCTTGGCCTCAGCCTCGGCGGCCGCGAGCGCCTTCTTGGCAGCGTCGAAGGTGATGGCCGGGCCGTAGGACGGCCGTGGCGGCGGGGCCTGGGCGAAAAGCGGTGACGCGACGAAGCTGGCGGCAACGACAGCCGCGATCATGAGCCTGTTCATGGCGTTGTCTTTCCCTGGTTACCGTCTCTTGGCGAACGGCTGGGGGACTATGAACGAGGTGGTGGTGTCGGACAGTTCAACCGACGGTCACATTCAGGTGACCCGCAATTTCCTTCCCAGCGTAGCTCAGCGTAGCTGGGGAGGTAGCTCGAAGGGCCGGAGGGGTCATGAGCAACAGTACTGATGCCTATGACCCCTCCGCCCGCTACGCGGGCACCTCCCCGCGCGAAGCGCCTGTCGTATTCACACATCTCAAAGGATGCCTCTCGCAAGCGAAAGAGCCAGCCAAAAAACCGAGTCTTTTCAATGCCCGCGGTCGAGCTGACGAAGCCAATTGCTTCAGAGAGGTCACCAGGCAAGTCATTGATACAGAATCGCTTTTTGAGATGTGTGAATCCGATAGGCGCGAAGCGCGGGGAGGAAAATCAATGCTTCAAATTCGGCATCTCGGTCAGGGGTACGATGCGGATGCCGGCAGCCTCCAGGCCTTGGCGCACCGCCGTGGACACCGTGACGGCGGTCGGTCCGTCACCGTGCACGCAGATCGAATCGACCTGGCAGGGGATACGCTTGCCCGAGGTCGAGTAGATCGCCTGCTCGTCGACCATGCGGCGGACGTGCGCCACCGCCTGGGCGGGATCCTTGATCATCGAGCCCGCTTCCTTGCGTGGTGTCAAAAAACCCTTGTCGGTGTAGGTGCGGTCGGCGAACACCTCCTCGGCCACGCGCAGGCCGGCCTTGCGCGCCGACTTGCCCTGCTCGGTGTTGGCCTGGGCGAGGAAGATCAGGTCAGGATCGAACGCCTTGGTGGCGCGGCAGATCGCGTCGGACATCTCCGCACTCTCGGCCGACATGTTGCCCATCATGCCGTGCGGCTTGATGTGCGTGACCTTGGCGCCGAACAGGGAGGCGATGCCCTGCAGCGCGCCGAGCTGGTAGGCGATGTTGGCCTCGAGCTCCTTGACCGACAGGTTGATCACGCGCCGGCCGAAGCCCTGCAGGTCGGCGAAGCCCGGATGAGCGCCGATGCTGACGCCGTTCTGCTGGCAGAGCTTGACCGTGTCGACCATCACCGTCGGATCGCTGGCATGGAAGCCGCAGGCGACGTTGGCCGACTTCACGATCTTCAGCACCTCGGCGTCATTGCCCATCACCCACGGCCCGAAGCTCTCGCCCAGGTCGGAGTTGATGTTGACGAAACCGGCATTGGTCGCGGCCATGAGAAAACTCCTTAGGCGCCCGTAGGAAAGGTCCCTCGCTAGGCTCGGGATGACACTATATCCTAGCAGATGTGAGCGTACGGTACCTGTCCTGCGGCGACACCGCCTTCTCCGTCGAATTCGGCAACGAGATCTCTCCTGAAATCAACGGCCGGGTGATGGCCCTGCACGCGGCCATCGGCCAGGCGAAGATCGCCGGCGTGGTCGAGACCGTGCCGTCCATGCGCTCCCTGATGGTCTGCTATGACGCGATGGCGACATCGCGCGCCGAGCTCGAACCCGCGATCGAGGGCCTGATCGCCCGCGGCCTGCCGACCGATATGAAAGCGCGGCAGGTCACCATCCCCTGCTGCTACGACGACGCGGAGTTCGCGCCCGACCTTGCCGAGGTCGCCGAGCGCACGAAAAAGAAGAACAAGGAGGAGGTGATCGCCCTGCACCTCGCCTCGCGCTTCAAGGTCTATGTGCTGGGCTTCATGCCGGGGCTGGCCTACATCGCCGGCCTGGAGAAGTCGCTCTACCTGCCGCGGCGCAGCCAGCCTCGCGTGCGCGTGCCGCGCTCGACGGTCGCCATCGCCATGGACATGACGACCGTCTATCCATTCGAGAGCCCGGGCGGCTGGCACCTGATCGGCCGCACGCCGCTCTGGATGTTCGACCAGCGCCGCGAGCAGCCGGTGTTCCTGGCGCCGGGCGATTCGCTTTCCTTCCAGCGCATCGACCGCAAGAGCTTCGACCGCATCGCGCGCGAGGTCGAGGCCGGCACGTTCGACTGGGCCAAGCTGGTGCGCAGCGCATGACTGCCCACCTGAAAGTCGTGCGCGCGGGCCTGTTCGACACGCTGCAGGATCTGGGCCGGATCGGCTTCATGGCGCTTGGCATGCCGACCGCCGGCGCGATGGACCGCATTGCGCTCCGTCTGGCCAACGCGCTGTGCGGCAATCCCGCCGGCGCCGCGGCCCTGGAGATCGGCGTGATGGGCCCCGACCTGCTGGTCGAGGCTGAAAGCGTGCGCGTCGCGCTGGTCGGCCCGCTCTCGCCGATGCTGATCGAAACGCCCGATGCGTCGCCCAAGCCGTTGGAATCCGATCGCACGCATCTTCTCAAGCGCGGCCAAGTCCTGCGCGTCGGCATGGTCGAAGGGTCGAGCACAGCCTACCTCACGGTGGCGGGCGGCTTCGCCCTGCCGCCCTTCATGGGCAGCCTGTCGACCTATGCGCGTGCGGGCGTCGGTGGTTTCGAGGGTCGCAAGCTCGCGGCCGGCAACGTGCTGCCGCTCTCCCGCGAGCAGGCGCCGCCGGGCGACGAGAGGAAGCTCACACAGCCGTTCGACTACGGCAGCGGGCCCGTGCGCGTCGTCTGGGGACCGCAGGACGACCATTTCAGCGACAAGGGCCGGCGCACGTTCATCGAGTCCGACTATCGCGTCTCCAAGGAAGCCGATCGCATGGGCATCCGCTTCGAGGGACCGACCATCGAGCATTCCAAAGGCGCCGACATCATCTCCGACGGCATCGGCCCCGGCGCCATCCAGGTGCCCGGCGCCGGCCTGCCGATCGTGCTTCTGGCCGACCGCCAGACGGTCGGCGGGTACTCGAAGATCGCGACGGTGGCCTCGGTCGATCTGCCACGGCTGGGTCGCCTCCTGCCCGGCCAGGTCGTTCGCTTCTCACCGGTGACGGTGGAGGCAGCCGAGAAGCTGCGCCGCGACCAGGAGGCCCGCATTCAGCGCGCCATCGCCGATTTCAAGGCGGCGCGTCCACTGGGCGGGATCGATCTCGCGCGGCTCTACGAGGAAAACCTGATCGACGGGGTCGTCTACTAGATGGCTGCCGGCGTGAGCCGTCGGACGTTTGTCGTCGCCGGGCTGGTCGGCAGCACTCTGCAGTTCCCGGCGCGGGCCGCGCCTGCGCTCAAGGTGATCTATGTCGGCGGCTGGGACTGCCAGCCGTGCACGGCGTGGAAGAACAAGTACAAGGCCGACTGGCTCGCCTCGCCGGAGTACAAGCAGGTCGCGTGGATCGAGGTCGATTCGCCCAAGCTCAAGGAGGCCTACCAGGAGCGCTTCTGGCCCGGCGATCTCAGGCCGATCCTCGACCAGCTTCCCCGCAAGAGCGGCACGCCACGCTTCCTGATCGTCAAGGACGGCAAGGTCATCGCCAACGAGTTCGGCGGCGGCCAGTGGTCGAAGATCCTCGCCGTGCTCAAGAAGCAGCTCCCGTAGCCGCCCCGTTTCGTCCATCGACGCCAACTGACCGATCCCGGGTGCTTTCGCTGTAGCCGGTCAGGCCCTGCGTTGGTACGAGACGACCGAACAACTGCACCGGGGAAGCACCGAGATGACCTGGCAACCCGAAATGGACGAGCTGCGCCGCCGTCAGGAGATGACCAAGCGGATGGGCGGCGCCGACAAGGTCAAGCGCCAGCATGACGGTGGCCGCCTCACCGTGCGCGAGCGCATCGACCGGCTGGTCGACCAGGGCTCGTTCCGCGAGATCGGCAGCATCGCCGGCAAGGCCGAGTATGACGGCCGCAACGACCTGGTCGATCTCACGCCGGCCAACGCCGTGATGGGGCGCGCCAGGATCGACGGCCGGCACGTCGCCGTGACCGGCGACGACTTCACCGTGCGCGGCGGCTCGGCCGATGCCACCATCAAGGAAAAGGACATCTTCATCGAGCGCTACGCCAACCAGTACCGCGTGCCGCTGATCCGCATGATCGAGGGCTCGGGCGGCGGCGGCTCGGTCAAGACCATCGAGACCACCGGCCGCGCCAACGTGCCGGGCGTGCGCGGCTGGGAATGGGTGGTGCAGAACATGGGCGTCGTGCCGACCGTCGGGCTGGGCCTGGGCTCGGTCGCGGGGCTGGGCGCGGCGCGGCTTGCCGCCACGCACTACTCGGTGATGGTGAAGGAGATCTCGGCGATGTTCGTCGCCGGCCCGCCGGTGGTGAACCGGCTGAGCCCCCGGCAGTTCGACAAGCAGGAGCTGGGCGGCTGGGAGATCCAGCTGCGCGCCGGCGCCATCGACGAGGCGGTCGACAGCGAGGACGAGGCGTTCGCCGCCACGCGCCGCTTCCTCTCCTACCTGCCCTCCTCGGTCTACGAGGCGCCACCGCGCGGGCCGGTGACCGACGACCCGGCGCGCCGTGAGGAGTCACTGTTCGAGGCCATTCCACGCGACATCCGCAAGGTCTATCGCATCCGGCCGATCATCGAGAAGATCGTCGACCAGGGCAGCTTCTTCGAGATGGGCAGGCTCTACGGCCGCTCGGTGGTGACCGGCTTCGCGCGCATCGACGGCTGGCCGGTGGCGGTGATGGCCAGCGACCCTATGTTCTATGGCGGCGGCTGGACGGCCGACGCCTGCCAGAAGGTGGCACGCTTCGTCGACATGGCCGAGACCTTCCATCTGCCGGCGGTCTATTTCTGCGACTGCCCGGGATTCCTGATCGGGCTCGAGGCCGAGAAGAGTGGCGTCATCCGGCAGGGCGTGCGCGCCATGTCGGCGATGTTCCAGACGACGATCCCGTGGTGCACCTTCATCATCCGCAACGCCTTCGGCGTGGCCGGGGCGGCGCACCAGAACGGCGCACGGCTCAACTGGCGCTACGCCTGGCCGTCGGGCCGTTGGGGCTCATTGCCGCTCGAGGGCGGCATCGAGGCGGCCTATCGCGCCGACATCGCCGCCGCTGCCGATTCCAAGGCCAAGATGGCCGAGATCGAGGACCGCCTGAACAAGCTGCGCTCGCCCTTCCGAAGTGCGGAGACCTTCTGGATCGAGGAGATCATCGACCCACGCGACACACGCAAGATCCTGTGCGAGTTCGTCGAGCTGGCGGCGCCGGTGCGCGGCAGCGGGCCGAGCCGCCACTGGATGCGGCCTTAGTCTTTGCTGGGAGCGCGCCACTCCGTGGCGCGTCATTGGAGCGCGGGCCTCCGGCCCGCATCATGATCATGAGCGGGCCAGAGGCCCGCGCTCCGAAGAAGAAGAAGACGCGCCACGGAATGGCGCGCTCCCAGCAATGAGCGGACCTGGAGGTCCGCGCTCCAATCAACTCCCCCAGCCGTAGCCCTTGAGATGCGGCATCGTCCCACAAGCGGGATCGAATGGCGGGTTGCTGAGGTAGTCCTTGTCGGCCAGCACAAAGGCATGGCCGGGCGTGCGGCTGACCAGCGCGCTCATCGCCGGCAGGGACCAGTCCTGGGCGAAGAGCTTGTCGGGCCAGTCGAGCAAGGGCAGGTCGCGCGCCCGGATGGCGCCCTCGCGCGTGTCGACAAGGGTGCGCATGCGCGCGAGATAGTCCGACCACAACCCGGTCAGCGCCACGTCGGGCACGGCGGCGGCCAGGAGCAGCGCCGTCATGGCCAGCACCAAGCGGCGCGACACCGCGGGCAGGCGCAGGATGGTGAAGACCTTGGGCGGCCGTCGCTGCCAGGCGACGTGCAGCCACATGCAGATCACCAGCACCGCCAGTACGACGCCCGCCGCCTGGCGCGCGAGGTAGTGCGCCGGCGGATAGAGGATGGAGTGCTCGTAAACCAGCCGGTACCACGGCGACAGCGCGAGGGCGGTGGCGGCGATGGCGATGACCAGCGGCGGGCCACGTCCCTGCAGCCACGACGGCCGTACCAGGGCAATCGCCGCCGAGATCGCGAGCCCAATGAGCGGGATGACGAACTGCAGGTTCTGCCAGAAATCGAAGCTCATCGCCCGCACCTTCACGAAATGCGGATGGTTCCAGTAGTCGACGATGGCGACGGCGGCGACGGCGGCGGCGGCGAGGAAGGCCATGGCGGCAATAACCGACAGCCCCCTCACCCACGGATCGTCCTCCTTGCGCATCGACCAGACGATGGCGGCGACGACGAGCGGGCCTAGATAGACCATCGTCTCGTAGGAGCGCACGCACAGGAGCCCGAGCAGGCAGAGCAGCACCGCGTCGCCGAGCCGCCTCGGCCCCGGAGTCAGCGTCACGGCCATGGCGGCGACCACAGCGGCGTAGGTGGTGTTGTATTCGCCGATGATGAAGAAGCAGGTCGGCAGATAGACCGCGGCGATCACGGCAATGACGATGCCGAGCAGCACGGCATCGTCCTTCACGCGCGCGAGCGCGAAGTGATAGAGGCCGGTCGGCAGGCCGAACAGCGCGGCCGAATAGACCATCGCCAGTAGCCTGGTGTCGCGCACGCCGAGCTCGCTCAGCAGCAGCAGCGGAAGCTGCGTCACCCAGTCGACGTGGGCGCGGGCGGTGTAGAAGTCGTGGACCTGTCCGAGGTCGAGGATGTTCACCATGAAGGGCGAGCCGTCCCAGAACAGGCCGCGGCAGGCGATCGTGGCGTTGACCGCCAGCGCCCACAGCAGCAGGACCACGCTCCGATAGGCGGCCGGCGGCACGGCGGGCACCCTAGGGCACATTCCGTTCGGCTGGAATCAGCCGAACGGAATGTGCCCTGTGAAATCGACACCTCCGGCGCGCGCGGTTCCGTTCAGATGGAACCGCGCGCGGTTCCATCTGAAGGGAAACCGCTCTAGTCACGCCACATGTACTTGCCGAGCGGATAGGGGTCCGCCGGCGGGAAGGGCTGCCAGGACTTGAAGTCCTTGGGCGGCGCGATGATGCCGTCGCCGCGCTTGGCCCTGAGCGCCAGGCTCTGGCTGGGCAGGATCCAGGCTTCGACCAGCAGGTCGTAGGGGTGGCGCGACAGCGGCGAATCCTCGAAGGCGATCACGCCATCCTTCGCGAGCACCTCGGCGCGCACGACGTCGAGATACGACGACCAGGTCCTCGTCAGGTGGATGTCCGATGGCAGAATCGCCAGCACGACCACGACGGAGAAGACGAGGAGCCGGCGCGCCGCCTCGGGCGTGCGCAGCGTGGTGAAGACCGCAAGCTTGTTGCGCAGCAGGGAGCCGTAGAACCAGATGAACAGCACGATGGCGACGATGACCAGGCCGGCGGCCTGGCGCGCCACGTACTGCGACTTGGCGAGCGGCCGCACCAGCGTGTCGCTGAGCGCCAGCAGGGGCGACAGCGCCAGGATCACCAGGCAGATGCCCGCCCAGCGATAGGGCTTGCCGGTCAGGAGGTCGCGCGGCCGCACCAGGCCACACACGACAACGACCAGCGCGGCGGCCAGGGCCAGGTCGAACTGCAGGTTCTGCCAGAAGTTGGTGGCGGTCTCGATCGTCTCGTCGAGGTGCTCCACCGACCACGGCTTCACCAGGGAGCGGATGGCGACGGCCATGCCGCCGATGAAGCCGACGGTGGAAAGAAGGTAGAGCGTCGTGGGTGCCCACGGGCGCGACGGCATGCGCCAGAGGGTGTGCAGGACTATCAGCGACAGGAGCGGCCCGAGATAGATCATCGCCTCGTAGGTCCGCGCCGCAAGCAGGCTGATCACGGCGAGGAACAGGCCGTCGAGCATGGTGAGCCGCTCGGCCGTCACCAGCCGGACGGCGACCACGATGGCGATGGCATAGGCGGTGTTGTATTCGCCGACGATGAAGAAGGACGTGGTCATGAACACCAGGCCGATGGCGCCGATCACCGCGGCGAGCAGCACGGGGTCGTCCTTCACCCGCACCAGGGCGAGCGTGTAGAGCGCGGTCGGCAGGGCGAACAGGCCGATCGACAGCAGGCGTGCAAGCAGGTGCAGGTCGGTGATGCCGAGGAAAACGGCGGTCATGATCGGCGCCTGGCCGACGACCATGGCGTAGAGGCGCGGCGCGTAGAAGTCGAAGAACCACTCTCGCCGGGCGATCTGGACGAGGAAAGCGGAGCCATCGACGAAAAGGCCGCGGCTCTCCCAGCTATGCCACAGGGCCAGCCCCCAAATCAGACCGATCATCGTGCGGTAAGCGACTGTTGTTGTTGGCATTTGCACGCGTTCGGCGTCTACCCGAGGGCCGCCGCCTGCGCAAGCGCTCCCGGCTTGCAGCGTCGAAAGAGCGCTGTTAGCTAAAGCACATTGCCTCCGGCTGAATCAGCCGGAGGCAATGTGCCCATTGAGGCGAGGTGGCCGGTCATCGCGTTTCCGACCGGATGGAACCGCGTGCGGTTCCATCCGGTCGAAAGCCGCGCCTAGCCCAAATCAAGGATCAACAATGCTCAGTTGGGAAAAGATCGACGCCATTCCGGGCTGGTTCATGTTCCAGTCCTACTGCGTCTGGCGCGCCCTGCTCGACCAGCAGGCCCGGATCACGGGCGACCTGTTCGAGATCGGCGTGTGGCGCGGCCGCTCGGCGTCGGTGCTCGCCTCCTATCGCAAGGGTGGCGAGAAGCTCTATTTGTGCGACCTGAGACTCGACGAGGAGGCGGTGCATCGCGCCATCCGCTCGGTCGACGCCGAGCCCGTCAACATCGTGCCGCTGTCGGGGCCGTCGGCCGACCTGCCGGCCAAGCTCGACCTGCAGGCGATGCACCAGACGGTGCGCTGGTTCCACATCGACGGCGAGCACACCGGCACCGCGGTCTATCGCGAGCTCGAGCTCGCCAACCGCATCGTCAACAACGACGGCATCGTGGTGATCGACGACTTCTTCTCGCCGCGCTACCCCGCCAACACGACCGAGGTCATCCGCCATCTCGAGAAGAATCCGTTTCATTTCCGCCTGCTCGCGGTCGGCTTCAACAAGGGCTATCTCTGCCGCCCCGAGAGCCTGCCGCGCTACATGGACTTCATGGCCTCCGGCATGAGCCGCACGCTCGCCACCTACGGCGCCAAGACGACGATCTTCAAGACCACCGGGCCGTGGGACACCGATGCCGTCGGCATCACCGATTTCGTCGACGACGCAGGGCCAATCGCCGGCCCCGACAACGAGCCGCAACGCTGGCACATGATTCGCACGCGCCATGTATGGGGGCCGGTGCGGCACCTGCAGAACGGCTGGCGGATGTTGCGGGGGCGGTAGCCTCTTGCCGGACCGCGGGCCTCCAGGCCCGCTCACGATCTTCGTCTTCCGGGCCGCGCGCATCTTGCGCGCTCAGACGCGCATGTGAATGCGCTCTCATGAGCGTAGGGAGCCGAATCGGCCTCTGGCCGATTCGGCGTAGGAGGCTCGCGGTCCGGAAGAGCATGAGCGCGGTGAGCTCAATCGACCTTCGGTCGATTGAGCGTTGGAGGCCCGCAGTCCGGCAAGATTAAGCCGTCTTGGCAATCTTCATCTGATCCTCGAGATCGTCGGCGATGAAGTTGCGCACGACCTCGTCCAGATCCTTGTCGGTCTCGAAGCCGAGCGACCGGGCGCGCCTGGAATCGATGCCCTGGGGCCAGCCGTCGCAGATCTTCTGGATCGCGGAATCATGCTGCCAGCTCACCTTGCCGACCTTGCGGTTGCCGGCGTGGCGGCCGACCGCCTGCTCGAGCTCCTTGGCCGTGACGTTGATGCCGTTCAGCAGCAGCGTGCGGCTTGGGCCGAAGGCATCCGGCGGCAGGTCGTGCAGGCGCACGAAGGCGTCGACCGTCTTGCGCGGGCTCAAGACCACCATGACGGTCTCGGGCGTCACCGGGCAGACGACGTCGACGCCGGTCAGCGGCTCGCGCACCACCGAGCTCGCCCAGGTCGAGGCCGCCTTGTTGGGCAGGCCGGTGCGCACGCAGATGGTCGGCAGCCGCACCGAGGTGCCGCGCAAGAATCCCTTGCGGGTGTAGTCACGGATCAGGAACTCGCCGATCGACTTCTGCGCGCCGTAGGACGTCTGCGGCGTCAGCGCCGTGTCGTCGGTCACCGCCTTGGGCAGTTCGCCGCCGAACGCCGCCAGCGAGCTGGTGAAGACGACCCGCGGATTGGTGCCGAGCGCACGGCAGGCCTCCAGCACGTTGCGCGTGCCGTCGAGGTTGACGCGATAGCCGAGATCGAAATCCGCCTCGGCGCCGGCGCTGACCACGGCGGCGAAATGGAACACCGTGGCGGCGCCCTGCACGATCGACTGCACGGTGGCAAAATTGGCGATGTCGCCGGCCAGAGCCTTGACCCGCGGGTCGTCGAGGCCCGGGCCGCTCGCCTTGCCGACGTCGAACAGCACGAGCTCGCTCACCCGTTCGGGCTTGCCCGAGGGTCCGGCGATGCCGCCATCCTGCAGCAGCCGCCGCGCCAGCTTCTTGCCCAAGAATCCCGCGCCGCCGGTGATCACCACCTTCATGTCGTTTCCGTCCCTTTTGTCCAATGGCTCGCTGCAAACGAAAGTGTGCACAGATCGGCCGGCGCAGTCTATGTTGCCGGCAATGGCGGGAAGCAACGATATCTTCGTCTTCAAGGATGCCCTCATCATCCTGGGCACCGCGGCCGTCGTGGCCCCGGTGGTCCACCGCCTGAAAATCAGCCCCGTCCTGGGTTTCTTCGCCGTCGGCGCGGCGCTGGGGCCGCACGGCCTGGGCCAGCTGGCCGACTATTCCCGGGCGATCGACTGGCTCACCGTCACCGGCGAGAAGCAGGTCTCCTTCATCGCCGACTTAGGCATCGTCTTCCTGCTGTTCTTCATCGGCCTGGAACTGTCGATGCGGCGCCTGCTCACCATGCGTCGCCTGGTGTTCGGCCTGGGCGGGCTGCAGATCTTGGTGACCACGCTGGTGATCAGCTTCGGTGCCCTGTGGCTCGGCCGGCCGCCGGCGGCCACGCTGATCATCAGCGCCTGCCTGGCGCTCTCCTCGACCGCCCTGGTCATGGAAGTGCTCTCGGGCCAGCGCCGCATGATGTCGACCACCGGCCGCACCAGCTTCGCCATCCTGCTCGCCCAGGACCTCGCCGTGGTGCCTCTGTTGTTCCTGATCGGGGCGCTGGGCAGCGCCGCCGACTCGACCTCGGTGGCCCAGGGCGTGGTCGTCGCCCTGGTCGAGGCCGCGGTCGCCATCGCCGTGATCGCCGTGGTCGGCCGGCTGGTGCTGAAGCCGCTGTTCAAGCTGGCCGCCGGCACCGACAACCCCGAGTTCTTCATGGCGGCCACCCTGCTGATCGCCGTCGGCTCAGGGGTGATCGCGGCCTATGCCGGCCTGTCGATGGCGCTGGGCGCGTTCGTCGCCGGCCTCCTGTTGGCCGAGACCGAGTATCGCCGTGCCGTCGAGGCGATGATCGATCCCTTCCGCGGCCTGCTGCTGGGCGTGTTCTTCTTCTCGGTCGGCATGCATATCGATCTCGGCTTCATCTGGCGCGAGCCGTTGCTGGTGCTGGGCGGGTTCCTGGCGATGATGGCGATCAAGTCGGTGCTGCTGGCCCCGCTCTGCCGCCTGTTCGGCGTGCCGTGGGGCGCCAGCGTCGAGACCAGCCTGCTGCTGGCCCCGGGTGGCGAGTTCGCCTTCATCGGCATCGGGCTTGCCGTGCAGGTCGACCTGGTTGCCGCGGATGTGTCGGCGGGCATCCTCGCGGTGGTGTCGCTCAGCATGGCGGCACTGCCCTTCGTCGCCCTGCTGGCGCGGCGGGCCGGCCACTATTTCGCCCGCGAAACGCCGTCCGATCCGCTTTTCACCGTGCTACCACCCGAGGACCATGCCAAGCGCGTCATCGTCGTCGGCCACGGCCGGGTCGGCCAGCTCGTCTGCGGTCTGCTGGAGGAGCACAACGTCCCCTACATCGCCGCCGACCGCGACACCACGCTGGTCGGTCGCTGGCGCCAGCTCGGCCGGCCGATCTACTACGGCGATGCCTCCAATTCCCTGTTCCTGCGGCGCTGCGGCATCGACGAGGCGACGGGCGTGATCGTCACCCTCGACACCTCGGCGGTCGACGACGTGGTGCGGGCGGTGCGCGCGCGCCGACCCGACGTGATGATCGTAGCGCGGGCGCACGATGCCCAGCACGCGCGCCATCTCTACACACTCAAGGTCACCGACACGGTGCCGGAGACCATCGAGGCGAGCCTTCAACTTGCCGAATCGGCGCTGGTCGGCTTGGGCGTGCCGATGGGGCTGGTGATCGCCTCGATCCACGAGCGGCGCGAGACCGTGCGTCGCGAGCTGCTGGCCGCGGCCGGCAGCACCTCGTCGATCACGGACCAGATCCGCCAGGCCCGGCGCGACCACCGGGCATCAAAGTCATAGGGCAAGCTACGAGGAAGTCTTGAAGATCATCAGCTGGAACTTGTTGCGGCTCACCGGCGCCGCGGTCGACGATGTGGTCGCCCTGGCGCGGCACGAGAAGCCCGACGTGCTGCTGATGCAGGAAGCGACCCAGGAGATGGAGGAGCTGCCGTCGCTGCTCGGCGGACACTTCCATCGGCTGTCCTGGCTCGGCCGCATCCATGGCCTGGCGGTGTGGAGCCCGCACCGCTTCGCGGCGCCACGCGCGCTGCCGCTGCCGGCCTCGCGCCTGCCCGGCCGCCTGCCGCGAAGGCGCGCGCAGATCGTGCAGGTCGGCGAGATGATCTTCGCCAACGTGCACCTTTCGCATGGCCAGTTGCTCAACCGCCGCCAGCTCGCGCGCATTGCCGCCTCACTGCGCGGCAAGCCGTCGGCCATCATCGGCGACTACAATATCGTGGGGCCGGTCATCCTGTCGGGCTTCCACGACGTCGGCCCGCGCGAGCCGACTCACTATGCCAGCAACGTCGTGCCGTTCCGGCTCGACCGCTGCCTGGTGCACGGCCTCACCTGCCGCACCGCCGATGCGCTGGCCTTCGGACCGTCCGACCACCGGCCGATCCGGCTGGAGCTGGGCCTTGTCGAAGGCTGGGGGCTGGAAAGCGGCCTGCGGGCGCGGCCCGAGCACCGCTGGATCAGGCGCGACCGGCTGGGGCGGCTGTATCGGTAGTCTTCCGGACTGCCGGCTTCCAGCCGGCCTCATGGTCATGAGCCGGCTGTAAGCCGGCGGTCCGGAAGATCACAGATACGGCTGCAGCAGCCGCGCCGCGCTGTTGCGGAGCCGGGTCGGCAATGGGTCGCCGTCGAGCTCGGTCAGGGTGAGGCGGCGCGCCTCGGGCGCGATCGCTGCGACCTTGGCGGCGAAGTCGGGATCGTGCAGCTCGACATTGAGCTCGAAGTTGAGACGGAAGCTGCGCGTGTCCCAGTTGGCGCTGCCGACCATCGTCCAGATATCGTCGATCACCATCAGCTTGGAATGATCGAACGGTGCGGCCGTCAGCCAGACGCGGCAGCCGGCCTCGATCAGCGGACGAAGCGGAATGCGCCGCGCCCAGTCGAGAAGGCCGTGGTTGGAATGGTCGGGCAGCACGATGTCGACCTTCACGCCACGCGACGCGGCGAGGCCCAGCGCCATGGTCAGCGGATCGGGCGGCAGGAAATAGGGCGTGACCACGCGCACCGACTTTTGCGCGCACGAGATGGCGTGGAGCGCGACGAACTCGATCTGCTCCATGTCCTCGTCGGGACCGGAGGTGACGACACGCGCCGTCGCCTGCCCCGCCTTCTCGAGCGGCGGAAACCAGTTCTCGGTGAGCAGCTTCTCGCCGGTCGTGTACACCCAGTCGTCGGCGAAGGCGTCGGTGAGCTGCTCGACGATCGGCCCCTCGAGCTGGAAGTGCGTGTCGAGGACGACGAAGGGCGGGTTGTCGGCGTTGACATTCTCGGCGCCGATATTGAGGCCGCCGGTGAAGCCGATGCGGCCGTCGACCACCAGCACCTTGCGATGGTTGCGCAGGTTCACGAATGGCATGCGCCACGGGAAATACGAATGCAGGAAGCGCGCGACGGGAACGCCGGCGCGGCTGAGATGGTTGTAGGTGCCCGACCAGAAATAGCCGCCGCCGACGCCGTCGATCAGCACCCGCACCTCGACGCCGCGCCGCTGCGCCCGGATCAGCGCCTGGTGGAAGGCCTCGCCTGCCTTGTCGGCACGGAAGATGTAGCTCACCAGGCCGACGCTCTTCTGCGCCGCGTCGATCGCCGCCAGCATGCGCGGATAGGCCTGGTCGCCGCTGTGCAGGACCTCGATCCTGTTGCCGGGCTCGCTGGGCAGGCCGGTCAGCCGGCCGATCGCGAACTCGAGCGGCGTCAGCGGATCCTTCGCCGCGGCATCGGCCAGCGTCTCCTCGGCGATGGCCATCGGCAGGCGCTGGCGGCGCAACCGCTGGGCACGGCGTTTGACCCGGTTGATGCCCATCGAGACGTAGAGCAGCGCGCCGAGGAACGGCGACAGCCAGGCGATGCCAATCCACGACACCGAGGCCGCGACGTTGCGCTTGTAGAGCAGGACGTGGATCGTCACGAGGCACGCGATGGCGACGTGCGCCATCACGGCCACCGGGCCGATCAGCGCGGGCAGACCAAGGTCGAGGAACACGCCATGGGTATAGCAGGTTCCTCGCCGCAGGAGACTATGCCGTCGCCTTGATGGCCTTGCCGGTGAGATCGATGATCTCGTCGATCTGGTTCCTCTCGATCACCAGCGGCGGCGACATGGCGATGGTGTCGGCGGCCTGGCGCACCATCAGGCCGAGCTCGAAGGCCTTCACGAAGGTGTCGTAGCCGCGCGCGCCGATGGCGTCCTTGCGGCCTTCCATGTCGATGCCGGCGGCCAAACCGAGGTTGCGGATGTCGGTGACGCCGGGCAGGCCCTTCAGCGAATGCACGCCGTCCTCCCAGTACTTGGAGAGTTCGGCAGAGCGCTGGAACAGGCCCTCGTCCTTGTAGATGTCGAGCACGGCCGATGCCGCGGCGCAGGCCAGCGGATGGGCAGAGTAGGTGTAGCCGTGGAACAGTTCGACGACATTCTCCGGCCCGTTCATCAGGCCGTCGTAGATGTGCTTGCGCACGAACACGCCGCCCATCGGCACCGTGGCGTTGCTGATGCCCTTGGCCACCGTCATGAGGTCGGGGATGACGTCGAAGAATTCGGCGGCGAAGCCGGTGCCGAGACGGCCGAAGCCGGTGATGACCTCGTCGAAGATCAAGAGGATGCCATGCTTGTCGCAGATCTGGCGCAGGCGCTGCAGGTAGCCCTTGGGCGGCGGCAGGTAGCCGGTCGAGCCGGCGCAGGGCTCGACGATCACCGCGGCGATGGTCGAGGCGTCGTGCAGGGCCACGATGCGCTCGAGCTCATCGGCCAACTCGACGCCGCCATGTTCCGGAAGCCCGCGCGAAAAGGCGTTCTTGGCCGGCAGATGGGTGTGCGGCATGTGGTCGACGCCGGGCAGCAGCACGCCCCATTGCTTGCGGTTGTTCACCATGCCGCCGACCGAGATGCCGCCGAAGCCGACGCCGTGATAGCCCCGTTCCCGGCCGATCAGGCGGGTGCGCGTGCCCTGGCCGCGGGCGCGCTGCCAGGCCAGCGCGATCTTGAGCGCCGAATCGACGGCCTCGGAGCCGGAGTTGCAGTAGAAGGCGTGGTCGAGGTCGCCCGGCAGCATGGCGGCGTGGCGCGCCGCGAGCTCGAACGACTTGGGATGCCCCATCTGGAAGCTGGGCGCGTAGTCCATCTCCTCGAGCTGGCGGGCAATCGCCTCCTTGATCTCCTCGCGGCCGTGGCCGGCATTGACGCACCACAGGCCGGCCGTGCCGTCGATCACCTTGCGGCCCTCCGGCGTCCAGTAGTGCACGCCCTTGGCGCGGGCGAGCAGCCGGGGATTCTTCTTGAACTGCCGGTTCGCCGTGAACGGCATGAAGAAGGCTTCGAGGTTGTTGGCGGCGGGCGCAGTGGCGGGAGGCGTCATGGCGAAACTCTCGTTGAACAGTGGAATGACGGCGATGTCCGACCCTATCACCTGCTTACATCGACCACCACGCGGCCGCGTATTTCTCCTTTGAGGATTTTTGGGGCCAGCGTCATCAGGTCGGAAAGGCCTGCCTCGCTCACGGTGCTGTCGAGCTTGTCGAGCGGCAGGTCGATGCCGAGCCGGCGCCATGCCTCCTCGCGCGGCGCCTTGGGCAGCATCACCGAATCGATGCCGTAGACGCTCACGCCGCGCAGGATGAACGGCAGGATCGAGCCGGGGAAAGATGCGCCACCGGCCAGGCCGCACACCGCGGCCGCGCCGCCGTACTTCACCTGGGCCAGCGCTCTCGCAAACATCACGCCGGACACCGTGTCGACCACGCCGGCAAAGCGCTCCGACAGCAGCGGCCGGTCGGGTGCCTCGCTGAGCTCCTTGCGGTCCATGATCATGGCTGCACCAAGCGCCTTCAGGTAGTCGCCCTCCTGCGGCCGGCCGGTGGCGGCCACCACGGTGAAGCCGAGCTTGGCCAGGATGGCGACCGCGACCGAGCCGACTCCGCCCGCCGCGCCGGTGACCAGGATCCCGCCCGCCGACGGCTTGATGCCGTGCCGCTCCAGCGCCATGACGCAGAGCATGGAGGTGTAGCCGGCAGTGCCGATCGCCATGGCGCGCCTGGTCGAGACCGAGGCCGGCAGCTTGACCAGCCAGTCGCCCTTGACCCGCGCCTTGGTGGCATAGCCGCCCCAGTGCAGTTCGCCGACTCGCCAGCCGTTCAGCACGACCTTGTCGCCGGGCCTGAAGGCGGGATTGTCGGATGCCTCGACAGCGCCGCTGAAGTCGATGCCGCCGACATGCGGCCAAGTCTTCACAAGGCCGCCGCCGCTGGTGAGAACCAGCCCGTCCTTATAGTTCAGCGTCGAATAGTCGACGGCGACGGTGACGTCACCGGCCGGCAGCCGGTCCACAGGCAGGGTCTCGATGGCGCCGCTCACCTTGCGGTCGACGCCTTGGCTCAGAACGAGCGCGCGCAATGACATGACGACTCCCCAGCGACTGAATTCGCCGAATTTCTAGCAAGCCTGCACGGTACGCGCGACTGAGTGCAATCAGACGGTTCCGCAGGGAGGCGGACCGACCGTCGCCGCAGGAGGTTGAATAACTTGCGATTAACGTTCTTGCAGACTATCAACAAAAGCTGCCGCACTTTGTTAACGAAGTTGTAAAAGCATGGGGACGACGGTCGACTCCCTCAACGTACCAGGCTCCATGTTCCACGTCTCCAGCTTGCCTATCCTGTCCACGGTCCCGCGCTCGGGGACTTGGTTCCTGCGTTATGCGATCTCCTTCCTGTGCCATCTCGAACGCGGCGGCCGCATCGATGATCGCCTGACCGGGCGCATCTTTGGCGATATGTCAGGGCCATCCTTCGACTTCCAAAGCTTCAAGGGCGGGCCGCTCTTCCACGTGCGCGGTACCCTGCCGGACGATCATCTGTTCATCGGCCACACCACGTGTCCCGGCTTCACCCCCTCCGACGTCGATTGGTGGGGCGCCACACCCTTTCATGTGCCGGGCTACGACTACTTCCATGAGGGGATGGACTACCGCCACACGCCGGTCGATCTCGCGCCGTACCGCCACACGCCGGTCCGCGTGCAGGCCCTGGAGCGTTCCGCCCGTCGAGGCCGCGGCCGGCCGATCGTCCTCGTCTATCGCAATCCGCTCGACCAGGCGGTGTCCTATTTTCGCTACGGCCAAAACCACAAGGACGCGACGTACAACTCGATCAACGGCCGGCTGCTGACCGCCGTGGAGCTGCGCGACTATCTGTTCCAAAGCGCGCTGCCGTCGTACGCCAAGCAGTTCATCTCGTTCCAGGCGCTGGCCGAACGGCATCCTGCGCAGGTCCGGCTGGTGCCCTACGAGCGGCTGATTGCCCAGCCGGTCGACGTCCTTGCCGGCATTCTCGATCATCTCTCGGGAGCGCCGCGCGCGCGGCCGGCGCTTGCCGACGCGGTGTGGCTGGCGCGGCGCGAGCACATGAAGGCGATCGAGACGGAACTCGGCCGCTCGCTCGACGGCACGCGCACCGATCGCGGCAGCCATATCAGCCAGGCCAGCTCAGGCCGCTCCGACGCGCACATCGACGACCGGACACGCACCGAGGCGATGGCGTTCCTGGATCGCCTGGGAGTCGGCACCGGCCTGTTCGACTGGCCGCTCGAGAAGCATGCAGCAACCGCCGCCTAGCCGACATCCCTCCTCGCTCAAACTGGAAGAGCAGCCCACTTGCCAGCCTCGAATGCCCATCTGCACGAACTCGAAGCCGAAGCCATCCACGTCCTGCGCGAGGCGGCCGCGGTGTTTCGCAAACCGGTCATCCTCTACTCGATCGGCAAAGACTCCTCGGTCCTGCTTCATCTCGCCATAAAGGCCTTCCACCCAGCCAAGCCGCCCTTCGCGCTGCTGCATGTCGACACGACGTGGAAGTTCCGCGAGATGATCGCTTTCCGCGACCGGCGGGTGAAGGAGCTCGGCCTGCCGCTGGTCGTCCACGTCAACCGCGAAGGCCTGGCGCGCGGCATCGGCCCGCTCAGCCACGGTGCCGCCGTCCACACCGACATCATGAAGACCGAGGCGCTGAAGCAGGCGCTCGACCTGCACGGCTTCGATGCCGCGATCGGCGGGGCGCGCCGCGACGAGGAGCCGTCACGCGCCAAGGAGCGGATCTTCTCGCTGCGCAGCGCGTCCCATCGCTGGGATCCGCGCAGCCAGCGGCCCGAGCTGTGGCATCTCTACAACGGCCGCCTCAATCCCGGCGAGAGCATGCGCGTCTTTCCGCTGTCGAACTGGACCGAACTCGACATCTGGACCTACATCGCGCGCGAGAACATTCCCGTCGTCCCGCTCTACTTCGCGGCGGGCCGCATGGTGGTCGAGCGCAACGGCATGCTGATCCTGCTAGACGACGAGCGGCTCACGCTCCTGCCCGGGCAAATAGCGGAGCGGCGCTGGGTGCGGTTCCGCACGCTCGGCTGCTATCCCCTGACCGGCGCCATTGAATCGCGCGCCGATACCGTCGCCGCCATCATCGATGAGCTTAGCCGCTTGCGCACCTCCGAGCGCCAGGGTCGCGCCATCGACCATGGCGAGGCCTCGATGGAGCGCAAGAAGGTCGAAGGCTACTTCTGATGGATGCCTGTCCTGGCGAGGGCCTGCTGCGCTTCATCACCTGCGGCAGTGTCGACGACGGCAAGAGCACGCTGATCGGCCGGCTCCTGGTCGACGCCGACGTCGTGCCGGACGACCGGCGGGCCGGCGCGCCCGATCTCGCCTCGCTGGTCGACGGCCTGCAGGCCGAGCGCGAGCAGGGCATCACCATCGATGTCGGCTACCGCTACTTCTCGACGCGGCGGCGGCGCTTCATCGTCGCCGACACGCCGGGTCACGAGCAGTACACCCGCAACATGGCGACGGGCGCCTCGACCGCCGCCCTTGCCGTCATCCTGGTCGACGCGACCAAGGGCCTGCTGCCGCAGACGCTGAGGCACAGCGCGATCGTCGCGCTGATGGGCATCCGCCGGATCGTGCTCGCGGTCAACAAGATGGACCTGGTCGGCTATCGCGAAGACTGCTTCACCGCGATCGTCTCGGGCTACGCCGCGATGGCCAAGCCGCTCGGCCTGAGCGACGTCACCGCCATCCCCGTCTGCGCGCTCCTGGGCGACAACGTCATTCGACCGAGTGCGGCCATGCCGTGGTACCGCGGGCCGACCCTGCTGGACCATCTCGAGACCGTAAGCTCCGCACCGGCCCAGGACCGGCCGTTCCGGCTCGCCGTGCAATGGATCAACCGCGACTCAGGCTTTCGGGGCTATGCCGGCACGGTAGGAGGCGGCAGCATCCGTCCCGGCGACGAAATCGTCGTCCTTCCGTCGGGTATGCGTGCGTGCGTGGCCCGCATCGTCACCTACGAAGGCGACCTCGACCAGGCGGTCGCGGGCCAGGCCGTCACCCTGACGCTCGACCACGAAATCGATGTCGGCCGCGGCGACCTCTTAGCCGCCACTGCCGCGCCGCCGCATCTCAGCGACCAGTTCGCCGCGCACATCGTGTGGCTTGGCGATGCGCCAATGCTGCCGGGGCGACCGTATCTGCTGCGACTAGGCACGGCCACGACGACGGCGACGGTGAGCGAGCTGAAGCATCGGCTCGACATCGACAGCGGATCGCACCAGGCCGCCAAGCAGCTCGGACCGAACGACATCGGCTTCGCCAATCTGGCGCTCGACCGCGCGCTCCCTTTCGATGCCTACGACGACAATCGCGAGACCGGCGGCTTCATCCTGATCGATCGGCTGAGCAACGCCACGGTCGGCGCCGGCATGATCCGCTTCCCGCTGCGCCGCGCCGCAAACATCGCCTGGCAGGACTTCACCGTCGACAAGACGACGCGTTCGGCGATCAAGGGCCATCGCCCGGCCGTGCTGTGGTTCACCGGCCTGTCGGGTTCGGGCAAATCGACGGTCGCCGACGGCGTCGAGCGGCGGCTGACGGCGAGCGGTCGCCACACCTACCTGCTGGACGGCGACAATGTCCGCCACGGCCTCAACCGTGACCTGGGCTTCACGGATGCCGACCGGGTCGAGAACGTCCGGCGGGTGATCGAGACCGCCCGCCTGATGGCCGATGCCGGCTTGATCGTGCTGGTGTCGTTCATCTCGCCGTTCCGCGCCGAGCGGCAGCTGGCGCGCGAGCGGCTGTCCGACGATGCGTTCCTGGAAATCTTCGTCGACACGCCGCTCGCCGAATGCGAACGCCGCGATCCCAAGGGCCTCTACCAGAAGGTGCGCGCCGGCAGCCTCAGCAATTTCACCGGCATCGACTCCGCCTACGAGCCGCCCGAGGTGCCCGACCTCCACCTGCGCACCCTCGAGATGACGATCGACGGCGAGGTCGATCGCATCATCGAGGCGCTGCAGCGGCGCGGCGTGTTCGACTGAACCACAGCCAGGCCGACGCCACGATCAGGAGCGCGAAGGCGATCGGACCGTGCGGCGCGGCGTGCGCTGTCTGCAGCTCCCAGCCGAAGGCCACCAGCACCGCCATGTTGGCCCAGCCGGCGCGGTGCGACAGCAGCAGGGCCGCGGCGACGAGCACCGAGGCGGCAAGTGCCGCCCAGGACGCGGTCTCGCTGACGAAAGAGCCGACACCGCCGACCAGGGGATCGACCCACAGCGTATTGAGCAGCAGCTCTGCTCCCTCGACCTGCTGCGGGCTGAGCTTGCCCGCGGCGGCCAGGCTTTGGACGGTGAGGATGGTGCGGCCGAGCCCGATGCCGCCGATCGCGTCGAGCACCGTGAAATAGATGACCATGACGAAGATCGCGGCGCGCGCCAACCAGGCCGCCGCCACAGCCGCGGGACCATCCTCATCGCCGATGCCGTCGACCATCAGCAGCAGGCCGACGGCGACCAGGCCGACCATCGGCGTCTGAATCATGTGCAGCACCAGCCACCATCGCGGCCCGAAATAGTCCAATGCGTGATGATGGGCGGCCGAATGGGGCTCGGCCTGCGACAGATACTGGTACATGCCGGGATGGTTGGTGAAGTCGGCCGGATGGAAGAGTTCCAGGCCGATCAGCACGGCCGGCGCGAGCAAAAGACAGATCCACCACAGAAAGCGCTTCATCGGTCCCCCTGCCCTCTGACGCGGCCGGACGATGGCGGTTCGACAGGTGCTTGCCAAGAAGCCTGTTCGGTCCCACATCTGGGTTGATGTCCGCGCGTCAGTTCAGTCTCAGCCCTCATCGCAGCGTGATCGCCATCGGCGGTCCGGACCGCGTCGAGTTCCTGCAGGGCCTGATTTCCAACGACACGACCAAGGTGGCGCCCGGGCGTGCCATCTGGGCGGCGCTGCTGACGCCGCAGGGCCGCTTCCTCAACGACATGTTCGTGGCCGACGGCGGCGACGGCACCTTGCTGCTCGAGACCGAGCGCGAGCGCGCCGCCGCTCTCGCCAAGAAGCTTTCGCTGTACAAGCTGCGCTCGAAGGTGACCGTCGAGGATCGCGGCGGGAAACTCGAAGTCGCCGTGGCCTACGGGCCCGACGCGACGACGATGCTGCCGATCGAAGGCGCCATCGCCTTCGTCGATCCGCGGCTGCCCGAGCTCGGCATCCGCATGATCGCGCCCACGAGTACGGCGGCCGCGCTGCTGCAGGCGCAGGGCCTCTCGGCGGCGCCGTTGCAGTCCTACGACGAGCTGCGCGTCAGCCTGGGCGTGCCCGACGGCAGCCGCGACCTCGTGGTCGAGAAGGCGCTCCTGCTGGAGAACGGCTTCGACGAGCTGCACGGCGTCGACTGGCAGAAGGGCTGCTACATGGGCCAGGAGCTGACGGCCCGCACCAAGTACCGCGCGCTGATCAGGAAGCGCCTGTTCCCGGTGAAGGTTGAGGGCGCCCTGCCCGCACCCGGTGCACCTGTCCATCTGGGCGATCAGGAAGTGGGAGAGCTCAGGTCCGGCGTCGGCGACCGGGCACTGGCGATGCTGCGTGTCGACGTTGCGCGCAGCGGCCAGACGCTTTCGGCCGGCGATACGCGCCTGGTTGCCGAAATCCCCAGCTGGATGCGGCTGGCGGAGACAACCGACCCCTAGCCGACCCGGTCCGCGGGGCTTAAGGTCTCCGGCTTCCAGCGTCCTTGGAGGCCGGCCCGTGAAACTCATCAATCCCAACCCGTTCACCACTCGGCCCGAGATCGTCGGCACCTTCGGCGTGGTCGCGTCGACGCACTGGATCGCCACCGCCGTCGGCATGGGCATCCTGGAGAGGGGCGGCAACGCCTTCGATGCCGCCGTCGCCACGGCATTCACCCTGCAGGTCGTCGAGCCGCATCTCTGCGGGCCGGGCGGCGACGTGCCGCTGATCTTCCACGCGGTGAAGAAGGCCAAGACCGAGGTGATGTGCGGCCAGGGCGTGATGCCCGCCCGTGCCACCATCGCCCACTTCAAGGGTCTGGGCCTCGACCTCATTCCCGGCACCGGGCTGCTGCCCGCCGCGGTGCCCGGCACGTTCGACGCCTACATGCTGATGCTGCGCGACTACGGCACGATGAAGCTCAGCGACGTGCTGACGCCCGCCATCGGCTACTACATGAACGGCCATCCGCTGGTCGAGCGCGCCTCGGCCACGATCGGCACGGTGAAGGACAATTTCCGTGATCACTGGCCGTCCTCGGCCGCGGTCTACCTGCCGGGCAACGAGGTGCCCAAGCCCGCCGAGCTGTTCCGCAACCAGGCCGTGGGCAACACCTATCTGCGCATCATCAAGGAAGCCGAGGCCGGCGGCGGCAGCCGCGAGGCGGTGATCGAGCGCGCCCGCAAGGTGTGGAGCCAAGGCTTCGTCGCGGAAGCGATTGACCGCTTCTACACAAACGAAGAACTGATGGACGTCTCGGGCCAGCGCAACAAGGGACTGCTGCGCGGCGACGACATGGCGAAGTGGCAGGCCACCGTCGAGGAGCCCCTCACCTACGACTACGGCCACTATGCGGTGTGCAAGGCGGGCCCGTGGGCACAGAGCCCGGTCACCCTGCAGAAGCTCGCGCTCCTGAAAGGCTTCAACCTCGACGGCGCCGACCCGACCTCGCCTGACTTCATCCATACCGTGGTCGAGGCGAGCAAGCTCGCCTTCGCCGACCGCGAGGCCTTCTACGGCGATCCCAAGTTCGTCGACGTGCCGATGCAGACCCTGCTGTCCGACGCCTACAACGCCGACCGGCGCAAGCTGATAGACCCGGCGAAGGCATCGCACGACCAGCGGCCGGGCAAGGTCGAGGGCTATGGCGGCGTCGTCCGGCTGCGCAAGGCCGACGGCGTGCGCGCGGCTGTCGCGGCGAGCGGCGCCGGCGAGCCGACGGTCGGCCGCATGGGCCAGATGAGCGGCGACACCGTGCATTTCGACATCGTCGACAAGGATGGCAACATGGTCTCGGCCACGCCGTCGGGCGGCTGGCTGCACGGTTCGCCGGTCGTGCCCGAGCTCGGCTTCCCGATCGGCACGCGCGGCCAGATCATGTGGCTCGAGGAAGGCCAGCCCTCCTCGCTGGCGCCGGGCAAGCGGCCGCGCACCACGCTCACGCCCACCCTTGCTCACCGCGACGGCGAGCCGTACATGGTCTGGGGTTCGCCGGGCGGCGACCAGCAGGAGCAGTGGATCACCCAGATGTTCCTGCGCCACGTCCACTGCGGCATGAACCTGCAGGAGGCGATCGACGCGCCGGCCTGGCACAGCGAGCACTTCCCCTCCTCCTTCTGGCCGCGCACCGCCCGGCCGGGCGTGCTGGTGCTGGAAGGCCGCATTCCCAAAGAAACGGTCCAGGAATTGCGCAAGCGCGGCCATGAGGTCGAGATGAACGACGACTGGTCGGAGGGCCGGCTGACGGCGGCCAGCCGCGAGGACCCCTGGCGCAAGGCCGCCGCCAACCCGCGCGGCATGCAGGGCTACGCAGCGGGACGGTAAAGATGGATTGTCATACCTCTTCCGGACCGCGCGCCTCTGGCGCGCTCATGATCATGAGCGCGCCAGAGGCGCGCGGTCCGGAAGACCATGAGGTCATTTTCCAATGACCTGGTCGATCATCTTCCACGAGAGGGACAGCGGGCGCATCGCCATCGCCGTCGCCACCAAGTTCTTCGCCGTCGGCGCGCGCGTGCCCAACATCGCGCCGCAGAAGGGAGCGGTCTGCACCCAGGCGCTCACCAATCCGCTCTATGGCCCGCACGGGCTGCGCCTGATCAGAGAGGGCGTAGGCGCCGCCGACCTGGTGCGCATCCTCGTCACGCCCGATGCCGGCCGCGAGCACCGCCAGGTCCATGTCATGGGCGCCGACGGCAAGTTCGCCGCCCACACCGGCGCCGAATGCGTGCCGTGGTGCGGCCACTGGATCGGCGAGGACATGTCGGTCGCGGGCAACATGCTGGCCGGGCCGCAGGTCGTCGCCGAGACGGTGCGCTTCTTCCGCGAGAATGCTTCGATGCCCCTGCCGCGGCGCCTGATCGGCGCCATGAAGGCGGGCGAAAAGGTCGGTGGCGACAAGCGCGGCAAGCAATCGGCGGCGCTGCTGATCTACGGCAACCAGGAATATTCCGAGCTCGACCTGCGCGTCGACGATCACGTCGAGCCGTTGCTCGAGCTGGCGCGGCTCGAATCGGTGAGCCGCGAGCGCTGGACGCACTTCCGCGCCTTCGTGCCGACGCGCGAGAATCCGGCCGGCATCTTCGATCGCGCTGCAATCGACGCCGGCATCGAAAGGAGCCTGGCGGCGGAGCGTCAATGAGCGTTCTGCTGGAACTGCGCCAGCTTGCCGTTTCCTTCGCCACCGATGACGGCACGGTGCGGGCCGTCGACGGCATCGACCTGTCGCTCGAGCGCGGCCGCACGCTGGGCCTGGTGGGCGAATCGGGCTGCGGCAAGAGCGTGACGTCGCTCGCCGTCATGGGCCTGCTGCCGCCGGAGAACTCCACGGTAAAGGGCGAGGTCCGCTTCGAGGGCCGCGATCTGCTCACGCTGGACGCCGACGCCATCCGCGATATGCGCGGCGCGCGTCTGGCGATGATCTTCCAGGAGCCGATGACCTCGCTCAATCCCGCCTACACGGTAGGCGACCAGATCATCGAGGCAATCCAGCGCCACCAGGGCCTGTCGGCGGCAGACGCCCGGGCGCGTGCCATAGGGATGCTGCGCACGGTGCGCATCTCCTCGCCCGAGAAGCGTATCGACGACTATCCGCACAAGCTGTCGGGCGGCATGCGCCAGCGCGCCATGATCGCCATGGCGCTGGCCTGCGGCCCCGAGCTGCTGATCGCCGACGAGCCGACCACCGCGCTCGACGTCACCATCCAGGCGCAGATCCTCGACCTGATGCGTGCGCTCCGCCGCGACACCGGCACCGCCATCATCCTGATCACCCACGATCTCGGCGTGGTGGCCGAGATGGCCGACGACGTCGCCGTCATGTACGCCGGCCAGATCGTCGAGCGCGCACCGGTGCGCGACCTCTTCGCCCGGCCCGAGCATCCCTACACGGTCGGCCTTCTAGGCTCGATCCCGCGCCTCGACGAGAAGCGCGAGCGCCTGCCATCGATCGAAGGTCGCGTGCCCGACATGAGCCGGCCGCCCGACGGCTGCCGCTTCGCCGCGCGCTGCCCGTTCGTCGAGCCCGCCTGCCGCGCCGAAACGCCGCCGCTCATCGAGGTCGCGCCGGGACATCTGACGCGCTGCCGACGCGCGCCCCTGGCACAGGTGATCCAGTGACGGCGCTGCTCGAAGTTGGCGGCCTTGCCAAGCACTTCCCGGTGCGACGCGGCGCCTTCGGACTGGTATCGGGCCATGTCCGTGCCGTCGACGGCGTCGATTTCGAGCTGCGTACCGGCGAGACGCTCGCCATCGTGGGTGAGTCGGGCTGCGGCAAGTCGACGGTGGGGCGCCTGGTGCTGCGGCTGATCGAACCCTCGACCGGCCAGGTGCGCTTCGAAGGCGAGGACCTGCTGGCGCTCTCCGATAGCGAGATGCGCATGCGCCGACAGCGCATGCAGGTGATCTTCCAAGATCCCTACGCGTCGCTCAATCCACGCATGACGGTGGGCGCCATGCTGGGCGAGCCGCTGATGCTGCACGGGCTGGCCAAGAGCGAGGCGGCGCGCAAGGCCCGTGTCGGTGAGCTGCTGGAGCTGGTCGGCCTCAGGCCCGACCATGCGCGGCGCTATCCGCACGAGTTCTCCGGTGGCCAGCGCCAGCGGCTCGCGATCGCCCGCGCGCTCGCCGTCGAGCCCAAGCTGATCGTGGCCGACGAGCCGGTCTCCGCGCTCGACGTGTCGATCCAGGCGCAGGTGATCAACCTGATGCGCTCCCTGCAGCAGCGCTTCGGGCTCGCCTACATCTTCATCAGCCACGATCTCGCGGTTGTGAAACACATCGCCGATCGCATCGCCGTAATGTACCTCGGCAAGATCGTGGAGACGGCGACGACCGATGAGCTCTTCCGCGACCCGCGCCATCCCTACACGCGCGCCCTGCTGGCGGCGGTGCCCTTGCCCGACCCGACGGCGGTGCGCCAGCGCGCGCTGCTCGAGGGCGACATACCGAGCGCCATGAACCCGCCGTCCGGCTGCCGCTTCCACACCCGCTGCAGCTTCGCGCGCGAGGCCTGCCGGCGCGATGAGCCACTCCTCGCCGATGACGGCGGCAGCCACGCCACGGCCTGCCCCTACTGGCCCGAGTTTCCACCGCCCGCCGTCCTCGCCGAGGCGGCCGGCCAAGATGCCGATCGCCGGCGGCTCGCCCGCCTGCAGGCGGCCTTCGTCACGAACCAAAGGGAGGCTTCATGAAGAACACGCTCAAGCGTATTGCGCTTTCGCTGGCATTTGCCGCCATCGCGGGCGGCAGCGCCATGGCCCAATCGCATTTGCGCATCGGGCTCGCCGAGGATCCCGACGTGCTCGATCCGACGCTGGCGCGCACCTATGTCGGCCGCATCGTCTTCTCCTCGATCTGCGACAAGCTGTTCGACATCGACGAGAAGCTGAACGTCGTGCCGCAGCTCGCCACCGGCCACGAGACCTCGGCCGACGGCCTGACCGTGACCATCAAGCTCCGCTCGGGTGTCAAGTTCCATGACGGCGAGGTCTTCGACGCGGCCGCCGCCAAATACGGCCTCGAGCGCCATCTCAATATGAAGGGCTCGTTTCGTAAGCCCGAAATCGCATCGATCGACCGTATCGAGGTCGCCGATCCCTCGACCCTCAAGCTGCACCTCAAGGTGCCGTTCTCGCCATTGCTCGCCCAGCTCACCGACCGCGCCGGCATGATGGTCTCGCCTAAAGCGGCCGAAGCCGCGGGCGACAAGTTCGGCCTGAAGCCGGTCTGCGCCGGCCCCTACAAGTTCGTCGAGCGCGTGCAGCAGGACCGCATCGTGGTCGAGAAGTTTGCCGACTACTGGAACAAGGACCAGGTGTTCATCGACAAGATCACCTACCTGCCGGTCGTCGCTTCGACGGTGCGGCTCGCTAACCTGCGCTCGGGCGGACTCGACATGATCGAGCGCGTGCTCGCCACCGACATCAAGACGGTGCGCGACAACCCCAAGCTCAAGCTGATCAGCGCCGTCGAGCTGGGCTACCAGGGCATCACCATCAACCTGTCGAACGGCCCCAAGGCCGTGTCGCCGCTGGCCAAGGACGCGCGGGTGCGTCAGGCCTTCGAGCTCTCGATCGACCGCGATGCGCTGAACCAGGTCGTGTTCAACGGCGAGTTCATGCCGGGCAACCAGTGGGTCAACCCGACCAACCCCTACTATCAGCAGTCGCTGCCGGTGCCCAAGCGCGACCTCGCCAAGGCCAAGGCGCTGCTCAAGGAGGCCGGAGTCACGGGCAAGATCTCGCTCGACTTCATGGTGCCCAACAACCCCGAGACGCGGCAGGTCGCCGAGGTTCTGCAGTCGATGATGGCCGAGACCGGCTTCGACCTGAAGATCAGGGTCACCGAGTTCGCGACCTCGCTGAAGCAGGCCGAGGACGGCAATTACGAGCTGTTCCTGATCGGCTGGTCGGGCCGCAGCGATCCCGACGGCAATTCCTTCGTCTTCCACACCTGCAGGGCGCCGCAGAACAACTCGGGCTTCTGCGACAAGGACGTCGACGAGTGGCACAAGCAGGCGCGCATCAAGAGCGATCCCGCCGAGCGCAAGAAGATCTACGAGAACATCGCCAAGAAGTACCTGGCCGACGGCTCGATCAAGTACCTCTACCATCGCCGCGTCCTGGTCGCGCTGACCGACAAGGTCGACGGCTACAAGCAGATGCCCGACGGGCTGATCCGCGTCGTCGGCGTCAAGCTGAAGTAGGACGCCTTATGCTCTTCCGGACCGCGCGCATCTTGCGCGCTCATGAGCGCGCTGGAAGCGCGCGGTCCGGAAGACAATGACAAGAGCGTGGGATTCTAGACACCAATGCTTTCCTTTCTCTCCCAGCGGCTGCTGCAGATCATCCCGACGCTGATCTTGGTGTCGATGCTGATTTTCGGCCTGCAGCAGCTGCTGCCGGGCGACCCGGCGCTGATCATGGCGGGCGAGGAACGCGATCCCGCGGTGCTGGAGGAGATCCGCCAGCAGTACCGGCTGAACGAGCCGATCCCCATCCAGTACTTCTACTGGATCAAGGGCGTGCTGTCGGGGAACCTGGGCGAATCGATGCGGCTCAAGGCGTCGGTCGCCTCGCTGGTCGGCGAGAAGCTGCCGGTGACCCTGCAGC
>WHTW01000070.1 GCA_009377525.1 Rhodospirillales bacterium
CGAATGGCTACCCGACGACATACTACGGTGGATATCCGAGCGGTTACGGCGGCTATCCCAGCAGCGGCTACTACGGATCGAGCTATGGCGGCTACTACAGCCAGCCGACCTACTATCAGCCCGCGCGGACCCGGTACGTACCGGTGGCAGTGCCGCAGACCCGCTACGTGCCTGTTCCCAGTTCGCGTCCATACTCGCGATCGTCCTGGGGCAAGCGCGACGACGACCGCGACGGCATCCCCAACCGCTACGATCGGGACCGCAACAACGACGGCATCCCCGACCGGCGGCGGCGCTGGAACCGTCCCGGCTAGACGACGCTACTCCGGCGCCTTGCAGGCGAAGCTGGCCAGCTCGTCAGGGCTGCCTGAGCCGGAATATCGGGCAACGAAGGGATAGGGGCAAAGTGGGCGGGTGCGCACGACTTTGCCCTTGTCGACCTGGGAGGCGGCGATCGTCGCGGGGGCGACGCCGTTCTCGACCCAGTTGATCAGGGCGGTCATGGCGTCGAACCTGTCGGTGCCGACGCCGCCGCGGCAATGGAACATGCCGGGCACCATGAACAGCCGGAAGAAGTCGGGTGTGGTGAGCCCGTTGGTGCCGACCGCCTTCAGGTAGTAGTCGATCGCCATCAGCGGCGGCAGGGCGGTGTCGGCCCAGCCGAAATACATCAGGAGCTTGCCGCCGCGTGCGCGGAACCCGCCGAGGTCGGGATTGGTGGCGTTGAGCAGCGCCCGTGCGTCGGCGTACTTGGCCATGTCCTTGGCAAAGTCGAACTTCGACGTATCGAGGTTGGGATCCGACTTGGGCAGGAAATAGCGCACGAAGCTTTCACCGTAAGTGTGCTGGATGGCCCGGCCGTTGGGCGGCGCGATCAGCCAGCGATTCCAGCCGCTTTCCGGTGTCGGACTGGGGATCGGGCTGACGCCCGTCACCTCGGCGCCGATCGGCTGACCGAAATGCACCGACTTGCCGTCGACCTTCAGCCCGTCATAGATCTTCTTGATCGCCGCGGACTGCGCCGGCGCCAGGCAGGTCTCACTGTCCTGGCCGGCCGGGCACTGCGCCACGTCGCGTGCCGGATCGAAGTCGCAGCGGCGCGGATCGTCGATGAGGCCGTCCTTCAGCCCGTCCTTGGCGTCGCAGCGGGCGTAGGCAGCGTCAGCCACCAGCTTCATCTTGGCGACGGGAATCGGCGTCTCGACCAGCACCTGCCCGTTCCACAGGCTCTGGGTCACGGTGTCGACGAAGTTCAGCACCGGCGCGCCGGCGACGATGCCGTCGAAATCCTGCGGGAAGCGTTGGGCGCTGATCAGGCCCTGGCGGCCGCCGGTCGAGCAGCCGTCCCAATAGGAGTAGGCGGCGGCGCGGCCATAATAGGCGGCGACGATGCGCTTGGCCTCGACCGCCGTCATCTGCACGGCGCGGAAGGCATAGTCGACCCGCTTCTGGTAGCTCATGGCGAAGGTGGCGAGCGGCTCGGCCGCGGCGTCGTGGCCGGTGTTGGTGGTGGCCGTGGCGAAGCCCATCTTCAGGGCGTTGGCGCGATAGAGCGGGCGCGAGCCGAACTCCGGTGTCTCGCCAGCGAAGCCGCCATTTCCGTGCATGTAGAAGCGGCGGTTCCAGCCCGACGGCAGGTTCACCTCGAAGCGGATTTCCGGTTGGATCAGGCCGGTGACGCGGCAGTGCTCGGGCATGCCGTCAGCGGTGGGCACCAGCCGGGCCGAGACGATGGTGGTCTCGGCGGTGGCGAGGCTCGCGACAGAGGCGCAGCTCATCGCCGCCTGCGTCGAGGCCACGCCGTAGCGCACCATGGACCCCCCGGCGTTGGTGAAGCTGTAGCTGTTCTGCGCCAGGGCCGAAGCCGGCATCAGCGCAAGCGCCGCGATGATAGTTCTCGCTGTCACCATCACTTGCCTCCCTTGGTCTTTGCCCTGCCCTTTGCGCTGCGAATCTCTGCGTCGTGCTGGCCGAGCGTCGGCGCAGCACGGCGCACGCCGCCTTGCGTCGCCGACATCTTCAGCGGAACGCCGAGCGTCTTCTGGCGGCCGGCCTTGGCATGCTCGACCTCGGCCACCATGCCGCGCGCCAGGATCTGCGGATCGGTGAAGACCTCGTCGTGATGCAGCACGGGGCCGGCGGGAATGCCCTCGGCTTCCAGCGCCGCCATCCAGTCGGCCGTCGTGCGCTTGGCGACTTCCTTCTGCAAGAGGTCGACGATCAGGTCGTTGTTCTTGACGCGCTCGGCGTTGGTCTTGAAGCGCGGATCGTCGGCCAGCTCGGGCCTGCCGATCATGGCGCAGAGCTTTCGGAAGAAGTTCTGCTGGGCGCCGCCGATGGTCAGCCAGCCGTCGGCGGTCTGGAACACCTGGTAGGGCGAGGAGCCGCGATGGGCCTGGCCGAGCTTCTCCGGCCGCTTGCCGTTGGCGAAGTAGTTGGCGGCCTCGTAGACGCCAAGCGACACCGTGGCCTCGAGCAGCGAAGTCTCGACCCATTGGCCCTCGCCGGTCTTCTGCCGCGCCTGCAGGGCCGCCAGCACGCCGATGGTGAGGTAGAGGCCGGCGCCGACATCGGAGATGGCGAGCGGAATGCGGTAGGGCGGGCCGTCCTTGGGGCCGGTCACCGACATCAAGCCGGACATCGCCTGGATCATGAGATCGAAGCCGCCGCGGCTGGCATAGGGCCCGGTCTGGCCGAAGCCCGAGACCGATCCAAGCACCAGCCGGGGATTGCGCGCATGCAGGGCATCCCATCCCACACCCAGGCGCTTCATCACGCCGGGGCGGAAGTTCTCCAGCACCACGTCGGCATCGTCGACCAACTCCCAAAAGACCTCGAGATCGGCCAAGTCCTTGAGATCGAGCCGGATGCCGCGCTTGTTGCGGTTCCACAGCATGAACGGCGCGCCTTCGCCCTCGACGAACGGCGGCGCGCCGCGCATGGAATCGCCCTGTGGGCTTTCGATCTTGATGACGGCGGCGCCAAGGTCGCCGAGCTGCATGCCGCAGAACGGACCCGACAGATGCGTCGTCAGGTCGAGAACCACCAGCCCGTCGAGTGCGCCCGCCATGTCATTTACCCGGCAGTTTGCGAGTCATGTCGGGTAATCTAGGCCGGCATGACCGTTCCCAACAAACGCTCTCTCGACACCCTCGGTGAAATCTTCCGCTTCGCCGTCGGCCGCTTTCGCAGCGTCCGGCTGGCCTATGGCCATGGCACGACCAACGCCCGCGACGAGGCGGCCTTCCTGGTGCTCGAAGCGCTGCGCTTGCCGATCGACCGGCTCGATCCCTACCTGGCCCTACGGCCGACGGCGGCCGAGCGTGCGCGATTGCTTACCCTGATCGACGCACGCGTCAGCTTGCGCCTGCCCGCGCCCTACCTGGTGGGCGCGGCTTACATGCACGGTGTGCGCTTCCACGCCGATCGCCGCGCGCTGATCCCGCGTTCCTTCATCGGCGACATGCTGGCCGATGGGATCCTGCCGATCGGCGACGCAGGCAAGGTCCGCCACGTGCTCGACCTCTGCACCGGCTCCGGTAGTCTGGCCATCCTGGCGGCGCTCACCTTCCCGCGGGCACGCATCGATGCGGCGGACCTGTCGGTTGGCGCGCTGGCGCTGGCGCGGCGCAACGTGGCGAGCCATCGGCTCGGTGATCGCATCGCACTGCATCGCGGCGATCTCTTCGCGCCGCTGCAAGGCAGGCGCTACGACCTGATCCTGAGCAATCCGCCCTACGTCGACGCGCGTGCGATGGCCAAGCTTCCGCCTGAATACCGGCACGAGCCGCGCATGGCGCTGGCGGCGGGTGACGACGGGCTCGACCTGGCGCGCCGCATCCTCGCCGAAGCGCCTCGACATCTGTCCAAGGAGGGCGCGCTGATCTGCGAGATCGGCCGCGGCCGCGCCAGGCTCGAAGCAGCCTTCCCGCGCCTGTCCTTCCTGTGGCTCGACACCGAGCAGAGCGAGGGCGAGGTGTTCTGGATCGCGCGGAAGGACCTCGTGTCATCCTGAGCGAAGCGAAGGATCTCATGCCGATAGCGAGCGGCGATGAGGTCCTTCGCTGCGCTCACGACGACAATTAAGCCTTGTCCCCCAAACAAATCCCCAGCGCCCGCGCCGTGCGCACCAGGGCGCCGTCGCGGTCGACGGTGCGCGAGCGGCCGACCACCTTCGCAAGCGGCACGTCGATCACCTGGCGGTTCCACCACGCCACCATGCGGTCGGCCTTGCCGTCGGCCAGAAGATCGACGGCGCGCACGCCGAGCGCCGCGGCGAGCAGGCGATCCTCGGCCGTCGGCATGGCGCCGCGCTGGACATGGCCCAGCACCGTGGCGCGCGCTTCCGCGCCGGTCGCCTTGCTGAGCCGCCGCGCCAGCCATTCGCCGACGCCATGATAAGGCGCGTCGCTGTCGGCATCGGCGGCCTCGTCCGAATGCCCGGCCGCCTCGGCGACCACGACCAGCGCCGAGGTGCGGCCGACCCGACGCAGCTCGGCGATGTGCGCCACCACATGCTCCAGATGCCAGCGCACCTCGGGAATCAGCACGACGTCGGCGCAGCCGGCGATGGCGGCAGCGATGGCGATGTGGCCGGCATCGCGGCCCATCACCTCCAGCACCATGACGCGTTCGTGGCTGGCGCCGGTCGGCTGCAGGCGGTCGAGCGCCTCGGTGGCGATGGCGACCGCCGTCGAATAGCCGATGGCGCGCTCGGTGTTGGAGACGTCGTTGTCGATGGTCTTAGGGACCCCGATGAAGGCAAGTCCGGTCGGCATCAGCAGGCGGCGCAGGATGTCGAGGCTGCCGTCGCCGCCGACGCCGATCAGCCCGTCGAGTGCCAATCCCTTGAGGCCCGCGATCATCTCGCCCGAACGGTCCTTCTTGTTGCCGTCGGGCATGGGAAAGGCGAAGGGATCACCGCGGTTGGTGCTGCCGAGGAAGGTGCCGCCCTGGCGCGCCAGCGCCGCATCGAGCCGGTCGGGATCGAGCTCGACGGCGTCGACCGGTCGGTCCAGCAGGCCCAGCGTGCCGTTGCGCAGGCCCACGGTCGTCCAGCTGTAGCCGTGATGGGCGCGCAACGCCACGGCGCGGATGGTGGCGTTGAGGCCGCCGCAATCGCCGCCGCTAGTCAGAATGCCGATTCGCTTGGTCATGCACCGCCTCCACGCTTAACTTAGCAATGGTCCGACTTCCGAAGAAACAACCGACCTTCGCCACCAAAAGGTTGCGGCTGCGTGCTTTCCGCACCAGTGACATCGAAGTCATGCACGCGCTCTACGGCGACGCCGATAATCTCCGCTATTGGAGCACGCCGCCCAGCGCTGATCTCGGCGCAACACGCCGCATCATGCGCTGGCATCTCGTCTACCGGCCACGTCAGTACGTGATATGGGCGGTCGAGGAGAACAAGAGCCGCGAAGTGATCGGCATGATCAACTATCACCACCGCAATCTGCGCGAGAAGCGCGTCGATGTCGGCTGGCTGATCCTGCCGCAGCACCAGGGCAAGGGTTATATGACCGAGGCGGGCCGCGCCCTGCTGCGCCACCTGTTCGACGATCTCGGCGTGCACAAGGTCGAGGCGCTGATCCAGCGGGCCAACAAACCGTCGATCGCGCTCGCCAAGCGGCTGGGATTCCGCCTGGAGGGCGGACCGATCCGCGACCGCTGGTCGGTGAACGACAAGTGGCATAGCGTCATGCTCTACGGGCTGATTGCCGGGGAGGAACGCTGAAGCATGGCCGTCACCCAGGCTTGGACGCGCGACACGATAAGGCCGGCCGACTGGACGGTGCCCCTGCCCGCGCCTGCGCTTGCCGAGCTGCGCGCCGTGCTGTCGCAGCTGCGGCGCGCGCCGCTGCCGACCTTCCTGCTCGATCCTGCCGACTTCGCGCTCGACGCCTGCCGCGCAACCATGGCCGAAGTGCGCCGCGTCACCCGCGAAGGGCCGATGTTCGCCGTGCTCGACCGGCTGCCGATGGCGGAGATGAACCGCGACGAGGCGATCCAGCTCTACTGGCTGCTGTTCTGCCTGCTCTCTCGTCCAGTGGCGCAGAAGCTGAACGGCCGGATGCTCTTCGACGTGCGCGATACCGGCGCCAAGCTCAAGCCGGGCTCGGGCATCCGGCCGACGGTGACCAACGTCGACCTGCGCTTCCACAACGACAATTCCTACAACGAGGCGCCGCCCGACTATGTCTGCCTCCTGTGCCTGCACCCGGCCAGGCAGGGCGGCATCAGCCAGGTGATGAGCGTCGCCACGGTGCACAATGCGCTGCAGGAGCGCTTCCCCGAGCTGATGGACCGTCTCTACCGGCCGTTCTGGTACGACCGCCATGCCGAGCACGCGCCGGACGAATCCACGACCTTCGCCGCGCCGATCTTCGAGCGCGCCGACGATGGCGCGGTGAAGGCCCGGCTCGCGCTGTCGGAGATCTTCGCCGGCCATGAATTGCGCGGCGAGCGCATGGACAACCCGACGGCGGCCGCCCTTGCCGCCGTGCAGTCGGTGTTCGATCGCCCCGAGCTTCGCGTGGAGCTCGACTTCGCGCCGGGCCAGATCCAGTACGTCAACAATCGCGCGACCGGCCATGCCCGCACCGAGTTCGTCGATCACG
Source organism: Rhodospirillales bacterium (assembly GCA_009377525.1). Lineage (GTDB taxonomy): Bacteria > Pseudomonadota > Alphaproteobacteria > Reyranellales > Reyranellaceae > Reyranella. The sequence continues at coordinate 6,621 of WHTW01000070.1, forward strand.
CCGAACCGGAGCGTAAGCGCCATCTCGTGCGCCTGTGGCTGCGCGACGCCGGCCGGCGCGGCTATCGCGGTTGATGGTTGATCTGATCAATCAATCTTGATGTCGGCCAACAGGGCCGCACAATGGCCGGCATGAAGGACCATTACACGACTTTCGCCGGCTACAATGCATGGGCGAACCGCCGCCTCTATGACGCGGCCGCGCTCTTGTCCGACGCCGAGTACCGCGCCGACAAGGGCGCATTCTTCAAGTCGATGCACGGCACGCTGAACCATCTGCTGGCCACTGATCGCATCTGGATGAAACGATTCACCGGCGAGGGCGAGGCGCCGGAAAGACTCGATGCCATCGTGCACGAGCGCCTGGCGGATCTCCGTGCCGCTCGCGAGGCCGAGGACCGGCGCATCGTCGATTACATCGATGGCCTCGATGAGGCGCGGCTGGCCGGCGTCATCCGCTATCGCCGGGTCTCGACGCCGGAGGAATTCGTGCAGAAGCTGATGCCCGCGCTCGACCACTGGTTCAACCACCAGACCCATCATCGCGGTCACGCACATATGATCCTGACCAGCCTGGGCAAGACGGCTCCCGAGCTCGACCTTCTGTACTATCAGCGCGAGGCCGAGGCCGGCCGCGCCTGAACGGGAGTGTTGCGATGCGTTGGTCAGCGTTGCTTGTCGTGCTTCTGGTTGCAGCCTGCGCCGACTCCGGCCAACCGGCGCAGAGCGAATTCGCCAGTCCCGACCGGCTGCTGGGCTACACCTACGCCGGCGGCACGATCAAGCCGATCCCCAGCACACACACCGGCATCGTGCGCGACACCTCACTGCAATCGGCATACTGACTGCCGCCGCCTGGCGCGGCCACGCTGAACCGCAGGTCGCGAGGATGCGGCCGGTCTCGGAGACCATGGCGCCGGTCCACGCTCCCGCTTTGGCCAGCTCCAGCACCATGGCGCCATGGTCCATCAGGCCCACCACCTCGGCGTCGACCGCGTCGAGCTTCGGCACCAGGATCGGCCGCTTGTCGTCCTCCGACGGTGGCACCGGCTGGACGCGCGACAGCACGATGCCGGCCGTACCGACGATGAGCTGCGGCGGACGGCGGTCGCCGAAGCCGATCGCCTGGAAGCGGTGCATGTGGCCGGACAGGACGGTGGCGACGCCAGCACCATGTCGCGCGGCGTGTTGCGGTAGTTGTAGTCGCCGACATGGATGATCGGGTCGGCGCTGAGCCGTTTCTCGTCCTCGGCGATGACACCGAACGGCCAGACCTTGGTGAAGCCGTCGCCGGTGCAGGGCTGCGGCTTGTGCGGAAGATCGCCGCGGCAGCCGCTGCCGCCCGTCACCAGAACGAGGCGCGGCGTGGCGACGGACACGAAGGGCAGCTCCAGCCGCCGGCCGCCCACGAGGACCGCCGCCGACTCGCCCATCGGATAGAGCGTCCCGCAGACCAGCACGTCCCGGAAATGCCCGCCGAGCGGACGCTGTCGCGGCGTCGTGCCCAGCCAGGCGCCGGCGGCACGTTGCAACGCCGGACACGCCGTCGCCCGCTCGGCGACGGCGCGCGCCAGGCTGGCCGTCGACACCCTCGCCCAACAGGACGAAGGCCAAGGCTGCAGATTGCGCGCGCGCCGCTGTCGCCAGGCAAAGGAAGGCGACAAGGATCAAGGCGCAACGCATCGTGGTCTCCGGGCTGACCCGGGTCACCCTAGCAAAAAGCCCCGCAGCGCGGGGCTCGTTGCATCTCCAGCATTGGTGGGCGCACCAGGGCTCGAACCTGGGACCCGCTGATTAAGAGTCAGCTGCTCTACCAACTGAGCTATGCGCCCAATGCCGGGAGGGCGCGGCTATAGCAAGCAGGTTATCCCTTGTCGAGTCGGGCAATCGGCCGCTTCCGGGGTTCAGCGCCTGAGCGGCAATTGCGCATCGCGATAGACGTTGACCCCTATCAGCAGGCCGCAGGCAAACATCACCGAGACCATGGCGGTGCCGCCGTTGCTGACCAATGGCAGCGGCACACCCACCACCGGCAGGAGGCCCATCACCATGGCGGTGTTGATGAAGACGTAGAGAAACATCATGGCGGTGACACCGAGCGCCACCAGCCGGCCAAAATGGTGCTGGCTGCGCAAGGCGATCGAGAAGCCCCAGACCAGCACCAGGGCGAACAGGGCGAGCAGGACCAGCGCACCCACCATGCCCCATTCCTCGACGAAGGTGGTGAAGATGAAGTCGGTCTGCTTCTCGGGCAGGAAGTTCAGCGAGGATTGCGTGCCCTTGAGGAACCCCTTGCCGAACAGGCCGCCCGAGCCGATGGCGATCTTGGACTGGGTGATGTGGTAGCCGGCACCCAGCGGATCGCGGTCGGGATCGAGGAAGGTGAGCACGCGCTTGCGCTGGTATTCGTGCATGAACGACCAGGCGATCGGCAGGCAGCCGACGGCGGCGATGCCGGCGGCCAGGAACATCCAGAGCCGCACGCCGGCCACGAACAGGAGCGCCCCGCCGCCCAGCAGCACCATCATCGCGGTGCCAAGGTCGGGTTGCACCATGACCAGCGCCACCGGTGCGAGGATCACGGCGATCGGCGGCAGCGTGTAGAGGAACTTGGAGGCCTCCTCCTTGCGCCGGCCGTGGTAGTAGCGCGCCAGCACCAGGATCACCGCCACCTTGGCGATCTCCGACGGCTGGATCTGCATCGGCCCGATCACCAGCCAGCGCTGCGCCCCCATGCCGATCTTGCCGACCACGTCGACCGCGACCAGCAGCAGCATGGAAACCACATAGATCGGCCAGGCGAGCGTCAGCCACACCTTGGGATGGATCAGCGCCACCACCAGCGTCAGGCCGAGGGCCGCGCCATAGCGCACGGCATGCCGCGCCGCCCACGGCTCGAAGCGGCCGCCGGCCGCCGAATAGAGCGCCAGCACGCCGATCCCCGCGATCGCCGTCAGGACCAACACCAGGCCCCAGTTGATGCGCCAGATCTTCTCGCCGAAGCCTATTGGGGCGGGTGCGTCGAGCGCCAAGCTCATCGCGGCATCCTCAGCGTGACGCCATCTTGCGGAAGCCGTCGGTGCGGCGCGACGGGTCGCGTTTCATGACCTCGATCAGCACGTCGCGGCCGATCGGCCCGGCCGTGGCGCCGCCCGCCTTGCCATGCTCGATGATGACGGCGCAGGCATAGCGCGGATTGTCGACCGGCCCGTAGCAGACGAACAGCGCATGGTGGCGCAGGTGCCACGGGAGCTGGTCCTGGGTGATGCCCATTGCGCGCTCGCGCTCGGTGATGCGCTTGACCTGGGCGGTGCCGGTCTTGCCGGCGAACCGGTATTGCGGCTCGATCAGCTTGTTGTTGGCGTCGAGGCGCAGGTGGTGGGCGGTGCCGGACGCGACCACGTTGACCATGCCCTCGCGGATCAGGGCGATATGCTGGGGATTGAAGCGCAGCGAGGGCGCAGTCGGCTTGTCGCGCGGCTTGGGCGGCACCAGTTCCTCGCGCGGCGTCGCCGAGGCCAGCAGCAGGTTGGGCTGCACCTCGTAGCCGCCGTTGGCGATGCGGGCGGTCATGATGGCGAGCTGCAGGGGTGTCGCATTCATGAAGCCCTGGCCGATGCCGATGTTGAAGGTGTCACCGTGCTGCCAGGACTTGCCGAGCTTCTCCTGCTTCCACGACCGGCTGGGCTGGATGCCGGTCGATTCGCCGGGCAGGCCGAGCTCGCTGTGGCGGCCGAAGCCCAGGCGCGTGCCTACGTCGGCGATGCGGTCGATGCCGGCTTTACGGGCAGCCTCGTAGAAGAAGCAGTCGCAGGATTGGGTGATCGCCTCGACGACGTTGGTCGAGCCGTGGCCGCTCTTCAGCCAGCAATGGAACTTGATACCGCCCAGCATGAGGAACCCCGGGCACGGCAGCCGCGTCCACGGCTCGATCGCCTTGGATTCAAGCGCCGCCAGGGCCGTCACCATCTTGTAGGTCGAGCCCGGCGGATAGACGCCGCCGATCGCCTTGTTGTGCAACGGCCGCTCGGAGCTGTCGAGCAGCTCGCGCCATTCGGCCTGGGTGATGCCGCGGGCGAAGGTGTTGGGATCGAAGCCCGGCGTGGAGACCATGGCGATCACGTCACCGGTGATGACGTCCATCACCACCACCGAGCCGCTCTGATGCTCCTTGATGCGCTCGGCGACGAAGCGCTGCAGGTCGAGATCGATGGTGACCAGCGCATTGGCGCCGGGCTGGCCCTCGGTGCGATCGAGTTCGCGCACGACGCGGCCGACGGCGTTGACCTCGACCTGCACGGCGCCGGCCCGGCCGCGGATGCTGTCCTCGAGCGCGCGCTCCATGCCCTTCTTGCCGAAGCGCATGGTGGCGAGCTGCAGCACGGGGTCGTCGCGGCCGGCTAGGTCCTCGTCGGACACACGGCCGGTGTAGCCAATGATGTGGCTCATCAGCTCGCCTTCGGGATAGTCGCGCGTCTGGCCGAGATCGATGAAGACGCCGGGCAGGTCGGGGGCGTTGAATTCCAGCCGCGCTACCTCCTCCCAGCCGAGGTTCTCGCGCACCACCACCGGCTGGGCGTTGCGGCTGCGGCGCAGGTCGCGCAGCAGGCGATTCTTCTCGGTCTCGCCCAGGCTAAAGATCTGGTCGAGGCGATCGACCAGGACGTCGACGCCGCGGCCGCGGTCCGAGGTCGCCATGGCGCGGAAGTTGTTGCGGTTGACGGCGAGCGGCTGGCCGGTGCGATCGAGGATCAGCCCACGCGATGGCGGCAGCAGGCGCAGATTGATGCGGTTCTCCTCGGCGAGCGTGGCGAAGCGCTGGGTCTCGATGACCTGGAGCTGGTAGAGCCGGCCGGCCAGCGCCGAGAGCAGCACGGCCTGCGCCCCGCCCAGCAGCAGCGCGCGGCGCGTGAACAGGCCCGAGCGCTCGCCGTCGCCCTTGCGATAGCGCATCATGACGTGGTCTCGCCAGGACGGGCCGTGCCACGCGACGGCTCGGGCACGTTCAAGGGGTCGCGTGCCCGCACGCGGGCGAGCCAGGGGGCGATCAGCGGATAGATCACGACCACGACGACATACTGGATCAAAGCCGGCACGGGGTCGATGGCCGTCCAGGTCCAGAGCGCGGTGAAGCCCCAGACCAGGATCACGAAGCCCAGCGCCAGCAGGCAGAAGCCGAACCACTGGAACAGGAAGGGCACGCCTACCAGATAGCGCCGGTTGGCGACCACGGCGGCGCGGATCAGCACGAAGCCCAGCGCGCTCACCCCGACCGGCGCGCCCGGGCCGCCCAGCAGCAGGTCGAGCAGGATGCCCATGGCGAGCAGCAGCGGGCCCGGCAGGCGCTCGGGCGTGGCCAGGCTGAACTGGAAGACGACCAGCGCCGGCAGGAGCGGCAAGGCATTGGACAGGAAAGGCGCGCGCAGCGGCGCCAAGGTCAGCAGGACGAAGAACAGCAAGGCGGCGCCGGGCAACGCCGCGCGGCCCCAGCGATCGAGCACGGCGAGCAGGCCGTCGGCCTTCATCATCGCACCCTCTGGCCGGCCACTCCCGGCGGCGTCGACGGGGTGCTGTGGCCGCTGCTCACCAGGCCGGTCACGCCGTAGTCGACGACGCGCACGAACTCCAGCCGCGAGAAGTCGGCGAACGGCCGCACGCGGACATGGCCCTCGCCGGTCTCGACAACTTCGCCCACCGGGATGCCGACCGGGAAGCTGCCGCCGTCGCCCGAAGTGATGATGCGATCGCCGCGCTGCACGCCGGCCAGGCTCTGCAGCAGGGTGAGGCGAAGCCGGGCGGAGTTGTCGCCGGCCAGGATGGCGCGCTCGCGCGTGCGCTCGATCAGCACCGGCAGGCGCGAGTTGACGTCGGTGACGAACAGAACACGCGAGCTGTTGTCGCCGACCTCGGCGATGCGGCCGGCCAGGCCCTCGCCCGTCACCACCGCCTGGCCCGGCGCCACGCCCACCTTGCGGCCGACATTGAGCAGCGCGCCGCGCACATAGGCGCTGACGCTGTCGCCGACGATACGGGCGGTGATGAAGGAGGCCTCCGGCCCCTCGCGGAAGTTGGCAAGGTCGCGCAGGCCTTCGTTCTCGTTCTCCAGCCGGCGCGCCGCAGTCTGCCAGGCGAGCAGCCGGGCATTCTCCTCGCGCAGGCGGGCGTTCTCCTCGCGCAAGGACGCGAATTCCTTGAGATCGGCGATGGCGCGGTTGGCGACGGCCACCGGGCGGGCGATCGCCTCGAGCACGGGGCTGGCGAGGTCGAGCGCCACCACGCGGGCATGCTCGACCAGGACGGTGTCGGCCTTGCCGACCAGCATGGCGCCGAACGCAGCGATGACCAGCAGCCCGAGCGCAAAGCGCTGCACGGCCGCGCGAACCTGGCCAGCTGCTACCTCGAAATCGTCCCGAATCGCCATGTCCTGCCCATTCTACTCCAAGCGGGCCCGGCGCGCGGGGGGATTTAGTACATGGACGACAGAACGCCGCGCAGACGGTCGATGTTCTCCACCGCGTGGCCCGTGCCCAGGGCGACGCAGAGCAGCGGATCCTCGGCCACCGAGACCGGCAGGCCCGTAGCCTGGCGCAGCACGGTGTCCATGTTGGCCAGCATGGCACCGCCGCCGGTCAGCACGATGCCCTTGTCGACGATGTCGGCCGCGAGCTCAGGCGCGGTGTTCTCAAGCGCGACCTTCACGGCTTCGACGATGGCGCTCACCGGCTCCTGCAGGCTCTCGGCGATCTGGCGCTCGGTGATGACCAGCTCCTTGGGCACGCCGTTCATCAGGTCGCGGCCCTTGATCTCCATGGTCCGGCCCTCGCCGTCGTCGGGCGGGCAGGCCGAGGCGATGGTCTTCTTGATGCGCTCGGCCGAGCTCTCGCCGACCAGCAGGTTATGGTTGCGGCGGATGTAGCCGATGATGGCCTCGTCCATCTTGTCGCCGCCGACGCGCACCGAGCGCGGATAGACGATGCCGCCCAGGGACAGGATGGCCACTTCCGTCGTGCCACCGCCGATATCGACCACCATCGAGCCGGTCGGCTCGGTGACCGGCAGGCCGGCGCCGATGGCGGCCGCCATCGGCTCCTCGATCAGCCAGACCTTGCGGGCGCCGGCGCTCTCGGCCGATTCCTGGATGGCGCGGCGTTCGACGGCGGTGGAGCCGGAGGGCACGCAGACCACGATCTGCGGATGGGCGAAGCTGCGCCGGTTGTGCACTTTCGAGATGAAGTGCTTGATCATCGCCTCGGCGACTTCGAAGTCGGCGATGACGCCGTCGCGCAGGGGCCGGATCGCCTGGATGTTGCCGGGCGTGCGGCCCAGCATCATCTTGGCTTCCTCGCCGACGGCCAGCACCTGGCGCTTGCCGGTTTGCGTCGTGAGCGCAACGACCGACGGTTCATTGAGAACGATGCCGCGACCCTTGACGTAGACCAGCGTGTTCGCTGTCCCGAGGTCGATGCCCATGTCAGCCGAAAAAAGCCCGATGACGCGCGAGAGCATTGAGTTAAGTCTCTGCCATTGCTAGAAAAATTGAGGTCGGGCAATGCACCTTTGGGCCCGCCGCGGCAAGCGCGCTCGGGTTTAGACCGGCCAGCGGGGTCCCGCAAGGCGATTCACGGCGGAACGATCCGGCAACCCTGGTCAGCAGATCATCGGGCCGAAGCACGTCCGCCCGATGCTTGAAGACAGCCGGTCTGAAACTTTCCGACGGCCGCGAGGTCACATCATGGCCACGCTTCTCTCCGGCGGGCCGCCGGCATCATGCGGCTCGCCTGACACTGCGGGGAGAGGTGATGTTCGAAGCAGTCCACGCCAAGCGCTATGCCGAGCGGATGACGGCCTACCTCGGCCTCGGCATGCAAAGCCACGTGATCGAGGTGGCGAGCAAAGACGGCTACCTGCTGCAGCACTTCAGCAAGCGCGGCATCCCCGTCATCGGCATCGAACCCGACCATGCCTCCGCCGTCCGCGCGATGAAGGCCCGGGGCATCCCGACATTGACCGGATCGTTCGGCCGCGACATGGCGCGGCGCCTGGCGGCCGAGGGCATCGACGCCGATCTCATGGTGGCGAACAACGCGCTGTTCCGTGTGCCCGACGTCGACGATTTCCTCGGCGGCTTCGCCCTGCTCCTCAACGCCGAGGGCGTGGCCACGTTCGAGATCGCCCCCACATCCTGTCTCACCCCGCGGATGGCCGAGCAGCTCTTCGCGGCGAGCGGCCTGCGCATCTTCGACGTCGAGCCCCTCAGCACGCACGGATCGCTGCAGCTATTCGCCTGCCGCGCGAACTCAGGCTGGCAACGCGGTCCGTGGGTCGGGCGGTTCGTTCACTGACTGGGGCGCGGCCCCGCCTTCAGTGTCTCCTTCACCAGCGCCTGGATGTCCTGCGGCGAGAGTCGGCGCAGATCGTCGTAGGCCTTGCGCGTGAACTCCGGCCGGCCGGTCCCCTCGCCGCTCAGCTGGTACTGGCCGTTCCTTTCGGCGAACAGGAAATAGAACGGCATGCCGGGATTGCCGCGCGCCGTCACCACCGCGACCGAGCGGTTGTCGCTGCAGCCGTAGAGCTCCCACGGGTAGCCGCCGTAGGTCTTGGTGCCGAACGGTCCGCGATCGCAGGTGATGCGCGGCTCGGACGGACCCTGCGCCGCTGCGTCGACGGACACCAGCAGCAGCGGCAGCATCGCCGCGAGGAGACGCCTCGCCCGCAAGGCTCTACTCGAACACCACGACGCCGCGCGCGACCTCGCCCGCCATCATACGCTTAAAGCCCTCGTTGATGTCGGCGAGCTTGTAGGTGCGGCTGATCAGGCCGTCGATGTTCAGTCGCTTGTTCATGTAGTGGTCGACCAGGACGGGGAAATCGAGGTCGGGCCGCACCGAGCCGTAGAAGGTGCCGCTCACCTTCTTCTCGGTGAACACCATCATGAATGGCGAATAGGAGGCGCGGATGCTCGCTGCCGAGATGCCGACCGCGACAGCGTGCCCGCCGGGCGCCAGCGCATCGAAGGCGAGCGCCTGGGTCTTGTCGTTGGAGACGGCGTCGAAGGCATAGTCGACGCCGAGCCCACCGGCCATCTCCTTCACCTTCTTGGCGGCGTCCTCGTTGGTGTTGGTGTTGATGGTGTGGGTGGCGCCGAAGGTCCTGGCCATCTCGAGCTTGTTGTCGAGGATGTCGGCGGCGATGATCTTGCTCGCACCCGACAGCATGGCGCCCTGCACCGCGTTCAGCCCGACGCCGCCGCAGCCGATCACCAGCACGGTCGAGCCCGCCTCGATCCTGGCGTGACGCGTCACCGCGCCGACGCCGGTCGCCACGCAGCAGCCGACCAGGGCGGCCTGCGGCCACGGCATGTCCCTGCGGATCGGCACCACCATCTCCTCGGGCACCACGACCTCCTCGGCGAAGGTGCCGATGCGCGCCATCTGGTTGATGTCCTGGCCCTTGTGCTTCAGCCGGAAGGTGCCGTCGTAGAGCGCACCCGGCGGCACGTTGGCGCGGCCGATGCAGAGCACGGTGCGGCCCTGACTGCAGTAGCGGCAGCGCCCGCAATGCGGGCGGAAGGAGAAGATCACGTGATCGCCCGGCTTCACTGTGGTGACGCCGGGGCCGCATTCGGCGATTTCGCCCGCCGCCTCGTGGCCCGGCACGATCGGCATGGGCGAAGGCCAGTCGCCGTTCATGATGTGCCAGTCGCTCTGGCATACGCCCGAGGCCTTCATCTTGACCCGCACCTCGCCCGCCTTGGGCGAATCGAGCTCGCAGTCGACGACCTGCAGGGGCTCGTTGGGCTTGAACAGAACGGCGGCCTTCATGGCGTTTCCTCCGGATTCGGAGGGCAACTATACCCGAGCCGACGCCGATGTCTGCCGGGCTTTGCGGCGCTTTCCGCTCGCGACGTTGCGCTCGACATTGCGCGCCGTCCGGTCGAGCAAGGCCATCATGGCGCGATGCGCGCCTTCGGCGTCGCGGCGCCGAATCGCCTCGAGGACGGCGCCATGCAGGGGCACCGACGGCGCCGGCGCGCCGGGATGGCGCGTGGCGACATCGACGAAGATGCCGAGCGCCGCCTCGATCAGCGCGCCGAACGCCGTCATCACGTCGTTGTCCGTGGCCGTCAGGATGGCCTTGTGGAAGCGAACGTCGGGCTCGGCGAACAGGACGGCACTGTGCGCCGCGCGTTCCATGTCGGCAAACGCGCGCTCGATGGCCGCGAGCGTCGCGGGCGTGCGGGCGCGCGCGGCCATCGCCGCCGCCGCCGGCTCGATCACCGCGCGCGCATGCATGAGGTCGAAGACGAGTTTCGGCTCCGCTTCGCCGTCGCGCAGGCGCCAGGCCAGAACGTCCGCATCGAGCATGTGCCACTCCTCGCGGGCGCGCACATAGGTCCCCGCCCGCTTGCGCGATGCGATCAGGCCTTTCGCTGCCAGGAGCTTGAACGCCTCGCGGACGACCGTGCGGCTGGCGCCGAAGCGGCGGCAGAGCTCGATCTCGCCCGGCACGAGGTCGTGCGGCTTGTAGGTGCCGCCCAGGATCGCCGCGCCCAACTTCTCGGCTATGCGCGCGGCCCCGCCGACTGCAGTTGAGGTCCGAATCATCATCGTTGACAGGAACGGAAGTCGCGCGACTATATGTCAGACATAATAACGTTCCAAGCCGGGAACGGACATCACGGAGGAAGCACCATGACCCATCTCCGTCCCCATCTTCGGCGGCGTACGATTCTGGGCGGCGCCCTTGGCACGCTCGCCGCGCCCGCCGTCAACGCCCAGGGCGGCAAGCCCCATGCCGGCACGACCATCAATGCCTCGTGTTTCCAGACGACCTACTTCGAATACCTCAAGAAGTACTTCCCGCAGTTCGAAGAGAGGACGGGCATCAAGGTCAATTTCAACATGCAGGCCTTCCCCGTCTACAACCAGCGCACCGACCTGGAACTGTCGACCAAGGGTTCGGCGCTCGACGTCATCAACGTCACTTTCATCTATTCCGGCCGCTGGATCGGCGCCGGCTGGGTCACCAACCTCGACACCTTCATCAAGGATTCCAAGTACACGCCGGCCGCCTGGGACCCCGAGGATTTCGCCGGCGGCCCGCAGTCAGCGATGAAGAGCGCCAAGGGCGAGACCTTCGGCTACACCTGGGAAGCCGGCGCCATGATCCTGGGCGCCGCGCGCTACGACCTGATCGAGCGCGCCGGCCTTGGCCTGCCCAAGACCTTCGACGAGCTGATCAAGGTCTGCGACGCCGTCCACAACAAGGAGAACGTCGCGGCCTTCACCGCCGACAAGCTGCACCACTGGAACTGGATCCCCTACCTGATGGGCGCGGGCGGCGCGGTGTTCAAGGATCCGCCGGGCAATCTCACGCCGACCTTGAACACGCCGGCCGCCGCGACCTCGGGCGAGTGGTACGCCAACCTCCTCATGAAGTACGGGCCGGACGGCATCCTGTCCTACTCCGACGACCAGTCGATGCGCTCGCAGATGTCGGGCCGCGCCAACATGCGCACCCAGGCGATCACCTGGATGGTGCCACTCGCCAAGCACGCCGAGAGCGTCGTGAAGAAAACCGTGCGCTACGGCCTGATGCCGGCCGGTCCCAAGGGCAACTTCCCCGGCTCGAACAGCCACGGCCTCGGCATCCCGGCCGGCTCCAAGAAGAAGGAAGCGGCCTGGGAGTTCATCAAGTGGGCGCTCTCCAAGGAGACCATCGCCATGGTGGTGAAGAACCATGGCTATCCCAGCGTCTGCCGCATGTCGGTGATCAAGAGCCCCGAGTTCAAGCAGGTACTGACGCTCAACGACCAGGACGTGGCGGCGCTGTTCCTGGAGGTGCTGCAGCTCGGCGGCAAGACAGGTTACATGAAGTACCGCACCGTGCCGGTCTATCCGCAGGTCGGCGACAAGATCAACAAGGCCATCGAGCGCATCGCCACCAAGCAGCAAGCCGCGCCCGACGCGATGAAGCAGGCGCAGGCCGAGGCCATTCAGGATCTGCAGAAGGCCGGGATCAAGGTTGATACTTGAGTACTTCTCCCTCGAGTTCCTCTCCCCCGCTGGCCCCCCTTCGCTCTTGCGGAGCTTCGGAGGCTAGGTGAGGGGGAAACGACGTGAATAGCCCCCTCACCCAACCTCTCCCCCTGGCGGGGGAGAGGAGTCAGACGCTTGGCAGGATTGCGCGTCAACAACACCGCTTCTTCGCCTTCTGCGTGGCGCCGTCGCTGGCGGTCCTCGCCGTCATCACGCTGCTGCCGTCGCTCTATCTGCTCGCCACGAGCTTCACGCAGCTCAACCTCACGCGGCCCGAGACGCTGTGGAATTTCTCCCAGCCGTTCGAGAGCTACCATCAGCTCTGGGCCGACACACGCTTCCACAACTCGATCTGGGTGCAGATCAAGCTCTCGTTCTGGACGGTGCTGCTGCAGCTCCTGATCGGGCTTGGCCTCGCCTTGCTGCTCAACATGCGCACGCGGCTCCTGGAGGCGCTGCGCACGGTGTTCCTGATCCCTATGGTGCTGCCGCCGATCGTCGTCGCCATCATCTGGAAGGTGATCTACACACCCGACATCAGCCCCATGCACGGCCTGTTCCGGGCGTTCGGCTGGCACGTGCCGGCGCTGATCACCGATCCCCACTGGGCGCTGACCTCGATCATCATCGCCGACACCTGGGAGTGGTTCCCCTTCACCATGCTGATGGTGCTGGCGGCCCTGCAGATGATGCCGCAGGAGCTTCTGGACGCCGCCAAGGTCGACGGCGCCTCGCCCTGGCAGCTCACCTGGTTCATCACGCTGCCCTTCATCCAGGGCGTGCTGCTGGTCGCCGGCCTCTTCCGGCTGATCGATTCCATCAAGGCCTTTCCGCTGATCTTCATCCTGACCGACGGTGGGCCGGGCAACGTCACGGAGGTAACGAACTACTATTCCTACCTGCAGGCCTTCAATTTCTCCTATCTCGGCTTCTCCAGCGCCATCACCGTCGTGCTGCTGGCCGCGACCATCGTGCTGAGCTGGGTGATCGTGCGCCTGGTCGGCTGGGGAGCGCGCATTGACTAGAAAGTCCTCGCACGCGCGCGCCCGCTTCCTGATGCACGCCTTGGCGATCGCGCTCGCCCTGCTGGCGCTGTCGCCGTTCCTGTGGCTGGTCCTGATGTCGTTCAAGACCAACGCCGAGATCTTCCGCTTTCCGCCGCGGCTCTTCTTCGAGGCGACCTGGGCCAACTATGCCGCGCTGTGGACGTCGGAGTTCCGCAACTCCTTCGCCAACAGCCTGATCGTGGGCGTCGTCTCGACGGTGCTGTCGCTGCTGATCGGCGTGCCCGCGGCCTACGCCCTGTCGCGCTGGACGACGCGCGCCGGCGGCACGATCACGCTGTGGATCCTGGCCAGCCGCATGGCCCCGCCGATCGCCTTCACCATCCCCTACTTCCTGGTCTACCGGCACCTCGAGCTTTTGGACACTTTGACCGGCCTCGTGATCATCTACCTCACCTTCAACCTGTCGCTGGTGATCTGGATGATGCGGCCGTTCTACGACCAGCTGCCGCGTTCGCTGGAGGAAGCCGCCTGGATCGACGGCGCCACCATGTGGCAGGGCTTCTGTCGCATCATTCTGCCGCTCTCCGGGCCAGGGCTCGCCGCCACGGCCATCCTCTGCTTCCTGTTCGCCTGGAACGACTTCTTCTTTGCCCTGATCCTGACCCGCACCGAGGCCATGACCGCGCCGGTCGCGGTGGTGAACTTCATGAACTACGAGGGCTGGGAATGGGGCCGCATCGCCGCCGGCGGCACCATGATCATGCTGCCGGTACTGGTCTTCTCCTTCCTGGTCCGCCGCTATCTCGTACATGGTCTGACCGGAGGAGCGTTGAAAGGATGACCCTGCTGATCACCGGCGGCGCCAGCGGCATCGGCGCGGCCACGGCGAGACTCGCCGCCCGGCGCGGCCACAAGGTCGCGATCAACTACCGCTCGCGCGACGCGCAGGCGAACAAGGTCGTGGCCGATATCAGCGCCAACGGCGGCCAGGCAATCGCCCTGCCGGCGGATGTTTCACGCGAAGCCGATATCGTGAGCCTGTTCGACGCGACCGAGAAGGCGCTGGGCCCGGTCACGCATCTGGTGAACAGCGCGGGCATCGGCCTCAATTCACGTGTGGAGGATTTCGACGCGGCCGCCCTGGAGAGGCTGTTCACCGTGAACACCGTCGGCCTGATGCTGTGCTGCCGCGAGGCGGCGCGCCGCATGTCGACCAAGCGCGGCGGCAAGGGCGGTGTCGTCGTCAACGTCTCGTCGATGGCCGGCACCATCGGCGGCCGGCCGGGCGCCTCGGCCTATGCCGCCAGCAAGGCCGCCGTCGACTCCTTCACCATGGGCTTCGCCAAGGACGTGGCGCTCGAAGGCATCCGCGCCGTCGCGCTGCGGCCCGGCATGATCGAGACCGAGATGACTGAAAAGACATTGGCCGACCGCGCGGTGCGCGAGGCCATCGAATCGACCATCGCCATGGGCCGCGTCGGCCAAGCCGGGGAGATCGCCAACGCCATTGTCTGGCTACTGTCGGACGAGGCGAGCTTCATCTCCGGCGTGACGCTCGATGCGTCAGGCGGCGGGTTTGTCTTGGGGAAGAGATAGACCACCCCGTCATCCCGACCGGAGCCGAGCGCAGCGAGGCGAAGTGGAGGGACCTCGTCATGCGACCTGAGACAGCGAAGAGGAGGTCCCTCCACTTCGCTTCGCTCCGGTCGGGATGACGGGGCTAGTTCCTGGTCTTGTCGACCGGCGCCTTCTCCTTGATCCACGGCATCATGGCGCGGAGCTTGACGCCGATCTCCTCGATCGGGTGCTCCGACATCCGCTTGCGCATGGCCTTGAACGAGGCCTGGTTGACCTTGTTCTCGAGCATCCAGTCGCGCGCGAAGCGGCCCGACTGGATGTCGGCCAGCACGCGCTTCATCTCGGCCTTGGTCTCGGCGGTGACGATGCGCGGTCCGGACACGTACTCGCCGTACTCGGTGGTGTTGGAGATCGAGTAGTTCATGTTGGCGATGCCGCCCTCGAAGATCAGGTCGACGATCAGCTTCACCTCGTGCAGGCACTCGAAGTAGGCCATCTCCGGCGCATAACCCGCCTCGACCAGCGTCTCGTAGCCCGCCTTGATCAGCTCGACCAGGCCGCCGCGCAGGTACTCCGAGCGCACCGTGTGGCCTGGTCCCTTGGGCGCGATCATGAACACGTCGATGTCCGGCCGCGGCGTGATCAGGTTGAAGTGCACGTTGAGCCCGTGCGCGAAGGCGAGCGCGGATCCGGCGCGCATGTTGGGCGCGAGGTCGGCATTGTAGATGACGGACTGCAGCTCGTCGGGCGTCAACACCATGACGATGTCGGCCCACTTCGCACCGTCGGCTGGACTCATCACCGTGAAGCCCGCGCCCTCGGCCTTCTTGATCGTGGCCGAGCCGGGCTTCAGCGCAATGCGTACGTCCTTGACCCCGAATCGCGCAGGTTCATCGCATGGACGTGGCCCTGGCTGCCGTAACCGACGACCAGGACCTTCTTGCCCTTGATCAGGTTCACATCGGCATCGCGATCGTAGTAGACACGCATTGGGCCAAATCCTCCTGGCAGTGTGCGTTCCGGATATTGAAAGGGGGCTTGCTAAACAACCCGGCCTGCAAAGGCCAGTCTGGAATCCGCTTCCCACGCATGACCGCTCGTCGTTCCCCGCTGCTCGTCGCGGCCGCCGCACTGTCCCGGCCGGATGTTGGTACAGCTCCTCGGTATCGGGCAGCCGCGACGGCTCGGCCACGATGCGACAGATCGATGCCGCCAATGCCACCATCACGCCGCAGCAGGCTCAGGCCTTCCTCAGCGGCAAGACCTGGCGCAGCACCGAAAGCAGCTCCGGCCAGCACATCCACTACTCGGCGCCCGACGGCAGGGATTTCGCCTGGTTTCGCGGACAGGAGCGCATCCTGGCCGGCGAGTGGCGCATCGAGACAGGACCAGGCAGCAAGGGCCAGCCCGTCACGCGACTCTGCCTGCGCTATCCAGCCGAGGCCGCTCATCCCATCAGCAAGGCCGCCGGCGGCCAATGGTACTGCCGCGCCGCCGGCTCGGTTTTCCATTGGATCCCTGAACGGGCCAACGGCGATGTGCTGGGCCTCGCGAGCCGCACCCAGGCACCGTTCGAATTGCACCTGACCAACCTGACGATCGCGCAGCTCAAGGCACGCGCCAATCCCTAGACAAGCGGTTCGCTACACGGCAGCGTCCGTCCATGTTCAGTTTGCCTCGCTCTATCCTCCTCGTTGCTCTCTCGGCCCTGGCCGCCTGCTCCAACCCCGATCCGGCCGCCCCGGTCGGACCGGCGGTGCCCATGCCGCAGATCCAGGCCGCCATCGACAATTCCACGCCCGATGCCGCCCAGCGCGGCATGGCCAACAAGACATGGCTGTGGGCCGGCAACGGACCGGCGCAGATCCACTACTCGACGGCCGACGGCCGCGACTTCGCCTGGGTGGTCGGCCAGCGCCGCATCTTCGCCGGCGAATGGCAGGTCGACACCGCACCCGGCGCCGGCGGCCAGTCGATCACCCAGATTTGCCTGCGCTATCCCGGCGTGCGCCTGTCGGGCCTCAGTCCCGACTGGAACTGCCGTCCGGCCGGCCAGATGTTCTACG
Organism: Rhodospirillales bacterium; assembly: GCA_009377525.1. Classification (GTDB taxonomy): domain Bacteria; phylum Pseudomonadota; class Alphaproteobacteria; order Reyranellales; family Reyranellaceae; genus Reyranella. Next base: position 23,309 of record WHTW01000070.1, read on the forward strand.
AGATGGCCGAGCGCGAGGCCGGCGATCCGCTGCGCATCAACGGCCGTACCACTGCGCTGTTCGTGCTCGAAAAGACGCCGGCGAGCCTGGCCGAAGTGCAGGCGCGCGTGCGTTAGTCAGATCAGGGCGTGCACGATGCCAAGGCCAGCGAGCAGGCCGAACGTCATGACCATGACGGTGAGAAAACCGATCGCCATGACCAGAGCCGCGAACAGCGGAACCAGCAACAGCCCCAAGGCCCCGACCACGAGGGCGCGCAGCGGGTGCGCGGCGAGGGTCGCGAGGTCGACGGTCCGCCCGCCGCGCGGGGCGGCGCCCATGGCGCTGAGACGCGCCAGGCGCTTGCTCGTCGGCGGCGTCAGCGCCAACGCCAGGCTGCGCCGGTCGGTGACGGCGCGACGAGTGGTCGTCGGCGCGGCGATGAACAGATAGGCAAATGCCTCGCCGCCGGGAGGCGGATCCGCCGCTCCGATCCTCTCCAGGGCCTTGGCGAAGGCTTCCGGATTTCGTCCGAGCTTCACGGTGCGGGCGTCGGTCCAATAGCAGCGGTTGCGCCATAGCAACGCCATGGGCGGCCCCAGGAACAAGGCCGTCCAGAGGAACAGGATGAGCTTGTAGAATATCGAGGCCAGATAGAAGGGCAGCAAAAGGAACTGCACCAGCTTGGCCACGAGCTTGGGCGCCTTGCCGGCGATCTTGTCGAGGTCGGGAAGGGTGTCGGCCTCGAGACCCTCTTCCAGGCCCTCGCCGACGCGTCCCAGGGCATCGCCGCCGGTCCGTCGGGTCACCGAGACCATCAGCAACCCACCCAGGGTACGCCAGGCCGACCAGCGCAGGGGCAGATCGAGCACGGTGAGGAAAAATCCCAGCGTGCGGAACACCGCCAGGATGCCTGTCGCGGCGTGCAGATCTCCGGCCCCGATCGCGGAGACCAGGCGCGCGGCGACGGCCTCGGTTTCGCTGCGATCCAGGCTGTCGAGCATTCCGCGCGTGAAAAGCACGACGCCCTTGTCGTGCGAGCCCAGCGCGGCGGCGTTGACGATCGGCGTGTCGATCATGAAGAGCGACGGCGTCGGCGCACCGGCGCCAATCGCGACCTCCGCGACGATGTTGCCAAGCTGCCGTTCCTCGAAGTCATCGAGCTTCGCGGGCCTCGCCTTCAGGCGCATGATGAAGTCCTGGCTGCTGCTCCGGCCAAAAAGGCCGCGCAACCAGAGCCAGACGAGCATTCCGGCGAGCAGGGCAGGAATCGCGGCGGGCGCCAGCCGGGCCAGCGGCTGGGCCAATAGCGCCATGTCGCCCAGACCGTTCACCCGATCCAGGGTCTCCGAAAGTCGATCGAAGTTGGCGAGCTGCGCCGCGACAAAGTCATGAATCAGCGCGATGCCGCCAAGAGCCAGGGCATCGACCACACCGAGGGCGGCGACGAGATGCAGGAGGCCACCCAGGACCAGCAACACGATCGGCGTGATGATGGTGCTCAGCACCAAACCCACACCCGCCGAAACCAATGCGCAGACGCTCGCGACAATCCACGCGGCGCGGCGCCGGCGAATGAGCTCGTCGTAGAAGGTGGTCCTTTTCGTCGACGCCGGTGCCTCGCTCACGGCCGGGACACCTGCCTCAGTGGTCGGACAGGACCAACCGCACGCCGAGCAGGGCCAGCGCTCCGCCCATGACGCGATCAAGCCAAATCTTGGCGCGACGGTAGAAGGCCCGCGCCGGCCCGCCCGAGAACAGGAGCGCCAGCACGGCGAACCAAGTGAACTCGTTGACCGCGACGATGGCCAGTACCGCGCTGTCCATCCAGCCAGGCATGTCTTGCGGCAGCACCGACAGGAAGATGCTGCCGAAGAACACCATGATCTTGGGATTGCTGAGCTGCAGCAGCAGGGCGCGCAGGAAGCCCTGCCAGCCGGTCATGTGGGCCGTGCGGTCCACCGCGATCTCCGGCAGCGGATCCCTCGCGTGGCGCCAGATCATGACGGCGAGATAGAGCAGGAAGAGCGCGCCGCCGATGCGGAAGGCGACGTACAGCCATTCGAACTGGGCGAACAGCGCCTGCAGGCCGTAGAGCGCCGCCGCGGCCCAGGCAAGCGCCCCCATCATCATGGCGAAGGCGGCCAGCAATCCGCCGCGCCGGCCGGCGACGGCCGCCGTCTGGATCACCAGCACCGTCGACGGTCCCGGACTCGCCACCGCCAGCAGATGCACGACAGCGAGGCCGAACAGGGCGACGACGTACTCCACTACGGCCGCCCGACGGGGATCACAGCGCTTCCCCGCCGCGCGACATGGCGACGATGCCAGTGCGACCGAGCTCGACCAGGCCGAGACTTTCCATCAGGCCGACGAAAGTCCGCACCTTGTCGGACGTGCCGGTGACCTCGAAGACGAAGGAATCGGTCTTGGCGTCGATCACCTTGGCGCGGAACACATCGGCAAGCCTCAGCGCCTCGACACGCTTGTCGCCGGTGCCCTTGACCTTCACGAGCGCCAGTTCGCGCTCGATGTGCGGGCCCTCGACGGTAAGGTCGCGCACCTTGTGGACCGGCACCAGCCGGTCGAGCTGGGCCTTGATCTGCTCGATCACCATGGGCGTGCCCGCCGTCACGATGGTGATGCGGGAAAGGTTCTCCTTGGCGTCGGTCTCGGCCACGGTGAGGCTCTCGATGTTGTAGCCGCGCCCCGAGAACAGGCCGACCACGCGCGCCAGGATGCCGGGCTCGTTGTCGACCAGCACCGAGATGGTGTGGCTGGAGGTCATCTGCGGCGCGTTCACACCAGCACCATGCCTTCCTCCGACACCGGCTTGGCGGCGCGGTCGTCGGGCCCCAGCAGCATGTCGTAGTGAGCGGCGCCCGAGGGAATCATCGGGAAGCAGTTCTCGGTCTTGTCGACCAGCACGTCGACGACCACCGGCTTCTTGATGTCGATCATCTGCTTGATCGTGTCGTCGAGCTTGGCCGGGTCATGGCAGCGCAGGCCGACCGCGCCGAACGCCTCGGCGAGCTTCACGAAGTCGGGCAGCGATTCCATGTAGCTCTCGGAATAGCGGCCGCCATGCAGCAGCTCCTGCCACTGGCGCACCATGCCCATGTACTGGTTGTTCAGGATGAAGATCTTCACCGGCAGGCGGTACTGCGCCACCGTCGAGAGCTCCTGGATGTTCATCATGATCGAGGCCTCGCCCGCCACGTCGATGACCAGCGCATCGGGGTGGGCGATCTGCACGCCCATCGCCGACGGGAAGCCGTAGCCCATGGTGCCGAGCCCGCCCGAGGTCATCCAGCGGTTGGGCTGCTCGAACTTCAGGAACTGCGCCGCCCACATCTGGTGCTGGCCCACTTCGGTGGTGATGTAGTGGTCCTTGTCCTTGATGTGGTGATAGAGGCGTTCGAGCGCGTACTGCGGCTTGATCGTCTCCTTGTCCTGCTTGTAGGCGAGGCAGTTGCGCGCCCGCCACTTGTCGATCTCGGCCCACCACGCCTTCAGCGCCTTGTGGTCGACCTTCGGCTGCTTGGCCTTCCACACACGGATCATGTCCTCCAGCACGTGGCCGGCGTCACCCACGATCGGCAGATCGACGCGCACGTTCTTGTTGATCGAGCTGGGGTCGATGTCGACGTGGATCTTCTTCGACTTGGGCGAGAACTCGGCCAGCTTGCCGGTGATGCGGTCATCGAAGCGCGCGCCGATGTTGATCATCACGTCGCAGTGATACATCGCCAGATTGGCTTCGTAGGTGCCGTGCATGCCCAGCATGCCGAGGAACTGCTTGTCCGATGCCGGGAAGGTGCCGAGCCCCATCAGTGTGTTGGTGATGGGATAGCCCGTCGTGTGCACGAACTGCGTCAGCAGCTTCGACGCCTTCGGCCCCGCATTCACGATGCCGCCACCGGCATAGAAGATCGGCCGCTTGGCCCCCGCGATCAGCTCGATCGCCTCCTCGACCTTCTTCAGCTCGGGCTTCACCTGCGGGCGGTAGCTCTTGTGCTGCACCGGCTTCTTGGGCGCCACGTAGTCGTGCTTGTTCATCAGCACGTCCTTGGGCAGGTCGATCACCACCGGCCCGGGACGGCCCGAGCGGGCGACGTAGAAGGCCTCGTGGACGGTGCGCGCCAGATCGTCGACGGCCTTCACCAGGTAGTTGTGCTTGGTGCAGGGTCGCGTGATGCCGGTCGTGTCGGCTTCCTGGAAGGCGTCGTTGCCGATCAGATGCGTCGGCACCTGGCCGGTGAGGCAGACGATGGGAACCGAATCCATCAAGGCGTCGGTGAGGCCGGTCACGGCATTGGTGGCACCCGGACCCGACGTCACCAGCACCACGCCGACCCTGCCGGTCGAGCGCGCATAGCCCTCGGCGGCATGCACCGCGGCCTGCTCGTGGCGCACCAGGATGTGGCGCAGCCGGTTCTGCTTGAAGAGGGAATCGTAGATCGGAAGGACCGCGCCGCCCGGATAGCCGAAGACGACCTCGACTTCCTCGTCGATCAGGGCTTTCACCAGCAGATCGGCGCCAGTCGTGGCGGACTCCTCGGGCTTCATGACACGGGTCTCCTCTCTGACAAATGTGCCGCAAAATGGGGGTTTTGCGGCGGCGCGGAAAGTATAGGCCGTGCTGGGAGGAATCAACCCAAATCGCACGAAACGTAAAGTTTCAGGCCTCGGTTTTGGTCAATAATTTCTCAGTTTGCTCCAAGCTTAGGTCTGAGGTCGAATCGACCACTACATCTGGTGCCATCTGATGACGGAACCACGTCATCTGGCGCTTTGCGTATTGGCGCGTGTGGTCGATGCCGATTCGGCGCGCGTCCTCGAGGCTGAGCTGGCCACGGAAGTGGGCGAACACCTCGGATGCGCCGTGCGCCTTCAATCCGGGCCAGCGCGGATCGGGCGCGCGATCGAACACGTGGCGCACTTCGGCCAGCACACCGGAGGCGAGCATCGCGTCAAAGCGCTTCTCGATGCGGTCCCTGAGCCAGCCGCGCTCCGGCGCCAGCAGCACCGTGACGAAGTGCCAGCGCGACGGCTCGCCCTCGCCGGCCTGCCAGGTGCTGAGCGGCCGGCCTGTAGCGACCCACACTTCCCAGGCACGGACATGGCGTTGGCGGTCGCCGGGCTTTAGCCGGGCGACGATTGCCGGATCCTTCTCGGCAAGGCGCGCGCGAAATGCGTCCGCACCCAACGATATCCATTCGGAATTGGCCTGGTCGCGCAGGCCGGCCGGCGTATCGGGGATGGTCGCGATGCCCTGCATCAGGGTCCGCAAATAAAGGCCCGAGCCGCCGCACAGGATGGGCGTGCGGCCCTCGGCCAGGCAGCGCTCGATCTCGACGTCGGCAAGTGCGCGCCAGCGCGCCGTCGACAGGGTCTCGCTGAGCGGCAGGACGCCATAGAGCGCGTGCGGCACGCGGCTGCGTTCCGCCTCGCTCGGCTGCGCCGTCAGGATCGGGAAGGCGTCATAGGTCTGCATGGCATCGGCGTTGATCACGGTGCCGCGATGCCGTTCGGCAAGCGCGAGCGCCAGCGCCGACTTGCCGCTGGCGGTCGGGCCGGTGACGACGATGACGGGCCGATCCATGGCGGGCGAAATGACCTGCTTGGCCCGCGATTGTAAATGAGCGATTAACGACCGCGTGAAAAACGTCCTCGTCCTGATCTCCACTCCGGCCCATCCCGCGCTCAACGACGGTGCCATCAAGAACGCCGTCGCCGTACTGCAGGCACAGGGCGTCACGGTCGGCACGCCCGTGTGGCTGGCGCCGGAGATCGCCTGCGACATTCCCTTCGACGGCGACGCCAGGCCGGTCGCCATGACGTCAATCGACGCGGTGGTGGTGCCTGCAGCGGGCCGACGCAAGAAGCTGCTCGTGGCCGACATGGAATCGACCATGATCGAAAACGAGATGCTGGACGAGCTGGCCGAGTTTTTGGGCCTGCGCGACAAGATCGCGGCCATCACCGCGCGCGCCATGAACGGCGAGATCGACTTCGCCGGCGCCTTGAACGAGCGGGTCGGGCTGCTCAAGGGCCTCGACGTGGCGAGGCTCGACGAGGCGGCCAGGCGCATCCGCTACGTGCCCGGCGGCGCCACCCTGGTGGCGACCATGAAGCAGCACGGCGGCCATTGTGCATTGGTGTCGGGCGGCTTCACCCATTTCACGGCCATGGCGCACAAGGCGCTGGCCTTCGATTCCCATGCCGCCAATGGCCTGCAGCATGACGGCCGCACGCTGTCCGGCACGGTCGATCTGCCGATCCTGGGCAAGGAGGCCAAGCTCGCCACCCTGCAGCGGCTGGCGGCCGAGCTCGGGCTGTCGCCCGCCGACGCCGTGACCGTGGGCGACGGCGCCAACGACCTGCCGATGCTGAAGGCGGCGGGCCTGGGCGTTGCCTTCCACGCCAAGCCCGTGGTGGCGGCCGAGGTGCCGGCCCGCATCGATCACGGCGACCTCACCGCGCTCCTCTACCTGCAGGGCTATCGCCGCACCGATTTCGTCGAAAGGACCGACCCATGACCGACGCCGTCCAGATCGTGCTCGCCAAGCGTCCGGCGGGCGACGTGACCGCCGACTGCTTCCGCGAGGAGAAGGTGAGCCTGCCCACGCCGGCCGATGGCGAGGTGCTGGTGCGCTCCCGCTTCCTGTCGCTCGATCCCTACATGCGGCCGCGCATGACCGAGCTGCGCTCCTACACGCCGCCCTTCGAGCTCGACAAGCCATTGACCGGCGGCTCGGTGGGCGAGGTAGCCGAGTCGAAGAACCCGCGTTTCGCCAAGGGCGACACGGTGATGGGCATGCTGAACTGGGCGAGCCACACGCTCCATGACGGCAAGGGCCTGCGCAAGATCGATCCCGCGGCCGCGCCCCTGTCGGCCCATCTCGGCGTGCTGGGCATGCCCTCCTTCACCGCTTGGTACGGCGTCCGGCACATCTGCAAGCCCAAGGCGGGCGAGACGGTGTTCGTGTCGGCGGCGACCGGCGCGGTCGGCCAGGTGGCGGGCCAGCTCGCCAAGCTTGCCGGTGCGCGCGTCGTGGGCTGCGCTGGCGGCGAGGACAAGTGCGCCTGGGCGGTGCGCGAGGCGGGCTACGACGCCTGCTTCAACCACAAGACCGAGCACGATGTCGGCGCCGTGCTCGACAAGCTCTGCCCACAGGGCATCGATGCCGACTTCGAGAATGTCGGCGGCAAGATCTTCCACGCCGTGTTCGAACGGCTGAACAATTTCGGCCGCGTGGCCTTCTGCGGCGCGATCTCGGAATACCAGGACCAGACGCCGATGGCCGGCCCGCCGAAGATGTTCACCATCGTGCAGCGGCGGCTCACCCTGCAGGGCTTCATCGTCTCCGATCACGTCGCGCTGATGGGCGAGTTCGTGAGCGAGATCGGCGGGCTGGTGAAGGAAGGCAAGCTCAAGAGCCGCGAGACCGTGGTCGACGGCCTCGCCCGCGCTCCGCAGGCCTTCATGGGCCTGCTGAAGGGCGAGAACTTCGGCAAACTGGTGGTGCAGGTCTAACCTCTCCTGGACCGCGCGCGTCCTCGCGCGCCTCATGATTCATGAGCGCGCGACGACGCGCGCGGTCCGGAAGAGGATGAGCGCTACTTCGTCAGCCTGAGCGCCGCGAACCTTGGATCGCCCTGGCGTTCGACGAACAGCAGAACCGAGCGCTTCTTGGCCTGCTGCAGCTTGCCCACGAGGTCGGCGACCTCCTGCGGCGTGGTGACCGGCTTCTGGTCGACCTCGAGGATGACGTCGCCCGCCTGGAGCTGCTTCTCAGCCGCCGGGCTGGTGGGCGCCACTTTGGTGATGACGACGCCCTTCACCTGGTCGGACAGGCCGTACTTCTCGCGCAGCTGGTCGGTAACCTTCTGCAGGGTCAGCCCAAGCTGCTCGACGGTCGAGACGACCGGCTGGTCGGGCTCGGCAGGCTTCTTGTCGCTGCCCTTGGCGGCCGCGTTCTGCTTGCCGTCTTCCTCCTGCTCGCCGATGCGCAGCTTCAGCGGCACTTCCTTGCCGCCGCGCCAGACCATGACGTCGACCGTGCTGCCGACACGGGCATTGGCGACCAGCCGCGGGAAGCGGCGCAGGTCGAGCACGCCCTGGCCCGAGAAGCTCAGGATGATGTCGTTGCGCTTCAGGCCCGCCTTGGCAGCCGGGCCGTCGGCCACAACATTGGCCACCAGCACGCCACGGGCGCGGTCGAGCCCGAAAGAGTCGGCGATGTCGTCGGTGACGCTTTGGTAGCTCACGCCCACCCAGCCGCGCTTGACGCGGCCGAACTCGCGGAGCTGGTCGGCGACCTGCTTCACCAGGTTGGCCGGGATCGAGAAGGCCAAGCCGGCATTGACGCCGGACGGCGAGTAGATCGCGGTGTTGACGCCGATCACCTCGCCCTGGGCGTTGAACAGCGGACCGCCCGAGTTGCCCTTGTTGATGGCCGCGTCGGTCTGCAGGTAGTCGTCGAGCGAATCGTTGAGCGAACGGCCGCGCGCCGAGATGATGCCGACAGTCACCGAATGGCCCAGCCCGAACGGGTTGCCGATCGCGATCACCCAGTCGCCGACGCGCTCCTTGTCGGAATCGCCCCACTTGGTGGCGGGCATCGGCCGCTTGTTGGGCGGCTCGACCTTGAGCAGGGCCACGTCGATGCGGCTGTCGGAACCGATCAGCTTGGCCTTGAGCTGGGTATCGTCACGGAAGATGACCGTGATGTCCTCGGCGCCCTGGATGACGTGGTTGTTGGTGATGATGTAGCCGTCGGAGTCGATCACGAATCCCGAGCCAAGCGAGGTGCCGCGGCGCTTCTGTTCCTCGCCGCCGCGCTTGTCGAAGAATTCCTTGAACAGCTCCTCGAACGGCGAGCCGGGCGGAAGCTGCGGCATGTCGCGCAGCCTCGGGCCCTGCTGGGGCACGTTCTGGGTGGTGGTGATGTTGACGACGGTCGGCATCAATCTGTCGACCAGTTCGGCAAAGCTGTCGGGTGCGTTGCGCGTGGGCTGCGCGGCGGCGGGCTGCGCCAACGCCAGACCAAGCGACACCGCCGCCATAACGGCGGCACCCCTCAAAACACCAGGAAAATCAGTGAGAATCACGTCCGACCTCCAACGGCGCTCAGGCCTCAACGGATCGGAACGGCTGGCGCCGCACGTTCGAGTTCCTGTCTACATGGAGCCCGATTGTGGCGCAAATAAAGAGGCCTTGATATTGCTGATTGTTTCAGCTTTTCCACGGCGTTTGCGAAATTCGGGCGACGGCGTTGCAGGACTGCCACAACGCCGTCGGTACGGTTTTTGCTGCCGGGTTCCCAGAGCTATTTCTTGGGCGGCAGCGGTCCCGACGGGTCGTTGAAATAGCGGAAGAAGTCGGTGTCGGGACTCAGGATCATAGTCGATCCGCCGGCGCCGAAGGCCTGCTTGTAAGCTTCCATGCGCCGGTAGAAGGCATAGAAATCCTTATCCTTGTTGAAGGCCTCGGCGTAGATGCGGGTGGCTTCACCGTCCGCCTCGCCCTTCACGATCTGGGCCTTCAGCCCGGCGTCGGCCTTGATGACCGCGACCTCGCGATCGGCGGTGGCGGTGATGCGGGCCTTCTCCTCGTCGCCCTCGGCGCGGAGCTGGCCGGCCTCGCGCTCGCGGTCGGTCTTCATGCGGTTGAAGACCGATTGCGAGTTGGCCTGCGGCAAATCTGCACGCTTGATGCGCACGTCGACCGTCCGGACGCCGAGCTCCTTGGTCTTGGCGTTCACCCGCCGGGTGATATCGTCCATCAGGTTGGCGCGCTGATCGGTCAGCACCGCATGCAGCGGCACCGAGCTCAAAACGCCACGAATCTCCGAGTTGATCAGCGAATCGAGCAACCCGCGCAGCGCCGGCTCGCCGCCCGGAACAGTCTGGGCAAAGAGCTTGGCGGCCTCGATCTTGTAACGGGCATAGGCATCGACCACGAGGCGCTTCTGGTCGCCGGCGATGATCTCGAACTCCGCGGCTTCGTAGTCGAGCAGCCGGCGGTCGATGCGCTGGATGTCCTGGACCAGCGGGATCTTGGCGTAGAGGCCAGGCTCGGTCTTGGGTTCGCCGACGATGGCGCCGAACTGGCGCACCAGCACCTGGACGGTCGGATTGACCGTGTAGAAGGTCTGGGTCAGCAGGAAGATGGCGACGGCAAGCGCGATCAGCGCGATGATGGCACGGTTGGTCATCGCGTCGCTCCCTGCGCCGGCGGCGTCTGACGAGGTGGTTGCGGTCCGCCGGCGGGTGGCGGCGTGGTCTTCAGTTCCGGCAAGGGCAGGTAGGGCACCACGCCTGTGCCAGCGGAGTTCTTGTCGATCATCACCTTGTTCACGTTGCGCAGCACCTCCTCCATGGTGTCGAGGTACAGGCGCTCGGTCGTGATGTCCTTGGCCTTGGCCCACTGCTCGTAGACCTGGTCGAAGCGCTGCGCATCACCGCTCGCCCGGGCGACGATCTCGGCTTTGTAGGCCTCGCCGCGCTGGATGATCGATTCGGCCTCGCCCTTGGCCCTGGGCAGCACCTGGTTGCGATAGGTGTTGGCCTCGTTGATGCTCTTTTCCTTGTCCGCGCGCGCGGCCTGCACGTCGCGGAAGGCGGCGATCACCTCCTCTGGCGGGTCCACTCGCAGGAGCTGGATGTTGTTGATGCGCACGCCCAGCCCGTAATCGTCGAGCATGCCCTGCAGGAGGTCCTTGGTGTCCTGCTCGATGCGGCTGCGGCCCTCGGTCTGGGCATATTGCAGGTTCGACTTGCCGATGATCTCGCGCATGGCGGCCTCGGCGCCGTCGCGCACGTTCTGTTCCTGGTTGCGCACGTCGAAGGCGTACTGGAACACGTCCTTGATCTGCCACAGCACCGCATACTCGATGTCGACGATGTTCTCGTCGCCGGTCAGCATCTGGTTCTCGCTCGAGGTCGGCCGCGGGCCGCGCGTGGGGGTGGTGCCGCGGTCCTGGCCGCCGCGCCCGCCGATCACGAGGCGGCGCTGGTCCTGGACGTTTATGACCTCCACTCTACCGATCGGTCCGGGCAGATTGTAGTGAAGACCGGGCTCGACCGGCTTGCCGTAGGGCTTGCCGAACACGAGCTGGATGGCCTGCTGGTTCGGCTGCACCCGGAAGAAGCCGGTGACCAGCCAGATCACCAGGCCCGCCAGCACGACGAGCACGATGCCCTTGTAGGAGCCGAAGCCGCCGGGAATGAGGTTCTTCAGCCGCTCCTGCCCCTTTCGGATCACGTCTTCCATGTCGGGTGGGCGGCGCGAGCCGAACGGGCCGCCGCCGCCGCGATTGCCGCCGCCGCCCCATGGCCCGCCGCCATTGCCACCACCACTACCACCGCCGCCGCCGCCGCCACCCCAGGGGCCGCCACTGTTGTTGTTCCACGCCATCGTTCACCTCAGGGCTACCGGCCGTCTCGCCCGGCGTATTGTCGGCTTTGATTTCAGGTCGCGCTGCATATATGTGACGGCAGCGACACCTGCAATCAAGCGGCCACACAATATTGCGAGGCCGCGGAAACAAGCACTCATGGCTGAAATAACCGAATCGACCGTCCGCAAGGTCCTTGAGGCCGTCATCGATCCGGCGACGGCAAAGAGCGTCGTGGCGCAGGGCATGGTGGGCGGTATCGCCGTGCGCGGCGGCCATGTCGCCGTCACCCTCGATGTCGACCCCGCCCGCGGCACGGCCCTGGAGCCCCTGCGCCAGGCCTGCGAGCAGGCCGTGCGCGCCATGCCGGGCGTGCTGTCGGCGACGGCCGTGATGACCTCCGAGCGTCCCGCGCCATCGGCTGCGCCTGCGTCGCACGCGCATGACCATGCCCACGGCCGCGCTCAGGGGCAGGGCGGCCTTGCCGCCAAGACCACGGGCGGCGGCGGCCGCATCGACGTGCCGGGCGTGAAGCACATCATCGCTGTGGCCTCGGGCAAGGGCGGCGTCGGCAAGTCGACCACGGCGGTGAACCTGGCGCTGGGCCTTGTTGCCAACGGCGTCAGTACCGGCCTGCTCGATGCCGACATCTACGGCCCCTCGATGCCGCGCATGCTCGACGTCAAGGACAAGCCCGAATCGGTCGACGGCAAGGCCCTGAAGCCGATCGAGCGTTATGGGCTCAAGACCATGTCGATCGGCTACATCGTCAACGAGGACACGCCGATGATCTGGCGTGGGCCCATGGTGTCGAGCGCGCTCGAGCAGATGCTGCGCGACGTGCAATGGGGCGAGCTCGACGTGCTGGTGGTCGACATGCCGCCGGGCACCGGCGATGCGCAGCTCACGCTGGCCCAGCGCGTGGCGCTCAGCGGCGCGGTAATCGTGTCGACGCCGCAGGACATCGCCCTGGTCGATGCCCGCAAGGGCCTGAACATGTTCCGCAAGGTCGCGGTGCCGGTGCTGGGCTTCGTCGAGAACATGAGCTTCTACCTCTGCCCGCATTGCGGCGAGCGCGCCGAGATCTTCGGCCATGGCGGGGCGCGCGAGGAGGCGGAGAAGCTCGGCGTGCCGTTCCTGGGCGAAGTACCCTTGCATCTCGACATCCGCACGACGTCGGATTCGGGCCATCCCATCGTCGTCGCCCAGCCCGACAGCCCGTATGCTCAGATCTACAAGAACATCGCCGGCCGGGTGTGGAAGCAGCTCAGCGCCAATCAGCGCGGTCCGCGCGCGGCGCCGAGAATCGTGGTGCGTTAGTTGGAGCGCGGAACTCCAGGTCCGCGCTCCATTCAAGTCCGCTTGCGCTTGCGTCCCGCCGCGGCCGCCTTGCGCGCGTCCCATTTGCCGATCATGCCGTGGACGCCGATCATCGAGCCGGCCACCAGCTCGAGCGCCAGAAACCGCCGTTCCTCGACCCAGCCGGGAAGCTGGATGTTGAGCGCCAGGTCGCGACGGAAGCCGAACTGGTTGTAGTACTCGGGATCGCCGACCAGGATGATGCGGCTGTGGCCCAGCATGCGCGACTGCGCCATCGAGTGCCACATCAGCGCCTTGCCGTAGCCGAGCCCACGCAGCTCGGGCGAGATGGCGAGCGGCCCCAGCAGGATGGCGGGCCAGCGTTCGTTGATCAGGATCGGCCAGTTGCGGATCGAGGCCACCATGCGGCCCTTCTGGTCGATGGCGACGAAGCACAGCTCCTTGATCGGCTTCACGTCCTCGCGCAGGCGATAGACGGTCTTGTGCGTGCGGTCGGGACCGAACGCCGCCTCGTTCATCTCCTCGATGGCTTCATCGTCGCGTGCGCGCTCGCGCAGCAGCCGCAGCCGGCCGGGGGTTCTCTCCATGGCGCCAGTTATGGCAGCGGCCGACAGTGACCTCAATGCACGGGTGTCGGCCGGCTCACTCTCGAACTCAAGGCGGCCTTCCGTTAGAGCACATTCCGTTCGGCTGGAATCAGCCGAACGGAATGTGCCTGTTGCAACAACTAACCCCGGTGCGCGCATTCCCGATTTGATGGAACCGCTCGCGGTTCCATCAAATCGGGAATCGCTCTAGCATCGGCCGATGATCACGGAAGAAATCAGGGCGGTGCTGACGGCCAAGGCCAGCGCCTTGTCGCGTCGATCAGCGGACGACATGACAGCCCTGCTCCATCCCGATTTCGTCTACGTCAATGCCGGTGGCTACAAGCTCAGCAAGGCCGAGTACATCGATGTCGGCTGCACCTCCGGCAAGCTGGTGTTCCGCAGCCAGAAGGTGAGCGAGCTGGAGGTCCGGCAATTCGGCGACTGCGCCGTGGCGACCATGGTCCTGGATGACCAGTTCGCGCTCGATGGCCGGGAGATCACCGCGACCTTCCGCTCGCTCTGCATCTTCACCAGGAAGGACGGACGCTGGCTGTGGGCGGCCGGGCAGACGATGCGACCGCAGCTATCCTAGCAGCTCTGCACAGTGGTTTTGACGGTTGGGTGCCGCTGGCGCCGGCGCGCGCAGCCGCCTGTCGGCTTTGCCCGGCTTTGCCGGAGGGGTGCATGCACTGCCGTCGCCTGGCTCGTGAATTTCTGCATTTTCGGCTAATTTCCGGCAGGCCGGCCGATGCCCGCCAAGCCATTGAATGCGCACCGCTTTTGGATTTTTTGCATTTTCTGCATTTTCTGCAGCCCCTCCCGCGGGACTGCCCCCTTGGGACAGAAGGTGCGGGCACTGCACGCCAGGCGAGGTTTGCGCAGTTTCCGCAGTTTGCGACTTGAAAACCAATGACGTGCTTCTTGC